>CAYTOW010000017.1:0-15666 GCA_964439655.1 uncultured Mycoplasmataceae bacterium
GAAATTTAACTACTAAAGATAAAACACAAAAAAGCTTTATCATTGAAACTTAAGACCATATTGGTCTTTTTATTTATAATAATTCTATGAAATTAATAGTGGGACTTGGTAATCCAGGTAAAGAGTATGAAGCAACAAGACATAACATTGGCTTTAAAGTCATCGATGCTTTTGCACATTCGATTGGTGAAGAAGTTAAGAAAACAAAAGGAAGCGGATTAATTTATAAAGGTAAGGGTTTTATCTTAGCTAAACCCGAAACTTATATGAATAACTCAGGCGATTATGTTCAAAAACTTGTTAAGTTTTATAAAGTAAAACAAGAAGATTTATTAATCATTTATGACGATGTGCAAATTCCAGTAGGTCAAGCAATGATGAAACCTAAAGGTTCTGCAGGGGGACAAAACGGCATGAAAGATATAATCGAGAAACTAGGAACTTCAGATATTCAAAGATTAAAAGTTGGTATTGGAAGAGCAAAAAACGGAGTTAAAAATCATGTTCTTGGAAGGTTTTCTAAACTTCAAATAATGGAACTTGATAAAATTAAGGACTCATTAGTGGAGGCGGTTCAGACATTCATTGATAAAGATTTTCAGACAGCAATGAATAAACTGAATACTAAGTAATGAAAGTATTAGCAGTTAGTGGTGGTCCTGATTCAATGTATCTTTTAAACGATTACAAGAAAAATAAAGTAGTTGTTGCTCATGTAAATTACAATGCAAGAAAAGATTCGAAAGTTGACGAAGAAATAGTTCGTGATTTCTGTAATAAGCATAACATTCCATTAGAGGTTTTAAGTATTAAAGAAAAACCTGTTGGTAATTTTCAAGATTGAGCAAGAAAAATAAGATATGACTTCTTTGTTAAGGTAGCAAAAAAATATGATGCTAAAAAGGTTTTGGTAGCTCACCACAAAGATGACTTTGTAGAAACGGCAATGATGCAACAAGTCTCAGGTAGAGAGCCTTCATACTTTGGTATTAGAAAAAGAAATAATTATGGAGATCTTCAAGTATATCGTCCATATGTGAATCTTTATTGAAAAGAAGATCTACTTAAATACTTAGAAAAAAATAATATTAAGTATGCAATAGATTCAACAAATGCAACTGATAAATATACAAGAAATCAA
The DNA here is from genome assembly GCA_964439655.1 of uncultured Mycoplasmataceae bacterium. Lineage (GTDB taxonomy): Bacteria > Bacillota_I > Bacilli_A > Mycoplasmatales > Metamycoplasmataceae > CAYTOW01. Next base: position 1,142 of record CAYTOW010000017.1, read on the forward strand.
TTTAGGAAAGAACTTGCAAAAGATCCTAAAAAGAAAAAAGACTTATATTCTTGATTTGTAATGAGCAATAAAATACTTAGGAAAAAATATTCTAAAGTTGATTATCTTGCTAAAAAATGAAGTAAAAGTAATTACTCTGTTGAGTTCTTTAAAAGCTTTAAATATAAAGAAGAGGTTTTATTTCAAACACTTCATAGTATATTTGGGGAGATAAAACTCTCATCTAAAAAACTAGATTCATTAATATCTTTTATCGAGTCTAGAGATGGCGGGAAAGAATTTAAGATTAGTGATACAAAAATTATTACTAAGAAAAAGAATCATGTCATTTTTATATTCAAGTAGAATATAAGTATGACTTTAGCAATATCAATTATAGGAACAATATTAGTTATTTCTCTACTAATAGTAGGATTATATTTTGCTATTCAAAAAGAGTTATTTTCATTTAAATGAATGTGAAGAGACAAGAAAGGGAAAGATGGGAAGAAGACGAAGAAGAAATAGACATCCTCGTAGATATTGTACTATTGACTTTCTTAAGTGTGAGGGCTATACAAAGCAAGGAAAAGGGATAGTTACTTTTAAAGGAAAGCCTTTTCATGTAGATGAACTAATAAAAGGTGAAGAGGCAAGAATACTTGTTTATTATGAAGAAGATAACTTTGGAACTGCTAGAGCAATTCAATTAAAAAAACCTTCTAAAGATAGAGTGCTACCTCTGGGTCACTGAAAGTTTTCAATTGGCTCATATCAAATTCCCCACCTAAGCGATAAGGCCCAAGACGAGTTTAAAAATAATAGAGTAAGAAAATACTTTCCAAATGCTAAAGATATTATCGTTGGTCAGCGCAGTTATTATAGAAATAAACTTTCTTTAACTAATGGTGGCTTTATGGCTCCTGGTAGAGGTCGCAAAGTTTCAGTGGTGCCTGAGAAATTTGATTTAATGGATATCGATTTTTCAAAGTATAAATCTGAGGGAGTGCTAATAATTAGAAAGCTTGATACAACTATAGCTGCTAAACCTGGAACTAAGATTTTTACAACAACTACTATGCTTGGTAAAAAGTTTAGAGTTTCTCTTGATTCATTTTGACAAGTTAATACTGAAATGGCAACTCTCGCCTATAAGGCAATAATTGATGAGGTTGATAAAGGTTCTATAGTTCTTGATCTTTTTGGTGGTGCAGCTGTTATTGGGATTCTAGTTTCTGACAAAGCAAAGCAAGTTTATTCTGTTGAGCTAAACAAAGATACTCATAACGATGCTCTTAAAAATATTGAGCTTAATAAGATTAAGAATGTTAAAGCTATTTATGGAGATGCTAATACATATGCATTAGAAAATATTAATAATGCTGATACTATAATAGTTGATCCAGCAAGAGCAGGTCTTTCAGAAGCTTCAGCAAAAGCTATAAATAATTCAGGAGCACAAAAGATCATTTATCTTTCATGTAATATTGATACCCAATTTAGAGATATTAAATTAATGGATAAGTATGAAGTAAAAAATGTTCAACCATATGATTTCTTTCCACAAACTTTTCATATTGAAAACCTTGTGATCTTAGAAAAAAGGTAAAATATATACATGAAAAACATTTATGTATGTGGTCCTACTGTATATTCATCTCCACACATTGGAAATTTAAGACCGATGATTGCTTTTGATATCTATAGAAGAGCCTTAGCTCATAGTGGTGAGAAAGTCAGCCTTATAAATAACATCACCGATATTGATGACAAGATTATTTCTGTTGCTTTAAAAAAGAAAGTTTCTGAAGAGAGCATTGCTAAAAAATATGAAAGGGAGTATTTAGAACTTTTGGATAAGTTCAACATTATTAGGCCAGAGCATATGCCTAAAGTTGTTGAAAATATTTCTGATTCTATTAAAGTTATTGAGAAACTAATTGAAACTAAACATGCTTATATTGCTAAAGGTGATGTTTATTTTGATGTTAGATCTATTAAAGATTATGGAAAGCTTTCAAATAGAAGTGTTCCCGAAGATAATGAAAAGAACTCATTAAAGAAAAACCCAGGAGACTTTGCACTTTGAAAAAAAACTAAAGAAGGAATAGAATTTGATGCTCCATGAGGCAAAGGTCGTCCAGGTTGACATCTTGAGTGTGCAACTAATATTTATAAATTATTAAATGGAAGTACTTTAGATATTCATGGAGGTGGAATGGATCTTAAATTTCCTCATCATGAAAATGAAAGATCTATTTATTTAGCTTTAACGAATAAAGAAATTACTAAAGAGTGAAAACATGTAGGACAAATTAACTTTAATAATTCAAAGATGTCTAAATCAGAAGGCAATATAATTCTTGCTAATGATTTTAATAATTTGTATGGCTCAGATACTCTAAGATATATCGTTATAACTACTGGTGTTACTTCACCTATAGATTTAAACGATTCTTATCTAGAAAAAATTTCAAAAGAAACTCTTAAGATTTCAAGAACTTTTTATAGAGCTCAATCATTAGTAAAAAATAAAAAGTCTGAAAGCAAAAAAGTAAAAGATTTTAAAGATGCAATAATAGATTGAAAATTTTCAACTGCACTAAGAATTCTTAATGAATCAATTAAAGACTTTAATAGAGATAAAAGTCCTATCGATGCAGAGGACATTATTCAAATGATTAAGATGATTGGATACAACTTTTCTAAAAGTGATTTAACTGATGAAGAAAAAAGTTGATATAAAAAACTAGAAGAGCACAGAGAAAATAAAGAATTTGAAAAGGCAGATTCACTATATGAGAAAATGAAGAAAAGAGGACTTGTTTAATGCCTATATATTTATCAGGTAAACATTCAGTAGAAGATGCAATTAAGTCTGGACTAAAAATTGAGAAGATATACATTTCATCTAAAGTGCATTTTAATATCCCTTCAGAAATTAAAGTTATTGCTTTGTCAAAAGAGGATTTAGATAAAATGACAAGAGCTAATCATCAAGGCATTATTGCTGAGATTAAAGATGTAGATTACTTTGATAAAAGCATCATCTTAAAAGATAAGCCAGAGAAAGTTTTAATTCTAGATCACATTCAGGATGTTCATAACTTTGGAGCGATAATAAGAAGTGCTAATGCCTTTGGTTTTACACATATCGTTATTCCCAAAGATCGAGCAACTAAAGTTACTGGGGCGGTTATGAAAGTTGCCTCTGGGGGTTTAGTAAATACTAAAATAATTAGAGTTAGTTCTTTAAATGTTTTTGTCTCATTCCTTAAGGAAAATAACTATTGAATATATGCCTCTGCTTTAGAGAATGCTAAAAATGCTGAAGAAGTAACTTTTAATAAACCGATAGCATTAATAGTTGGAAATGAACAAAAAGGTGTTTCTAGACCATTACTTAAACTAGCGGATGAGAAGGTTTTTATTAAAATGGAGGGGACTGTTCAATCTCTTAATGTTTCAGTTGCAAGTGCTATTTTAATGAACTTAATTAAATAATAAGATTTTAGAATTTTAGAATATAATTAATACAACATATAAAAGGAGAAAATATGTCAAAATTAGTAAACGCAAAAGGAATTTTAAAGAAAGCCTTTGAGGGACAATATGCTGTTCCACACATAAATATAAATAACTTAGAATGAACTAAAGCTGTACTTCTTACAGCCGAAGAAAATAAATCACCAGTTATACTTGGTACATCTGAAGGTGCTGTTAAATACATGGGTGGTTTTGACACTATTAAAGGAATGGTTTCAGGAATGCTTGAATACTTAAACATTAGCGTACCTGTAGTTTTACATCTAGATCATGGAACATATGAAGGAGCTAAAAAAGCTCTTGCTGCTGGATATACTTCAGTTATGTTCGATGGTTCACATTTTCCAATTAAAGAAAATATTGAAAAGGCAAAAGAAATTATTGCTTTAGCTAAGAAAAAAGATGTTTCAGTAGAAGTTGAAGTTGGAACTTTAGCAGGTGAAGAAGATGGTGTTGTTGGTGGAGGTGAAGTTGCTGATCCTAAAGAAGTTAAATTAATGGCTGATCTAGGAGCTGATATGATTGCTGCTGGAATCAACAACATTCACGGACCATATCCCAAAGGATGAACTGGACTTGACTTTGATGTTTTATCTAAACTAAAAGATGAAGCTGGTAGAGCCTTAGTTCTTCATGGAGGTACAGGAATTCCTGATGAGCAAATTAAGAAGGCTATCTCAATGGGTGTTGCAAAGATAAATGTTAATACAGAATTACAATTAGCTTTTGCAGCTGCAATAAGAGACTTTGTTAGATCAGGAAAATCTGATGAAGGAAAAAATTATGATCCACGTAAATTCCTTGCTCCTGGATTTGAAGCAATGAAAAAAACAATAAAAGGAAAAATGGAATTATTTGGTTCAGTTAATAAAGCTTAGGCTTTATTTTTTAATGGGTATAATAATACTATGAAAAGAATAACAATTAAATTATGAATGTATGGGATAAACTTCTTAATTAGATCTTTATCTTTTAATCTAGCGATTGCTTTTGCTGTTGTTGCATTAGTTAATCTTAAATTAGGTTTAACTCTTTGGGCTTATATAGCTATTGCTTTTTCTGGTGCATGGGTGATGCTTAATCTTACTGGGCATTTAATTTGAGCAACACTAGGAAAACATGAACGAGCTTTATATTTTGGAATTAGAAGATTTAAGGCAGATGTTGTTCAGGTAACTGAAAGAGAAATTTCTCGGAGAACAGGTCAGTTAGATATTCTTGAAGTTCTTAGAGATACAGATTCTTCTCTTGAGGTTATGATGTTAATTAATGGTACAGGTATTCTTATAAATGTATTAGTTGGGATTAAATGACTATACTGAGCTATTAGATTTCATAAGAACGATGACATATTTGAATATGAAGTAATAGAAGAAGCCTAAGCTTCTTCTTTTTAATTAAAAGGTAATAAAGTTATTAATATCACCAAAGTATATTTTGTTTTTAGTGTTTTTATAAATCTCATTTCAGAAGTTTTCGTCTCTTTTAGAATTAGGAGTATCTTTAAATTTTTTCATTACGTATAAAATTTCATGCTTAGATTTATTTTTATTAGCAACTTCACTTATGTATTGAGCAGCAAGTTTATCGATAGCATTTTCATTTTTAACTTTAGGATTATAGATATGAATAAGTTCATGTACTAAAGTGAAAAGATAAGAGTATTCACGTTTCTTGAAATCGTTCATAAAGATATGTCTTTGTTTATTTCTTTTGTAAGTGGCTCCATTAATGGTAGAGCCTTTTAAAAATGGGCCATTAGATAAAACGATACCATTTTTATCAAGCAGACTTTGTGCTTCAGATATTTTTTGTTTAACTTCAATATTTTTAAGAAAAATTTTTATAACATTTTTTATCACTGTATCTTTATAAGAGGATTTAAAAACTCCAGTTGATTTTTTAGAACCAAACTTATACTCCATTAAAGCGATTCAAAAATATGCTAAAGGTTTGTCTTTATATTTTCTAAAACCGATAACAGTTTCTTTAAGATCATTTTTTCTTTCATTTAATGAATTAGATCTAATGATATCCTTAATCTTTCTTCTTATCGTTAATGGATGAAGCAATTCAGCATCTCTAAGATTTGATAAAAAGAACTTTAATACCTCTTCAGTTTCACTGTCATTTGTTAAGGCCTCTTGTTCTTCAATTCTCATTTGAATGTTATAAAGACTAAGATCCTTTAGTCCAAAGATTTGCCCCAAACGTTTTGAAGATTCTGGAGTTATTTTTCTTCTCCCGCTAATTAACTCAGAAATAAATTGTTGTGAGTAATTACTTCTAATAGCTAAATCAGCTTGTGAGTAATTGAAATAATTCATTTGTTCTTTTATAATGTTTTTAATCATATTTATGTCCGTGGATTCTAACTAAAGTAATTTTTGTAATTTTATTCATTTTAATATTTTCAGCATTAAACTCTAAACGATATTTTTTATTTAATCTTAGAGATCAAAGAGAGTCAGTATTTTTTAACTTCTCAACATTTAATCCTCTAAAGGTCGATTGTAATTCCTCTAAATCCTCTACTTTATCTATTTGGTTCAATACCTTTTGAAAGCGTTTTGCAATTTCGTTAGAAATATTTTTCTGAATATTTGCTATTTCTAATTCTTTTTTAACTCTAGTATTTTTGAATCTTATTTCCACTCTTCTCCTTATTATAAAATTATACAACTAAAATAGATAAAAAAATAAAAAAGTTTAAGAATTAAAACTTTAATAATTAATATTAATAAAAAACTAATCTCTTTTTAAAATGATAGATTAGTCATTTAATTATTTAAAGATCAATTATTTTTTCTCAAGGTAAATCAAGTTTAGGTCTACCAAAGTGACCAAAGGTTGATAGTTGTCTATAAATAGGTTTTTTAAGATCTAATGCCTTTATTATTGCAGAAGGAGAAAGATCGAAGTTTTTATTAATAAATTCAAATATCTTATCTTTTGGAACTTTTTCAGTATTAAATGTTTCAAGAGAAATAGATATAGGTTTATCATGTCCAATAGCATATGAGAGTTGCAATTCAACCTCATCTGCAAGTTCATGAGCTACGATGTTCTTTGCTACTCAACGAGCAGCATAAGCTGCTGAGCGATCTACTTTAGTATAATCCTTACCAGAGAAAGCTCCACCACCATGACGTCCTTTACCACCATAGGTATCAACGATAATTTTTCTACCAGTAAGACCTGTATCTCCAATAGGACCACCGATGATGAATTGTCCAGTTGGATTAATAAATACTTTAAAATCAGTATTTAATTTATATTTTTTTGCAACTTTCTTCATTATCTTTTCGATGATAAAGTTCTTAAACTTTTCTTCATCGTAATCAGCCTCATGTTGAACAGACATTAAGATAGTGTCGATTCTAGGTTTTTCTTTTGAAGAGTAATCGATACTAACTTGAGATTTCATATCAGACTTTGCTCATTTAAATTTACCACTTCTTCTTAATTTTTCCGCAAGAGACATTAGTTGATGGGCAAGAGTAATAGGTAAGGGCATAAGTTCTGGTGTTTCTCTATTTGCATAACCAAACATTATTCCTTGGTCTCCAGCTCCTAGAACTCCATCTTTACGATCAACTCCTTGATTTATATCGGGTGATTGTGAGTGAACATTTGAAATAACTGTAAAGTCATTTTCAGAATATCCGAGCACTTGTAAAACTTCTCATGCCGTTGCTACTATATCTACATAAGCAGAAGTAGTTATCTCTCCTCCAACAACGATAAGTCTATTAGAAGCCATAACCTCAGTCGCTACTCTAGCATTTGGATCTTGCTTTAAGACCTCATCTAAGATAGCATCCGATATTTGGTCACATATTTTATCAGGATGGCCCGCCCCTACACTTTCACTAGTGAATAGATTTTTGTACATAAAAAAACTCCTTTGTTTTTAACACCAAGGAGTCTAGAGTTACATGTTACCTGTTAAGGCCTTACTATCCACCCAGCATTATCTGGGTTGGCTCGCTTCATAGCTGCTAAGCTCCACGACTCTCTATGTGTTAATGTGATTATAGCACGATTATGCTTTTGCTTTTACTGCAGCAACTCATGAAACGATTAAGTTTGCTAAGGCAATAATTGTTCCGATAAATGGCAATATTGATAGTAATGCTAATATTGATAGAACACCAGAAGCAATAGTTAAACCTCTTGCTTTAGTACTTTTTTGCATTGCAAGTGTAACGATACCCATAATGATTAATGGGATAGGCATTACGATTGATCCGATTATAGTTAATGCGCCACCTGCAAGAGCTGTAGAAACTGAAAAAGTTAAATCGTGAAAATTTATACCTTTATACACTACTGCTAATCCAATAATTTGTAAAAGCATTATTAAAGCTGCAAGGGTAGCGTTAGTGACTAATCTAGCTTTCATAAAGAAACCTCCTTTTAATTTTTTATTATTAAATCTATTTTAACTTAAGTACCGCAATTAAAGAAACTATTGCGCCTGCAAAAAATGCACCACCAAAAATACCTAAGATACCTGAGGCGATAGTTAAACCTTTAACTTTTGGATCTTTGTCCATAGCTAAAGTAACGATACCCATGATAGTAGATGCAAGAGCTAAAACACCAGATATTGATATGTATATAATTCATCTTAAAAGTTCGTTATATAATCCGTCTTTATCTAATGTACCATATGTTGCATCTGCTATTCATTGAAACATACTAACAAAAAATACCACTAGAAAAATAGGTGATAGTAGTTGTAATATAGTATTTGTTAATAATCTAGCTTTCATTTATTTCCCCTTTCTTTCAATTAATATTATACACTCCTATATAATATGTATGTAATGGGCTAGTACTCAAGTTGGTGAAGAGGCGTCCCTGCTAAGGATGTAGGGGGAGTGATCCCCGCGAAGGTTCGAGTCCTTTCTAGCCCGCCATATAGATGAAATCACATAGTTGTGATTTTTTCTTTTTTAATATAATTAAGACATGAAGTGAGCTACTACAGTTTTTGGTTGAATGTTAACTATGGCGGGATTAACTGCTCTGGGCTACGGAGTCTATACACTAATAGATAGTGGTTTTTCAATACTTGCTATTACTATGATTGGCTCATACCTACTTATTAATATTTTTGAAATTGTTATCTTTGTTCAAAAAAGACATACTTCAGCAAAGATAGCTTGACTTACTATTCTTGTATTGCTTCCAATAGTTGGACACATCATCTTTATTATCTTTGGTGCTCGTTATACAAAACGAAAAGCAATAAGTGAATATAGAAATAAACCAACTTTTAAATATGAAGAGCTTAAAAACAATTCAACAAAGAATAAAGAGTTATTTAGAAAACAAGTAAACATCTCTCAAAGAGGAGCTTATAAGGCAGATTTTAAATTGTATAAATCTGGCTATGAAGGTTTTGAGGCATTGTTCAGTGACTTGGAAAAGGCCACAAAATATATATTTTTAAATTACTACATAATTAAACCCGGAATTATCTTTGATAGATTTAAAGATATTATTTTTAGAAAAGCAGAAGAGGGAGTAAAAATCAGATTAATAGTTGATGACTTTGGAACATGAGCTCTTCCTTGATATGTAATTAAGACCTTTAAAGAAAAAGGAATAGAAGTTGCAATCTATGGAAAAGTTCGTTTCCCATTTCTTTCATCAGAAAATGGATATCGTTCTCATCGTAAAATGGCTATTATCGATGGTAAGATCGTTCATACTGGAGGAGTAAATATTGCTGATGAGTATGCTAGTCTTAATCCTAAATATGGACAATGATTAGACTTTCAAGTAAGAATAACAGGAGAGGCTGTTAAATCATTTGTTCTTCTTTTTATCGATGATTGAAGAATAAATAAAAGAATTAACCTCAATCCTGAAAAATACTTAAAAGATAACAAAGGCGGAAGCGAAACAACGGTGCTTGTAGAATGCTCGCCAGAGATAGAAGAGCCAATTCTTATGGATTCGATAGTCAATTGAATTCTAAATGCTAAGGAAGAGATTCATATCACAACACCATATTTTATTCCTTCAGAAGAATTGATAGCAGCTTTACGTTCTGCAGCTCTTTCAGGTGTAAAGATTAATATATATCTTCCAGGACGTCCAGATAAGGCAGCTGTTCTTATCGCTTCAAAATACTGAGCAAGTCAACTAAAACCTTATGGAGTTAACTTTTTAGAAACTAAAGATATATTAGTTCATTCAAAGATTGGCTTATTTGATAATAAGTATGCTTATCTTGGAACTGTAAATATTGACTTGCGTTCTATGTATTCTCAATACGAAGTAGTTTCTTTAGTTGAAGGACCAGTAGTAAAAGAAGTAGCTGATTTATTTTCTACATATAAGAAATTATCAAAAGACTTATCTGAGAAGGATCTTATGCCTAATAGATTTAAGAACAGAATCATTGCTTTTTTAGCTCGTCTATTTTCACCACTAATGTAAATTGAATAATGTATAATTAACTTAGTTAAAAAATAAAGGAGAAATAAAAATGGCAAATTTTAAAGCTAAAGTTATCGACCCAATAGGGTTACATGCTCGTCCAGCTTCAATCACAGTTGCAGCAGCATCTAAGTTCGACTCAGATATAGTTATTAAAGCTGGGGGTAAAGAAGGAAACCTTAAATCAATCATGAATGTTATGGCTCTTGGAATTAAACAAGGTGATGAATTCGAAGTAGTTGCTACAGGTAGTGATGCAGAAGAGGCAGTTAAATCAATTAAACAAGCAATGGAGGACAACAAACTTATTTAATTATAAGTTTGTTTTATTTAAGATATGAAATTAAAAGGTATAGGAGCTTCAACTGGTATTTCAGTTGCTAAAGTTTTTGAAGTAAAAGAAGTTGAAGTTCAAATTAACGATTCAAAAATTAAAGACGTTAAAGCAGAGCAGAAAAAAATTGATTCAGCTATTAAAGAAACTGTTAAGCAGATAGAGGTAGTTAAAGAAAGCGCATTAAAAAATCTAGGACCAGAAGAAGCAGCAGTTTTTGATGCCCATATTCAAGTTGCCTCAGATCCAGTAATGGTAGATGAAATAAAAACTATCATCGACCAAGAGAAATTTAATGCAGTTAAGGCAGTAAGTGATATCACTTCTAAATATGCTCTAATGTTTGAAAGTATGGATGATGAGTATATGAAAGAAAGAGCCGCTGACATTAAAGATGTTGCTAAAAGGTTAATGCAAATTCTTTCAGGAATTAAATCTTCCGATCTTTCTACAATTAATGAAGAAGTAATAATTGTGGCAGAGGATCTTACTCCATCACAAACAGCAGTACTTAACAAGAAGTTTGTAAAAGGTTTTGCAACTGACATTGGCGGAAGAACTTCACACGCAGCTATTATGGCTCGTTCATTAGAGATACCAGCTGTTCTTGGTTTAAAATTAATTACAGCTAAAGTTAAGTCAGGCGATACTTTATTAATCGATGGAACTACAGGTGAGGTTTTAATTAATCCTAGTGCTTCAGAGCTTAAAAACTTTAAAGCAAAAGCTGAAGAGGAAGCAAGAATTATTAGAGAATCTGAAAAATTTATTGGCAAAGAATCTATTACTAAAGATGGACATAAAGTTAAGGTAGCCTCAAATATAGGTTCACCCAACGATATTGAAGGAGCTAATAAATACGATGCTGAAGCTATTGGATTATTTAGATCTGAGTTCTTATATATGGATGCTAAAGAATGACCAACAGAAGAAGAGCAATATAAGTCTTACTCTGAAGTTCTTAAGGGCATGAATGAAAAACAAGTTGTTGTAAGAACCATCGATATTGGTGGAGACAAGACTCTAAACTATTTTGACTTTCCAAAAGAAATGAATCCTTTCCTTGGTTATCGTGCTATACGTATGGCCTTAGATAAAAAAGATATCTTCAAGACTCAATTAAGAGCATTAGTAAGATCTTCTGCTCATGGTAAATTAGCAGTTATGTTTCCTATGATCGCTACTATAGAAGAATTAATTGAAGCTAAGAAGATGTTTGAAGATGCATATAAAGAAGTAAAAAAAGAAGGTAAAAAAGTTGCTCCACGTAAAGAGATAGAACTTGGAATGATGGTTGAGGTTCCTTCAGCTGCAGCTCTTGCTTCTCAATTTGCTAAACACGTAGATTTCTTTTCAATCGGAACTAATGACTTAATGCAATATACTTTTGCTGCTGATCGGATGAACGAAAAAGTTTCTTATCTTTATCAACCACTAAACCCATCGATACTTAATCTTATAAAGATGACGATAGATGGAGCTCATGCTAATGGTAAGTGAGTTGGTATGTGTGGAGAAATGGCTGGAGATCCAAATGCCATTCCGTTACTAATAGGTATGGGATTAGATGAGTTTTCAATGTCTGCTTCATCGATGCTTAAGGCAAGAATGCAGATTTCTACTATTAATAAGTCTGATGCTGAAGTGCTTGTTAAAAAAGCTTTAGAACAAGATACGCAGAAAGATGTAGAAAAACTTGTAGAAAAATTTAATAAGAGATAGTTATCATTACTATTTTTTTTATTTTGCTCTCTTAAGTAATTGATACTTTAGAGATGCTATATAATTAAAGTTGATAAAAGGAGAATTTATGTATAAATGAGCAATAGTAGGTACAGGGTGAATATCTAAGGATTTTGCTAAGTCTTTAAAAGTCTCTGGAGAAGAGGTAACGATTATCTCTAGTAGAAATGAAGAGAGTGCTAAAGATTTTGCTAGAGAAAATAACATCCCTAACTTCACAACTAATTTATGAGATGAGCTAGATCTTTTTGATACGGTTTATATAGCCACTCCGAATATATATCATTACGAAATAGCTAAAAAAGCAATTTCACTTGGGAAAAATGTTATGGTAGAAAAACCAATGACTCATTCACATGAATTAACAAAAGAGTTATATAAATTAGCAGAAAAAAAAGGCGTAAGAATAATGGAGGCATATGTGCACATATGTAATCCTATTTTAAAAACTTTTAGTGGCAAAGAGTTTAAGGTCAACCATTCACAGTTATCTTCAAAAATTAAGAATGATACTTATAAAACTGCTTCTGCCTTTTTAAAGGAAAAATTTGGAGGTGTAATTCCAGACCTCGGAGTTTATCCTCTTGCTCTTTCTATTTATTTTTTAGGAAATGTATTAGAGAGCAAAATATATAACATCCAGATGCTTAATGGTGTTGAAATGGAATGTGACATAGAACTAAAACACGAATTTGGAACAAGTAAAATAAGAATTTCTAAATTAAAAGATGCTGATAGAAGTGTTTATCTTGATGGTAAAAAGATATTAGATTCTTGTTATATCACTGAAGATGCTGACACAAAAATGCTAGAAGAGATAAAACTATTTACCTCTAACGAGAATTTAGAATGACATAAAAAAATTTCTATCGAAGTTGCAAGAGTTATTCAGGAGTTAAAAAATAAAATAGATTTTTAGTCTTAAGATTCCTCGTTCTTTATTAACTTCCTTTCTTTTTGTTTTTGAAAACATTTAAGAGGGAAGTTTTTTATATGATCCACTTACGTGTGGAATGAAGAAACATTAATTAGGTAAAAAGAGTAGAAGGGAAGTATAATATAGATGCCTAAAAAAATAGGTGTATGTATTAGATATACATACTAAAATAAAGAAAGGAAAAAAATGAATAAATTAATTTCTAAAATTGTGAATATGTCAGTTAAAGAAAAAATCGTAATGTCTTTATGAATTCTTGTTGCCATATTCTTAATTGCAGAAGTAGCTGTTCTTGTTGCATTTCAATCAGCTTTAACCGATGATAATAAATTATCTGGTGTTGTATATGGTTGACCTAAAAAACAAGGTTATGATTATAAGAATATTTATAAGGTTATTAAACATACTAGCCCTGAAGACCTTAAAGCTGGATTTAAATTTACTGGTAAACATGGTAATGAAGTTATGTTAACTTTAGTCGTAGATCCTAAGACCAAAGAAAATGTACTTTCTGTGGCTAGCATCACTAATCCTAAATCATACAATTTAGGTAAATGAATTGCCCCTGTGGTAAATAATAGTGCTAAAGTTGCAAATGATGTTATTTCAAGTATTTCATTTATATTTGGCACATTATTACTTGGTACTGTTGGTACTACAGTTATTATTGCTTATCACAACAAACATGACAGATTCTTCTGACAAAAAGCTAAAGGGGGTGCTGCATAATGACTATTACTAAAAAACATACATCAACTAAAAAAGTAAAAACTAATAGACAAACTATTGGTAAACGTATGATGGGTGGTTTATCTAAAATTGGTAAAGCCCTTCTAATACCTATTGCAGTTTTACCTCTTGCTGCTATATTCCTAAGATTAGGATCTGCTATACCTGGAGATACAAATTTCTCTGCATTTGTAGCACACGTATTTAATTCAATTGGTAACACTGTATTTGGACAACTTCCACTTATATTTGCCGTTGGTATTGCATTTGGTCTAACTAAAGAACATAGAGGTGAGGCAGCTCTAGCTGGTCTTATCGGTATGCTTCTTATGCAATTAATGCTTAAAAAAGGAGCCCTTGTAGATGATATTTACGGGCATGTTAAACTTGTTGGAGACAACGTAGGATTTGGAGATATATTTGGTGATAAATATGATAGCATTCTGTCATCAAATGTTCTTAATGGTTTTGTTTCTGGAGCACTAGTTGCTTGAGTGTATAACAGATTTAATGATGTTGAACTTCCTAAAGTACTATCATTCTTTGGAGGACGTAGACTTGCAGTTGTTCTTGCAATTATTATAATTACAGGTTTCGGTATTTTTTGAGCTATTGTATTCCCTTGAATAGGATATGGACTATACCTACTTTCAGATGCTATGAGTAAAGCTACAAGTGAACGTTGACCTAGAGCTGGTATTGCTGGTGTATATGGAGTTCTAAATAGACTTCTTATTCCATTTGGAATTCACCATGTTCCTAACACAATATTCTGATTCCAATTAGGTGACTTCAAAGATG
>CAYTOW010000018.1:0-11157 GCA_964439655.1 uncultured Mycoplasmataceae bacterium
AATTTCTAATACATTAATAGTTGGAGCATTGTTAGTTGCTTTTGATACCAATAAAACATTCTGAATTTTTATTACATCTATTGCAATAAACTTAGCTATTGAATGAACAGTTCCACCTTTTATGGCAATAGCTACTGCTTCATTAAATAAGTACCTTATTAAACAAGATAAAAATTCGATAGAAAATAAATGATAAAGGAAAGGAAAAGATATGAAAAAAATATTACTAGCAGTAACTGGAAGTGTAGCAGTTATAAAAATTAAAGAACTACAAAACCTTTTAAGCAAGTCTTATGAAGTAAAGACTATAGTTTCAGAGTATGTAAGAGAAAATTTTGATGAGGCTAAAGAACTTAATTATATTGATGAAGAAAAAAATCTTTCTTCCTTTCCTAAACATATCCAGCTTTCAAAATGAGCAGATCTAATTGTAGTTGCTCCAGCAACCACTAATACTATAAGTAAATTTAATAATGCAATAGCTGATAATGCTTTACTTTCAACTTTAATAGCTTCAAGAAATCCAATAATCTTTGTTCCTGCAATGAATACATACATGTATAAGTCTTTAGTCGAAAGGGGTATCATTGAAAATATCTCTAATATGGGACATATCTTTTTAGGGCCAGTTTATGGAAAACTTAGAGAAGGTGAAGTGGGACTAGGACGAATGATGGAGCCTACTGATATTAAAAAAGCTATCGATAATTACTTTAGCCCTTCAAAAGAAAAAGTATTAATAGTTAATGGAAGTCCAAAAATATATATCGATGAGATTAGATATTTAAGTAACTCGTCAACTGGAAAGATGGGTTCACTGCTAGCTAATGAATTAAGAATAAAAGGTTTTAAAGTAGAACTTCTTGATATATCCCCTTTTAAAGATAATGAGGAAATTCTTCAGGAAATATTAAAGAGAGACTTTAGTATGTATATCTCTCCAGCAGCAATACCTAATTTTAAAACTAAAAAAATTGATGGAAAAATTAAAACTAATGATAAAGTAACTATAGTTTTAGAAAAAGATATAGATGTTTTAACTAAAATTAAAGAACTAAGACCTGAGAGTAAAATTATTGCTTTTAAACATGACAATGATAAAGAAAATGCAATCATGAAGATGAAAAAACTTAATATCGATGGAATAATATGAAATAAGATAGGATCGATGGGAAATGATAAGATAGAAGGAGAAATAATTTTTAAAGAAAAAACTATTAAATTTAATTGCTCAAAAAGTGAATTAGCAAAAAAAATATCTAATGTGATTTAAAAATACTCAAGTTAATGAGTATTTTATTTTAATAAATCATCGATAGATAGTTGTTTTAAAGATCCTATTTTCTCTTCTGCCTTATTAAAGATATCCTTTTCATCAGCATCAGAAGGAATATCTTTAAATAGAGTTGACTCGTTATGAATTCTATTAAAGTTAAATATTTTTCCATCTATTGTTCTTGATGGACCTATTAGACTAAAGCCTTCATCGATTCCGGTAATATCTACTCGATTGAATTCAAATGTTAGAAGACCTTTAGAATCTCTAAAGGATCCTTTGAAAGATGGTTTTACCACTGATAAATCAAGAGGTCTATGAGGATTACCTTTTATTCATCTATAAATCTGCTTACCTTGAGTTGTCTTAGATACAGCTTCTATAGAAGAGACTTTAATTCTTTTAGCCCCACCTCTTTTAGAAATAATACCAATAACATCATCGTGATTTACAGCAGCAAAACCTGCCACATTTGATACATCGGCAACCATACCTCTTACTCCCCCACTTTTAGGACTTTGTATCGCAAGTTCTATTTCAGAGTATTTTACTGCTTTACCTGCAAGAGAGATAGCTACAATTTGTTTATATCCATTTGAAGGCTTAGCACCAATTAACTCATCTTTAGGAGCAAGTTTTATCGCCATAAGAGGTCTAGAGTATCTTTGAACTTTAAAGTCTGAAATTTTTACTCTCTTAGCTCTACCTTTTTTAGTAAAGAGAACGATAAATGCTTTTAATTCAAAATCATTTACTAGCATTGCATCAACGATTTTTTCATCAGGCATAATAGCAGCAAAATCATTTACATGTTTACCTCAGTCTTTAAATTTACTTTCTTGAACTTTATGTCCAGGAATAAATAAGTATCTACCTTTATTTGTAAAAATTAAAAGCTTATCTTTAGTATTACCTTTATGAAGATAAATTAAAGTATCCTCTTCTTTTAAGGCATAGGCTTGCAACTCATTAGCCTCATATGCACGATTTGAAAATCTCTTAATGTATCCTTGACGTGATATTCCAAATCAAGCTTCTTCATGTTTAATAAGATCTTCATGATTAACTTCAACTTTTTCAATCTCTTTTTCAATCTTAGTTTTACGAGGAGTTGCAAAGTTTTTCTTCATTTCTCTAAGAAGTAAAATAATATATCTATTTAATGAATCAACTGAAGAAAGAATCTCATTATATCTACTAATTTCTTCTTTAAGTTCTTGGGCCTCTTCTAAATACACCTCATGTTCTGAAGCAGAAAGTCTATATAGTCTAAGCTCTGCAATAGCATTTGCTTGAATCTCAGAAAAATCAAATTTTTCGATAAGAGCCTTTACCACATCAGATTTTGAACCTTTAATACTTCTGATTAGTGAAATTACTTTATCAGTTATTTTGCTAACACGAATTAGCCCTTCAACTATTTCTAATCTTCTTGAAGATTTTTTGAGATCAAAACTAACTTTTCTTCTTTGAACATCTTGTTGATGTCTTACGTAAGCATCGATAATATCAGTAAGAGAAAGTTGTTTGGGAGCTTTATCAACTATAGCAATATTATTGTATGAATATGAAATTTGCATATCAGTTTTAAGAAGTAAATATTGAACTATGTTCTCTGGATTAGCGCCAGAACAAAGATCAATTTTAATAGATAAGCCATTTCTATCACTTTCATCACGCACTTCTTTAATCCCGTCAATTTTTTTATTAAATCTTATTTCATCTATTTGAACGATAAGTTTAGATTTAACAACACCATAAGGAATTTCGCTTATAGTTATCGATGGATTTGTTTTAGAATCGTCTAACTCAAACTTTGATCTAATAATAATCTTTCCTCTTCCTTTTTCAAATGCAGAATAAATTCCATCATAACCCTGAACTATAGCTCCAGTAGGAAAATCAGGACCATGAATGTATTGCATTAAAGTTTCAAGTCTTGAGTTTGGTGACTTAATCCTTGCGATTATAGCATCGATGACTTCACCAAGGTTGTGAGGAGGCATTTCAGTAGCATATCCTGCAGCAATTCCTTTAGCGCCATTAACTAGTAAGTTAGGCATTAGACCTGGAAGAATTGAAGGTTCTCTTTCGGAATCATCAAAGTTAGGTGAAAACTTTATAGAGTTTTTATTAATACCTTCAAGCATTAATTTAGTAATTTTGCTAAGTCTCGCTTCAGTATAACGCATTGCAGCAGCCGGATCGTTATCGATAGAACCATTATTACCATGCATCTCAATTAAGGGAACGTTCATCTTTCAATCTTGAGACATACGCACCATAGCTTCATAAATTGATGAATCACCATGAGGGTGGTACTTACCAATAACATCACCAACTACACGAGCTGATTTTTTAAAGGCTTTGTTATTTCAAAGACCAAGCTCACTCATAGAAAAAAGTATTCTACGTTGTACTGGTTTAAGTCCATCACGTGCATCAGGTAGAGCACGATCTTGAATTATGTATTTAGAGTAACGACCAAAACGGTCAGACATAATCTGATCTAGAGTACTAACTATAAATTTTTCTTCTTTAGCCATAAATTCCTTTCTTATCCTTTTTTATTCAAAATCATCTTCCATCGTAAATTCAACATTATTATTAATTCATTCTTTACGTGGTTCAACTTTATCACCCATTAGAACTGAAACTCTTCTTTCAATTAATGCAATATCATCAAGTGAAATCTTTATCATCGATCTACTTTCAGGATTCATCGTAGTTTCTCAAAGTTGTTCAGCATTCATTTCTCCAAGACCTTTGTAACGTTGAATTTCGATATTCTTACGTTTTTCTTGTTCTTGTGCAAGTTCTTCTTCAGTTCATAGATACATAGTTTCTTTTTTGCCTTTAGAGTTTCAAGTAAGTTTAAATAGTGGTGGCATAGCTATATAAACTCTACCCTCTTCAAGTAATGGACGCATATATCTAAATAAGAATGTTAGTAAAAGAGTTTGAATATGAGCTCCATCTGTATCGGCATCGGTCATGATGACTATCTTTCCATATTGAATATCTTTAATCTTAAAGTCATTACCAATACCAGCACCAATAGTATTTATAATCGTTCCTATTTCTTCATTTTTAAGAATATCGATTAATTTCGATTTTTCAGTATTAATAACTTTTCCTCTTAAAGGTAAGATCGCCTGAGTCTTTTTATCTCTACCAAGTTTAGCTGAACCTCCAGCAGAGTCACCCTCAACAAGAAATAGTTCCCTTTCAAGAGGTTTTTTACTTTGAGCAGGAGTTAGTTTTCCAGAAAGTATCTTTCTCTCAGATAACTTTTTCTTTGCAGTTCTCGCTTCCAACCGAGCTTTACGTGCAGCGTTTCTTGCTTTAGAAGCCCCTATTGCTTTATTAATAACTTTATGAGCCATAGTTTTATTCTCTTGAAGTCAGAAATGAAGTTTCTCTGATAAGAGCTCTTCAACAGCATATTTAGCCTCAATAGTTCTTAGAGAGTCTTTAGTCTGTCCAACAAAACCGAGAATATCCTCAGGAATTTTTACAGATATAATTAAGGTTAAACCTTCACGAATATCAGAACCTTCTAAGTTCTTAGCTTTAGCACTTAAAAGTTTTTGTTCACGTGCATACTCATTAAGAATCTTTGTTCATGCGGTCTTAGCTCCTGTTTCATGAGTACCACCATTAGCGGTCTTAATGTTGTTAACAAAAGAGATTGTAGTTTCGTTGTAATCATCTGTATATTGAAAACCTATTTCAACATCGATATTATGTTTGTGAGCCTTAAAAGAATAAGCTTTTGTAATTGCTGATTTAGCTTCATTAATATATTCAACGAATTCTTTTATTCCATCTTTAGATTTAAAAATTTCTTTTTGTGCATCTGGTTCAGATCTTAAAATAACTTCTACATCACTAATTAAAAATGAAGATTCTCTTAAACGTTCACGAATACGATCATAGATAAGTTTATTGTTCTTAAATATTTTATAGTTAGGTCAAAATTGAATTCTCGTACCTCTTTTAGTAGAAGAACCAACTTTAGTAGTACTTTTATCGATTACTCCACCATCTTTAAAAGAAGTAAAATATTCAAAGCCATCTTTATATACTGTTGCTTCTAACTTAGTTGATAAGGCATTAACTACAGAAGAACCTACACCATTAAGTCCACCAGAGGTTTTATAAGCTGAAGATTTACCACCAAATTTACCGCCGGCATGTAGCTCTGTAAAAATTAGTTCAATAGCAGTTTTTTCTTGGCCTTTATTTTTACCGATAGGAATTCCGCGACCATTATCTTCAACTATTATCGAACCATCGTGTTTAAGTACTACTTTAATTTGGTTAGCAAAACCAGCAAGGACCTCATCCATTGCATTATCAACGATCTCTCAAACTAAATGATGCAGCCCATTAGAATCAGTTGAACCAATGTACATACCCGGTCTTTTTCTAACTGCATCTAGACCTTTAAGGACTTTTATACTACTTGCATCGTATTTAGACATGTATAAATTATATATAAAAAGTTATTTCTAATAATTTTTTCTATATTTATTTATGAAATATTAATATTAAGGCAGCTATACTTATCCCTAAAATTAGAGCAAGCGAAAGTTTTACTATTCTTTTTCTTGTTGCAACTGAAGTGTGTTTTAGTTCATGAATATGATCTATCGTTGAGTGTTGATGCTTTTCATGTTTATCACCTGTATGAACGTGAGTGCCCATATAGTTTATGTACTCAGGTATTAGCTCAGATATAGAGCCATAGGCCATTATTATTCCAGTACCAAAGAAAATCATAGACTCTAATCATCAAAGAGAAGAGACTATTTTCTCTAGTGCAGTTCCAAGAAGAATCATTGGGAAGAAGATGATGTTTATCAAAATAATGTTGATAAATATTTTTTTCTTTGAATAATTCATTTCTATTTGACGATAGTATAAAAGCATAATCTCAGGAATTATGTGTAATGCTATAGCAATAAATAAAGGGGCTTCATTTTTAATGTCTGTTGATAAAAGACCAATAGTTAAGGCTGAAGGAATTCGATGAGCAAGTATTAAGAAGATTCCAATTCATTTTGAGTGAGCTGGTGATTTTTCTGATTTATAAGTCCCGCTTCTTTTTACTAGTCATAAAATTAAAAGTGATAATACCAAGGCACCTAGAACCATAAGCACTACATATAAAATATTAATTCCATATATCTGGTTTCCGAATTTTTTTAAAACTCTTTCTTTTGTTTCAGAAAAAAGTCCAAGAATAGCTATTACTAATAAAAACCCTGAAGTAAAAGCATAAAAGTATTTTAGTAATTCTTTTTTTGGTTTTGGTCTAAAGATAAATAAAAATATTACAACAACTAATATTAGAGCTAAAATTATCGAAGCTAATATTGATGATGTAGTTATTTGATCAAATTTAGATACTCAATTAAACATAATACTATTTTACATTTTTTAATAGATATTGACACTGATTGATACATGTAAGTAATTTAGAAATATATACCAAATCAATACAAATATCCTAAAGTTTAAAAATAAATAAAGTATAATTTTTTTATGAATGTTATCAATATCGGTGTAGATTTTTTATTTCTAGTAATTGGATACTTAGTTGGTTCAATTGCTTTTTCTTTAATTCTTACGAGAAAAAAAGGTGACCTTAGAACTAAAGGCTCAGGTAATGCAGGAGCAACTAATACGGCTCGAGTACATGGTAAAAAGATTGGACTACTTGTTTTTATTTTAGATGTTATTAAACCAATAGTATCTATTCTTATTTCTTACTTTATAAGCAAGTCTAACTGAAAGGCAGCAAATGGAGCTATTATTCAATTTGCAGCTCTTGGAGCAGTTATCGGGCATATCTTCCCTATATTCTTTAAATTTAAAGGTGGCAAAGGAGCAGCATGCATGCTTGGTTTTATCTTTGCGATGAATTGATTACTTGGTCTAATAGGAGCTTTTATCTTTGTTACGATAGTGTTTTTAACTAAATATGTTTCAGTTGGTTCTATATTAACTCCATTTATACTTTTAATAATGCAAATAGCTTTATTATTCATTCCGGTCTTAAATGAGTCTTGATCAACTCCATTATTAAATGAGAACCTAATAAATGGTCATTATTGATTAAACACTATCTTTTTTGCAACGATATGAATAATAGTTACTTTAAAACATAGCTCAAACATTAAAAGACTTTTAAGCAAAAAAGAAATTGAATTTAAATAAAAACCTACTTTTAAAGTAGGTTTCTTAATATTATTTTAATCTTCTCTTTGAGAACTGAAGAGATCAAAATCACTTTCAAGCCCCTCAGATTCATCTAAATCCTCAATCTTTGGTAATTCCTTTAAAGAATCAAGTTGGAAATAATCATAGAACTTATTGGTTATTCCATATAGTATAGGAGATCCAGGTGTTTTGGCTATTCCTACCTCTTCGATAATTTCTTTAACTAACAAGGTATTTACAACGGCCTCAGATGAAACTCCACGAATAGTATTGATTTGAGTTTTAGTTACAGGTTGTTTATAAGCAATAATACCTGCAGTTTCAATAGCAGCACTCGAAAGGCGTTGTTTTTTCTCATCAGCAACAAGTTGAATAATAGGTTCATCGTAATCTTTTCTAGTAACGAATTTAAAGACATCGTTATTTTCGATAACCATAATTGCTCTATCTGAATCGTTAAATTCTTTTTTAAAATTTTTTAATCTTTTACGAGCTTCTTCTGTTGGAATACTTGTTGCACTTTTAAGTTGTTTAGGGCTAAGACCTTTTTCACCTTGAACAAACATAAGTGCTTCGATTACTTTATTATTCATTTATCTTTCCCCTCTCAAAAGTTATTTCATCAAATTGTGCATTTTGCTTAATTATTAATTCTTGTTTACGTGACATATCAAGTATAGTTAACATAGTTATTACAAAGTGACTTATAGTAGGTACACTAAATATTTGTTCAAAGGTAGGTTTAGCGTGCTTTTTAAGAATTTCAATTAATTCTAATCTTCTTTCAGCTGGTGATAAATTAATCGTTTCGATAGTTGTATGACGTAATTCATTTGCTCTTTGACGTTCAAACATCTTTCTAAGTTGCATTATCAATTGAACAGGATTAGATTTTCCAGTTAAATGAGTCTCATCAAATTCAAATTGAAATTGATTTAAATCACTTACTTCTTTATCGTGAAATTTTAATCTTTCTAGCGATCTAGATTTTAGTTCTTTAGCTAAAGTTCTATATTTGTGTAGTTCAACAAGTTTTTTAAGAATATCTTCTTTTTCTGCTTTTACCTCTTCATCGTCATTTGGATTTTGTAAAACAATCTTTGCTTTAAGTTGAAGAAGTGTTGCTGACATTACAAGATATTCACTTGCTGTATCCATATCTTCTTTATCTTTTAAAATTTCAATTAACTTAATGTAAGCATTGGCAAGTTCGACTAAGTCAAGAGACAAAATATCCATTTGTTTATCTCTTACTAATTTTAGTAAAAGATCAAATGGTCCATTAAAGTTTGATAATTTTAAATCTTGTTCGTGACTATTTTCAATCATAAAATACCTATGCTAATTTTTGTTCTTTTTTTGAACGCTTCCCTTCTGGCTTAACTCATTTAGATTCAACTATAGTTTTAACTCTCTTTGCAATTGCTTGCGTATCGTTTGTGATAAAAGACATTGGTTTAATTGCTTTATGAAAAATTACTTGAACTTTTAGTTTCCCTTTACGTTTAGCATTAGTAATTGATAAAGCATTGTTAATAGTTACTGGCACTATTGGCATAAACTCTTTCTTAGCCATTCTAAAGGCACCTGGCTTAAACTCACCAACTTTTCCGCTTTTAGAACGCGTACCTGAAGGAAAGACTACAGGATATCTATGTCCTTCTTTAGCAAACCTAGCAAATTCATCAAAAGTTTTAAGAGCCTTACGTGCATTTTTTCTATCTATATAAAAAGTATCGATAAGTTTTGCATAGCCTCTTACTCTTTTATCTTTAGCAACATCGTCCTTAGCTAAAAATATTGGTGACTTATTTACATAATCTTCTCCTGGACGTTTATCTTCTAAAGCAACAAGGATAAGAGCTGGATCAAAGTATGAACAATGATTAGGAGCAAGCATTGCAACAGTTTTTGGTAAATCCTCAAATCCAATTACTTCAACTTCAACGTTCAAAAGTTTAAGCATTTTCTTTGCTCTTTTAAGAACTAAGTTATTTCTTCAAATGGCTGGATATCTATTTTCAGCTTCCTCTTCATCAAGTTTAGATATCTTTTTAACTATACGGTTAGCTCTAAGAGATTGAAACTTGATTATCGGATACTTCAATGCAAGTTTAATTTTAATATTCATTATTTTCCTTTCGTAACTACAGCTATATAGTAGTCTTCTTCTTTGCTAGTTGATATTTGAAATTCTTCAAAGACATATTTATTATCTTTCTTTTCAATATTTATTTTATTGAAGTGAAAGTATTTATTGTTTGCTTTATAAAGTGATTCTTTGATTGCCCAACGTGAAGCTAAAAATAAACTTTTATCTTCTTCATTCTCATATTTAAGAATCTCTTTTGGGTGAAGAATCTTTTTTATAAATGCCTTTGTAGGTTTATTAAACCTTGAAATTTTTGTTATGTCAATACCTAACATATATTAATTTTACTATAACTTACATATAATTGAATTATGAAAGAAAAATATAGAGGTCTAAATATCATAGGTTCTGATGAAACTGGAGTAGGAGATTACCTATCTCCTTTAGTTGCTGCAGCTGTTTTAGTTCCCAAACAAAACGTTGAATTATTAGAGTCATGAGGTATTAAAGATTCTAAAAAATTATCTGATAAACAAATATTAACTCTTGCTCAAAAGATAAAACCTAAAGTTATTTTTAAAGTAAAACATCTAACTCAAAGTGGATACAATAAACTTAATACTTCATTTAATGCTAATGAGCTTAAGATGCTTTTACATATGAGTGCTATCAATGATCTTGAGAATTATGCAGATCGTGTTGACCTAATAATAATAGATGCTTTTTCTAATACTCAAGCAATCGATAAATATCAGGATAAGCTAAATAAATCATCTTTTGATGTTAAAAGTTTTTGACATAAATACATCTATGTACCTAAAGGTGAAAGTGAACATGTTTCAGTCGCAGCCGCTTCAATCCTTGCAAGAGAAAAACTTATTGAACTTATGAAGGCCCAAGACAAAGAATGAGATATGCACTTTCCCCTTGGAACTAATACTATAGTAGAGGACTTTACGATGAAATTTGTTTCTAGATATGGAAGAGAAAAATTACCTAAAGTTGCTAAAATTTCTTTTAAGACTACAGAAAAACTTTTTGGAAAGGAATAATAGATGATTAATATAGTTTTATATCAACCAGAGATACCACCTAATACAGGTAATATTATTAGGACTTGTTATGCCCTTGGAGCAAAACTTCATATTATTAAGCCTATTGCTTTTGATCTTTTTCATCCAAGCATTAAAAGAGCTGGAGCAGGAAAAGAGCTAAAAATGATTGAGCATGAAATATATGAGTCATATAAAGACTTTAATCAAAAACATTCGGATAAAGATATTTGATATATCACTCGTTATTCTCAAAATGTCTATTCCTCAGCTGATCTTAGCACTAAAGATGTTTGACTTATGTTTGGGCGAGAATCTACTGGAATTCCAAAAGAGATTCTTTCTAATAACTTAGAGAGAACTTTAAGAATACCTATGACTAGTGAAACAAGAAGTCTTAACTTAGCTAATTGTGTTGCTATAGTTTCTTATGAAGTAGCGCGACAGCAAAACTTTAAAGACCTTTCTACTGTTGAGGTTCAAAAAGGTGCTGATTGATTAAAAAAATA
>CAYTOW010000018.1:11257-13312 GCA_964439655.1 uncultured Mycoplasmataceae bacterium
AAAATCTTTAAGTGCTATAGTCTTTTGTTCTTTAGAACCATAAGCTCTATAAGTAACGGTCTTTTTAGCTACTTCTTCATCTCCAATTACAAGTTGATATTTAACTTTGGCTATTTGATATTCTCTAATCTTTTTAGAAATTCGTTCGTTGCTTAAATCTATTTCAACTCTAAAGCCTTTTTCTTCAAGAGTCTTTTTAACTTCATTAGCATAGTCAAAATGAATTTCATTAACAGGAAGAACTACTATTTGACGAGGCGCTAATCAAAATGGAAGATTACCTTTACTTTGCTCTAACAAGATTGCTATAAATCTTTCATAAGTAGATAAGAATCCTCTATGTATTAAGACAGGAGTTACTTTTTCTTCGTTTGCATCTATATAAGTAATCTCGAATCGTTGTGGAAGTAGGAAGTCTAGTTGAAGTGTGCTTAAAGTAATAACGTGTCCAAGAGCAGTTTTAACTTGAACATCAATTTTAGGTCCATAGAAAGCTGCTTCTCCAATTTCTTCGGTGTATTGAATCTTAAGTTCATCAAGTGCTTGACGCAAGTCGTTTTCAGCCTTATCTCACATTTTGTCGTTATCAAAGTATTTTTCTTTATCATTTTTATCTCTTAGAGATAAGGCAACATGATCAACTTCAATTTCAAACTTCTTAAGTCCTTCCATAATTTGTTTATATCCATGAGCAATTTCTTTTTTAATTTGCTCATGAGCTACAAATACATGCCCTTCAGTTAGTTGCATAGATCTAACTCTTTCAAGACCAGTTAAAGCTCCAGATTTTTCTTTTCTATAAAGAAGAGCTTGTTCACTATAACGAATTGGAAGTTCTTTATACGATCTTCTTTTTCTTTTATAAATTAATATGTGATGAGGACAAGTCATTGGACGCATGACGATGTTTTCACTCTCAACTTCTATCTTTGGATACATATCATCTTTATAGTGTTGTCAGTGTCCAGAAGTCTCATAAAGTTTTACTTCTCCAAAAGCAGGTGTTTCAACTTCTTTATAACCATATTTTCTATCGCTCTTTCTAACATAGTCCATAATTGTATTTTTAAGAATCATTCCATCAGGAAGTCAGATAGGAAAGCCTCTACCAGCTAAGGGATCAAACATAAAGAGATTCATTTGTTTTCCAATTACTCTATGATCTCTCTCTTTTCTTTCTTTAAGAAGTTGAAGATAATTTTCTAATTCTTCCTTAGTCTCTCATGCAGTTCCATAGATACGAGTAAGAGATTCATTTTTTTGATCTCCTCTTCAATATGCTGCTGAGTGAGACAGTAATTTAAAATGCTTTATCTTTCCAACGCTCTCTACATGAGGTCCTGCACACATTTCTGTATGTATGCTCTTACCATTTGAAGGATTTATCATTCCATAGTATGTAATATCTTTTTTCTCTTTTGAGTATTGATCAAAAAGTTCTTTTTTAAGTGGTTGATCTTTAAGTCCATCTTTTTCTACTAACTCAAACTTATAACCACCGGCAATAAGTTTAGACATTTGTTTCTCAATTTTCTTTAAATCTTGATCGTTAATGGGACTACTAAATTTAAAATCGTAATAGAATCCCTCTTCTATTGCTGGTCCAATACCTAGAATTGTATCTGGGTATAGTTTCATTACTGCAGCTGCTAGCAGGTGTGCTGCTGAATGATTAAGTCTTTTATTTGCTTTCATTTTTTTCTCCTTTATAAAGATCTATATATAGCTATTGAAATTGATGTTAGTGTAAAGAAAATTGTTAAAGATATAGTTGATCAATATCATGCTCTAAAGCTCTTAACTACATTTACATAATCGATATTGTGTTGAGCTGTAGTGTTTTCTTTGGATCCAACTATCGGATAATTTTCTATCACTGTATAAATAAATCATCCTACTGATAAGAGTGTAGAGACTATCATTCATAATTGAAATGTTTGATTTTTTATTCATACATAATAAATATAAGCTGATCAAAATACTCCACCGATAGTTAAAACACTTCCATAGATATGAAGGCTACCAGTAACGTTAGCATTAGTATGTATTTTTGGA
>CAYTOW010000019.1:0-13092 GCA_964439655.1 uncultured Mycoplasmataceae bacterium
GCTTTAAAGCACCAACTGGTCCAGGAATTGATCGATATGCTTTTGCTTAGAAAAAGGAATAAATTACCTCAATATACTTTTCTCTAAAATGAGAAAAGTTTTTTGTATAATATTTTAGCAACGAAATAAGTTGCAGTTTCCTGAAGGGCAATAATGCCTACCGGATGTAAAAGCCATCGTACTCATAGAGCATGATCAGGTGGAATTCCTGAGCCGACAGTAAAGTCTGAATATAGTCATTGCAAGTCGTAATACTTATAAAATTTTGGAAACTCGAAGGAGTTTATAATATGAAAATTGAATTTAAGAATCTTCAACACAAGAAGATTTGAACAGATTCAATGATTGGTATGACGTGAGGTTTTTTAACTTCACTAATTATTGGTACAATCATTGGATTATTTGGATTAAAAATACATCCTGATTCACCTAACAATAGTTGACAGGATATAACAGTAACTATTAAAGAAGCATTAACTTACTTAACACCTTTTGCAATTGGAATTGGTGTAGGTATTAAAGCAAAACTTTCACCCGTGCAAATATTTGCTGTAGCTATTGGAGCTTTTATTGCAGGACAATCATTAGCAGCACCATATGTAAAGGGCGACACATTTCATTGAAATTACAATTTAGGGATTCGTAATCCTTTCATACAAGGCGGACATGCAAATGTTGTTTTACCCGGTGATGTTTTTGCAGCATGAATCTTTTCCGTTTCATTAGTATATATATTTAGTATATTTAAATGAAAAACACATATAGATATAATCATCGTTCCTATCATCGGATTCATAATTGGAGTCTTTGAAGCACTATGATTAACATATCTAACTTCAACTGTATTAGTAATTATCGAATGAGTAATTGATAATACAGTTAATAAAAAACATTGAGCAGCGATTTTACTTGCCCCAGTTATTGGTGCATTAATGGGACTAGCTCTTGCACTCCCAACATCCTCAGCCGCTATTGCAGCAGCACTTTGATTAAAAGGAGATGCAGCAACTGCTGCTATTGCCGGAACTTCAGCAATGATGATTGGTATGGGAGTACTAACATTTATGTCTACTAAAAAGATTTCCTTTGGACTGGCAGTTGGTTTTGGTTCTGCTATGCTTCAAATGAAGAACTTTAGCAAAAAACCAATTATCCTAATTTCTATGACAGTAGTCTCAGCAATAACAGCTCTGATTTCTGTAGCAGCAGTTCCTCTTACTGATTGACCAATTGGTGAACATGGAGTCCCTACTTCTGGTATGGGAACATCAGCCTTATATGGTCAAATATTTACTTTAGTTGAAAATGGTTGAACAAATCTTAGAGCATGAATGAATGTAATATTTATGCAACTACTTTTACCTGCACTTCTATCAATTTCATTCTCTTATGTAATGATTAAGAAATTGAAATGAATTAAAGATGGTGATATGGTACTAAAATATGAATAGATATTCTGCTAAGTACTTTGGTAAAACAAAACAAATAATTAAAAATCATAAAGGTGATAGTATCGTTACACTTCAATTTTTTCAAAGAAAAGATAATTCTCTTCTTGGAGGAATTGATGAGGCTTTAGAATTTCTTAAAAAAAATACAGATACAAGTAAATATGAAATTCTTTATCTTCCTGAAGGAAGCAAGATTTCTAATTACGATATAGTACTACAACTAAAAGGAAAGTATGAATACTTTGGAGAGTTTGAAGGGGTTATTGATGGAATTCTTTCACGCTCAACTTCACTAGCAACTAATGCAATGCATATCGTTGAAGTTGCTAATGGTAAAAAAGTCATCTTTATGGGAGATAGAGCTGATCATTATAAGAATCAAGAAATTGATGGAAAAGCTGTAGCTCTTGGTGGAATAAGTACACAAGTTACTGATGCTCATGTTGCTTTACATGATGGCATTGCTATTGGAACGATACCACACGTTTTAATTCAAATGTTTGAAGGAGATTTAGTTGAGGCTATTAAAGCCTATAAAAAAGAATTTCCTGATGAACCAACACCTGCACTAGTTGATTTTAATAACGATATTATTGGAGATTCACTTAAAGTCATCAAAGCCTTTCCAGATCTATACGCTGTTAGGGTTGATACTTCAAGCGGAGTTTCTGATGCCTACTTTAAGAACAATGAAGAATATGGAGTTACGCCTAATTTAATCAAAGCATTAAGAAAAGCTCTTGATGAAAATGGCGGATCTAATGTAAAGATAATCGTCTCATCAGGTTTTGATGTTGAAAAGATTAAATTATTTGAGAAAGAAAAAACTCCAGTAGATGTTTATGGAGTAGGAGCTTCTTTACTTAAAATAAATAATACCTTCTCAGCAGATGCTGTAGAGGTTAATGGCAAAGAAATTGCTAAAGTGGGAAGAAAGAAACAACCAATAGATAAGTTAATAAAACTATAAATTATAAAAACAGAATAGAAATATCGCATTCTTATATAAGGGCGATATTTTTTATTTCTATAAATTCAATTCTTTTTCTTTTAACTAAAAAATAAAAATGTATAATTTTTTTATGAATATTGCTCAATTAAAAACATTATTAAGAAAACAAAAATTCAATTCAGTATTTCAATTAATATTTATCTTGCTTTGAATCTTTATTTATATCCTATCAAAAGTCTTTACTGTTCATTTTCATTTCTATGGATTTTCTAATCATGCTATTGATACGAGTGGTTATACTTTTTGATTAGCTATTGACTTAACGATATGAGGATTCTTCTTCCTTACATGAGTACTTGGAATTCTTAATGCAGTAAAAATTAATTCAATTACTAAAGATTCTAAACTTCTAATTATTTTTTCAGTAATCTCATTAGCAATTGGACATCTAATCGTTGCAATTCTTGAAGAAAAGAAATTTGCTAGTCAAGATATTTTATCTCTAGATAACTTCAGTCCTATTCAGGAAGATACTCAAACTAATCCTAAGAATGAACGTTTTAAAGCTTTAGAAGAAGCCCTTGCAAGTGGAATTATTTCTTTAGATGAATATGAAAGAAAAATGCAAGATCTTAAAAAAAGAGAAGTTCTTGAAGAGATGGAAAGATCAAGTAGAGGCAAATAGTTAAGTTGGGTAAAACCAATTTTTCTTTTCTTGTTTTTAATCACTATAGTAAATATAGAATTATTTAAGAATAAAAATATATAATAATAAATATTATGGATAAAGCTAAACTAGAAAAATTATTAAGAAAACAAAGATTTCACGCATCACTACAAGGTGGATTAATATTGATGTGAATCTTTTTATTTATTTTTTCAAACTTTGCTAGCTTTAAATTAACTGTAGCTGTTGCCTTTTCTTTTGATAACTTCGTCTCATATATATGATTAGGAATTAACCTTGCAATATGAATTCCTTTTCTTATTTCCTGAATAATGGGGATAGTTAATGCCGTTAAGATTAACTCAATAACTAAAGAATCTACACTACTTGTTGTTTTTGCAGTTCTTGTACTATTTATTGGTCACTCTATCGTAGTAGCTAAAGAGCTTAGAAAGTATGGCGTTGCTCCACTTATATATAGAAATGGGTATATGAGACCACAAATACCTCCACAACAAAGCATACCTAATAATCCAAATAATAATATAGATTCATATAAAGCCTTAGATAATGCACTGAAAAATGGAATTATCTCTCCTGTAGAGTATGAAAAGAAAAAGAAAGAACTTAAAAGAAAAGAAGTTTTTGACAAAATCGATAAATCTATAGAAGAAAAAGACAAATCTATAAAATAATTAAGTGATAAGTTGGCTAAAACCAACTTTTCTTATTTCTTACTAACCCCCCAAAAAGTATAGTTTTTTAGGAAAAAAGGGGGGGTTTTTCACAAATTTAACAAATTATGGCCATTCTTGTTATGTAATGAGGGTGGAGGTAAAAAATATGAACGTAATTCTAATATACTTCGCAAGAAAGTACAAGGGAAACTGAGACAAGATATATGAAGCCCTAGAAAAAAAAGAAAAAGTCTCAATAGCTGAAATCAAAGCAACAGAAAAATGAATATCTAAAAGCAAACTCAGAATAATAACAATTCTTGATGTCGATTATCCATACAAACTAAAACAGGCTTTCAAACCGCCATTTGTTTTATGAGTAAAAGGAGATACAAGTCTTCTTAACGATAAAATTATTAACTTATCAGGAAATCAATTAAACGATAATATTAAAAACTTTATCGATAGAGACATTAAAGAATACACTAAAACTCACTTAGTAAGCTCATGCTTATATAAAGGGGTTGAAGAATATATTTCTGAGAAATGCAAAAGAATTTTATATGTAGCTGCTGAAGGAATAGATGAAAATCACAAAGCTCTTATAGCTATAAGTGAATATCCACCTGAGGCACACGGAAGTAGAGATACGTATAGAAATCGAAATAGAATCATTGCTGCTTTAAGTGATATGCTTATCTTATTCAGTTCAGAAAAAAATGGAAAAATAAATAACTTAGTAACTAACTATTTAAATTTAGGAAAAGAAATTTATTGCTATCCAGGAGATGGTTCTGAAAAAGATGGTAATAGCGAATTGATCAAGCAAGGCGCTACCCTTATCACTGCTGTAAAAGATGTAAGCTGTTAAAAAAATACACTATGAAAGTAATTATATATTTTATATATAAGCCAAAATTATATTTTGGACTTTCGTTTTTATAGTGTATCCTTTTTAATATATGAGTAAATTAGTTATCGTCGAATCACCAAACAAAATAAAATCTATAGAAAAGTACTTAGGGAAAGGTTGTAAAGTAATGGCCTCAGTAGGTCATATCGTTAAATTACCAAATTCTGGAGAACACCGTTTTGGTGTTAATTTAGAAACATGAGAACCACTATATAAAATAGATCCATCTAAAAAAGATATCGTCTCAGCACTTAGAGCAGCATCAAAGACAGCTGATGAAGTTTTAATTGCAACTGACCCCGATCGTGAGGGTGAAGCTATTGCAGATAATTTAGTAACATTTTTAAAAATAAATAAAAAGTATAAAAGAATTAGATTTAATGAAATTACTGAATCTGCAGTTAAAGCTTCAATTGAAAATCCAACTACTATCGATGAGGCTTTAGTAGAAGCCCAAATTACAAGACGTATTCTAGATAGAATTATTGGATATAAACTTTCTGCTTTAATGAGAAAGAAAATACACGGAGCACCATTAAGTCCTTCTGCTGGACGTGTACAATCTATTGCTTTAAAATTGATTGTAGAAAAAGAAAAGGAGATTAGAGCCTTTGTTCCTGTTCCTTATACAACTATCGAAGCTAAGATAAATGATGAAGTTAGTGCCTTCTATTATTCTGATGAAGGATATAATGGCCATAAAGAATGAATAAATCCTAAAGAAAAAGATAAAGTTATTGCCGAAAATAAAGGAACTCTTAAAGTAGTTGATAGAAAAGTTACTATTAAAAAATCACCTCGAGTAACTCCTTTTAAACAAGCTGTCTTATATAAAAGAGCTGATTCTAAAATAGGACTTTCTTCTAAATCTGTTCAAAGAGCAGCACAAAAACTTTATGAAGGTTATGGAGATGGAGGACTTATCACTTATCCTAGAACTGACTCTACAAGACTTTCTGCTTCTTTTGTTAAAAAGGCAAAAGAGTATATTGAAAAAGAATTCGGTAAAGAGTATGTTGCAACTGATGTCAAAGGAACTGCCGGTTCTCAAGATGCTCATGAATCTATTCGTCCAACAAACATTAATTGTCTTCCAAGCGTTGTTGATGGCATGGAGATAAGTAGTGCTGAGAAAAAAGTTTATAGACTAATTTGAAACAATACTATTCAAGCACTTATGACTGTACCTAAAAAAGAAATGCTTAGATACAATCTTGAAGAAGGAAATAATAAATATAAGATGACTTCATCTAAAGTTATATTTGAAGGATATTACAAAGCTATTGGTTATAAAGCTGAAAAGGAATTACCAAAATTTGAAATTGGACAAACAGTTAAAGTAGCTGAGTATATAGTTGAAGATAAAGAAACTCAACCACCTGCTAGATATAACGATGGATCTTTAATTGAAAAATTGGATGAATTAGGAGTAGGACGTCCTTCAACTTTTGCTACAACTGTTTCAATACTAGTTGATCGTACTTATGCTGATAAACAAGGTAAAGCTCTTGTGCCAACTGAATTTGGATTTATCGTTAATGAGAAATTACAAGATGCTTTTGCTCAAATTATTAATGAAGAATATACAGCACGTATGGAAGAAGATCTAGATAAGATTGCTGAGGGTCTTTTAGACCATAAAATATTATTAGATAAATTCTGAAAAGATTTCCAAGGTGAGCTAGAGACAGCTACCATGACCTTAGAAATAAGTAAAATTGAACCAACTCTTGCTAATAAGAAATGTCCAGCTTGTGGCGCTGACTTAGTAATAAGAAGAAATAAACGAGACGGTTCTAGATTCTTTGGGTGTTCTAATTTCCCTAAATGTCGACATGCCGAAAGTGATCCAAATGCTCCACGTAAAAGATGAACTAAAAAACGCAATTAATTTTGCGTTTTATTTTCCTTAAAAAAAATTAGCACTCTCTTGTTAAGTTTGCTAATTTTATGTTATACTATTAATGGGAAGAATAAAGGAGGTCACATTATGGCTAAAGAAAAAATTATAGGAATCGACCTTGGAACTACTAATTCAGTAGTTGCTATCGTCGAAGGAAAAGAACCTAAAGTATTAGAAAATGAAATAGGTAAAAGAACTACACCTTCAGTTGTTTCATTTAAAAATGATGAAATAATTGTTGGTGAAATTGCTAAAAGACAATTACAAACTTCTCCAGATGCTATCGCATCAATTAAAAGATTGATGGGTACTAAGAAGAAGGTAAAAGCAAATGGAAAACAATATACACCAGAGGAAATTTCTGCGATGATTCTTTCTCATTTAAAAGAATATGCAGAAAAAAAATTAGGTACTAAAGTTACTAAAGCCGTTATAACAGTTCCTGCATATTTTAATAATGCAGAACGTGAGGCTACAAAAAATGCTGGTAAAATCGCTGGACTAACTGTAGAGAGAATTATAAATGAACCTACAGCTGCTGCTCTAGCTTACGGTATTGACAAAACTGAAAAAGAACAAAAAATATTAGTATTTGATCTTGGGGGTGGAACTTTTGATGTTTCAGTACTAGATCTTGCTGATGGAACATTTGAAGTACTTTCGACTTCAGGAGACAATAGATTAGGTGGAGATGATTGAGACAACAAGATTGTTGAATATCTATTAGATAACATCAAATCTAACTATTCTGTGGATCTTAAAAATGACAAGATGGCTCTGCAACGTTTAAAAGATGCTGCTGAAAAAGCTAAGATAGATCTTTCAGGTCAAATGACTACGACTATCTCTCTTCCATTCCTAGCTATGAATAAAGATGGACCAGTAAATGTTGAAGTAGAAATATCACGTGCTGAATTTGAACGTATGACACAAGATCTTTTAGAAAGAACTAAAAAACCAATTGAAGATGCATTACGTGAAGCAAAATTATCAGCTAGTGATTTAGATGAAATACTACTTGTTGGTGGTTCTACAAGAATGCCTGCAGTTCAAAGTATGATTGAAACTATAACTGGTAAAAAAGTTAATAAATCAATAAACCCAGATGAAGTAGTTGCTTTAGGGGCTGCAGTACAAGGTGGAGTTCTAGCTGGTGATATCGATGATGTTTTACTACTTGATGTAACTCCATTAACACTTGGAATTGAAACAATGGGTGGAATTGCAACTCCTCTTATAAAAAGAAATACTACAATTCCAACAACAAAATCACAAATATTCTCAACAGCTGCTGATAATCAACCTGAAGTCACAATTAATGTAGTGCAAGGTGAACGTCCAATGGCAATTGACAACAAAACTCTAGGTACATTTAATCTATCTGGAATTGAACCTGCTCCTAAAGGAGTTCCTCAAATTGAAGTTTCATTTGCTATCGATGCTAATGGTATTATTAAGGTAACTGCTACAGATAAGAAAACAAATAAAGCCCAAACCATTACTATTGAAAATAATTCTTCACTTACAGAAGAAGAGATAAATAGAATGGTTCAAGAAGCTGAGAAGAATAAAGAAGCAGATACTAAACGTAAAGAAGAAGTAGAAACAAAAGTTAAAGCTGAAGCATTGATTAATCAATTAGAAAAAGGAATAGCTGATCAAGGCAATAAACTTGATGCTAAACAAAAAAAAGCTACAGAAAAACAAATTAAAGAACTTAAAGATTTAATGGATAAAAACAAAATTTCTGAGCTAAAACAAAAAATTGAAGAAATAGAAAAAATAGCACAACAATTTGCACATCAACAAGTAAATACTGAAGATCCAAAATCCAATGCTAAAAGCGATGACGATGTTATTGAAGGAAATGTAAAAAAGAAAAAATAGATTAATTAAATTTAAATACACTATCTTTTTAGGATATCAATCCTGAAGAGGTAGTTTTTTTATATACTTAAGATATGATTATTAATTCAATTCATAACAAGAAAATTAAAGATCTTTCTAAATTACTAACTAAAAAAGGAAGAATTAATTCAGAATATTTTTTAGTTGAAGGAAAACATTTAGTAGATGAAGCAACTTCATTAGGAATAGTTAAAGAAATATTTTCAACTAATAATATAGGAACTACAGTTTCAAAAGAAGTTATTAAAAAACTTTCAGACACTAAAACACCCCAAGAAATTGTGGCTCTAGTAAAGAAAAATAAACCTTCTAAAATTACTGATAAAGTTTTAGTATTAAATAATGTTCAAGACCCTGGAAATATTGGTACATTAATTAGAAGTGCAAAAGCTTTTGGTTATGAAACTATCATCACTAATATTAATGATATTTACAATCCCAAAATTATTAGGTCTTCACAAGGAGCTATACTATCTATTAATATATTACCAATTTCTTCATATAAAGATTTGCATGAGCATCAATTAATCGGAACTGTTGTAAAAGATGGAATAGACATTAAAAACTTTTTTCCTAATAAAAAACATGCAATAGTACTTGGAAATGAATCGAAGGGCCTAACTATTGAAGAACGAAAAGATATGGATGTTAATGTAACCATTTCATCTAAATTTGAGTCTTTGAACGTAGCTATTGCTGGCTCTATAATAATGAATGAATATAAATAAAAGCTCTAATGAGCTTTTGTAATTTCAACTTTCTTTAACTTTTCTTTTCTTTTTGTTTTTAAAGAATTAACAAACTCTTCATCATCTAAGAACTTATTAATAAACTCAGCAACACCGCCTTCTTTATTTGTTTTAGTAGTTGAATAAATGGTTAATTCTTTTATATCATCAGACGAGTTTGCCATTGAGACAGATATTTCTGTTACTTGAAACATTGGAAGATCGTTATATCCATCACCTATAGAAATTGTTCTACTCATCGGTACATCATAATATCTTGCCATAAGTGAGACAGCTTTAGCTTTAGTTACACCAACACTTGTCATATCAAATACCGGTGTTAATCCCTCTCCTTTAGATCATGAAGAGAATTCAGCCAAATCTCCATAAGTTCTTTGAAGATAATCCTTAAGCTTTAGTATATTTGTGCCCCTTTTTATATCAAAGATAACACCAGTAGGTTTAAGTGGTAGTCGATGAAAATCAATTCCCATCTTTAAATTAGAAACATCCTTAAAACCAAAAACCCTTTCTAAATTTTCATCTCTCTTTTGCAACATAACTCATCCAGGACCTTCGATTGCCAGGTTAGTCATTACTTTTTTTATCTTTTCATCACCAAGAATATACATTACATCATTAAGGTTCATAGTACTAATTTGAGGTATAAAATGGTAATCTGTAGGATTATGAATTTGTGCACCATTATAATTAGCAACAACTGTATTAAGTCCTAGCTCTTTATAAACTTTTTCAGTTGATCTCCATGGACGTCCAGTAACAATTGAAACTATATGTCCTGCTTTAATCAATCTCTTTATTGCTTTTTTATCGATAGATGAAACTTCATTTCTTCCTGAATCTCGTAGCAAGGTCCCATCTAAATCAATAGTAAATAAATATTTTTGCATTTTAACTCCTTTTAAATATATTATAATAAAACAAAGAAAAGAGGAATTATGACTCCGCACATAAATGCAAAAAAAGGAGAGATCGCTAAGACAGTATTAATGCCTGGTGATCCCTTAAGAGCAAAGTTTATTGCCGAAACATTCCTAAAGGATGTTAAGCAAGTAAATGCCATTAGAAATATGTTTATGTATACTGGGACTTATAATGGTAAAAAAATTTCAGTATGTGGTTCAGGTATGGGTCAACCATCGATAGGGATATATTCTTATGAACTTTTTAAGTTTTATGATGTTGATAGAATCATTAGAATTGGTTCCTCAGGTTCTTATAAAAAAGATTTAAAACTATATGATGTTGTATTAGTTGAAAGCTGTTATTCAGATTCAACATCCTTTTCTAAATTAGTTACAGGTAAAGATGAGCATATCAAAAAACCATCAATTAAATTAAATAAAGAACTAGAATCAGCTGCAAAGAAATTAGGAATTAAATTACATTCTGCTAAAGTTCACTCGTCAGATGTATTTTATTCAAAAAGATCGTTAGAGGATACTATTAAGGAAACAGGAGCTGATTGTGTAGAAATGGAATCTGGAGCTTTATTTGCAAATGCTGAAGCTACTGGAAAAGAAGCTGCATGTCTATTAACAATTTCCGATAATTTAGTAACTAAAGAAGAAACTAGTGCTGAGGAAAGACAAACTGCTTTTGTATCAATGATGAAAGTAGCATTAGAATTAGCGTAGCTAGTTTTAATTATAATAATTGTATGAAGAGAAGTAATGGATGAGTAAATGCTTTATTAACACTAATAGTTGTAGCTATACCTGCAATTATTTTATATTACTTCACTCTTCCAGATTGAAATAACGTTAAGGACTTAAAGAATTTTTCAACATATTTAATTCCCTATGGATACATGTGATTAATCGCTATTGGTTTTATTTTAGCAGTGACAAGTTTTTTAATATTTTTTATGTGACTTCGTTGAGTAAATCTTGACATATTTAATTTTGCAATTCCACTAACACTAGTTCTGATGGGCATTTATCTTACTCCGATGTTACCTATTTGAGGAAGAGCTATATTAGTAATATCATTAATTCTTACTGCTTTCCCTATTATGATGCTTACTACAAAAATTAAAGAAAGAATAATTAAAAACAAGAAAAGAAAATCAGCTTAAGCTGATTTATTATTTTTAATTGCTTTTATTAGACCATTAAATAGTGGATGGGGATTTAGTGGTGTAGCTCTAAATTCTAGATGTGCTTGCAATCCTACAAAGAATTTATTAGAAGGAATTTCAACATATTCAACTAAACCATCCTTAGCATCAAAACCAGAGAATTTAAATTTATCATCCTCTAATTGATCTATAAACTTAGGAGAAACTTCATATCTATGTCTATGTCTTTCTACAACAGTGTTAGATTTGTAAAGTTTTGCAACAATAGAATTATCTTTAAGTTTAGCTGTGTAATTACCAAGACGAAGAGTGCCACCTAATTCTTCATTTTTATTTTTACCTCTTAGTATGTCAATAACAAAAGTTCCTTTATCAGAAGTTTCAGAAGTAGTTGCATCTTTTATTCCAATCCTTCTTGCTTGTTCAACGACCATCGCTTGTAGTCCATAACATATTCCTAAGGTAGGGACATCGTTATCTCTAGCAAATGTAACAGTCTCTACTTTTCCTTCAAAACCTCTAATGCCAAAACCAGGCAGAATTACTATTCCATCAACTTTGCTAAGCTTAGTTTTAACATTACTCTTATTGATGTTATCTGAAGATATTCATTTGAAGTTAATATTTAAATCATTAATAGCTGCAGAGACAGTTAGTCCTTCAACGATAGATTTATACGCGTCTTCAAACTCAACATATTTACCTACTAAAGCAATAGTAATAGTTTCTTCATTATTTTTAAGAAGTTTTTTCACAACACCTTTTCAAACTTTAAGATTAACTTTTTTAACTTTCATTCCAAAGTGTTTCTCAACTTGTTCGGCTACTTTCATTTTTTCAAAATTAATTGGAACTTCATATATACATTTAGCATTAGGAACTGCAAGAATTTTTTCGATTGATATATTTATTTTATTAGCAACTTTTAAAACCATTTCTTTAGGTATTTCTTTATTTGCTCTAAGGATTAACATATTTGGAAAAATACCAAGCGATTGAAGAAAAGAAACAGAATGTTGTGTTGGTTTTGTTTTAAATTCCTTTGAAGCCTCTAAATAAG
Source organism: uncultured Mycoplasmataceae bacterium (assembly GCA_964439655.1). Lineage (GTDB taxonomy): Bacteria > Bacillota_I > Bacilli_A > Mycoplasmatales > Metamycoplasmataceae > CAYTOW01. The sequence goes on from CAYTOW010000019.1 coordinate 12,361, forward strand.
GAAGATATGTAGCATGTAAAAATAATGAATTATTAGGATATTTTCTAGCAAAAGAAGCTATTGCATAGTAAAAAGGTTGTGATTCTATATCTCCAACAGTTCCTCCAATTTCAACTATTATAAAATCTGCTTTAGATTCTTTACCTGCCTGTATTATTTTAGATTCAATAATATTAGTTACATGAGGAACGGTTTGAACAGTATTACCATTATAAAGACCTTTTCTTTCATTATCAATTACTTCCATCAATAACTTCCCTTGAGTTCAGTTAGATAATCTTGTAAGTTCAGTATCGATAAATCTTTCATAGTGTCCAAGGTCAAGATCTGTCTCAGCACCATCACTAGTGACAAAAACCTCACCATGTTGATATGGACTCATTGTTCCAGGATCAAAGTTTAGATATGGATCAAACTTTTGAACAAAGACACTATAGCCTTTTGAAATTAATAATCTACCAAGAGAAGCTGCTGAAACACCTTTACCTATTCCAGAAAGAACTCCACCTGTTACAAATATATATTTTGACTTCATTTTTACTCCTTTACTCCCTTTAAATTGAAATTATCATTTTATTTTAAAAAAGTAGAATTATCACCAAAAAACTACTTTCAAAATATTATTTATTATAATCTTTTTTATTTAGTATTTTTAATGTAAATATGTTATTTCTAAATATTAATATTAAAAATTATTTATTGCCATATTTTTTTATTTATTTATGAAGGGAA
>CAYTOW010000020.1:0-11186 GCA_964439655.1 uncultured Mycoplasmataceae bacterium
TAAATAAGATTATCCCTAATAAAAATAAACGTAGAAGAAAAATTGTAAAAGGTGCTTAAACACCTTTTTTATTAAGAAATTTAATACTATTTGTATCATTTATAAATAAAATTAAGAGTATAATTTATTAGAAATTAAGGAGTAAATATGAAAACATATATAGTAGGAAACTGAAAGATGAATAAAACATCTTCAGAAGCAAAAGACTTTATGAATGAGATAAGACAATTATTAAAATCAGAAAAAGAAAAAATTTCTTCTGATATAGTTTCTGGTATTGGAGCACCTGCAACATCATTACATGTTCTTAAGGAAAATGCATGAGATAAAATGATTATTGCTGCAGAAAACATGCATTACGAAAAAACCGGAGCTTTTACCGGAGAACTTTCTGCCCAAATGATTAAAGATGCTGGAGCTAATGCGGTTATCATTGGTCATTCAGAAAGAAGAGCAATGTTTAATGAAACAAATGAAAGCGTTAATAAGAAAGCAAAAGTAGCTTTAGAAAATGGGTTAATACCAATAGTTTGTGTTGGCGAAACTTTAGAAGAAAGAGAAGCCGGAAAATTTGAGTCTGTAATTAAAGGTCAAATTGAAGGTTCGCTAGCAGGTATTAATGAATGAGATAAAGTTATTATTGCTTATGAACCTATTTGAGCAATTGGAACAGGTGTTACTGCAACAGCAGAGCAAGCGGAAGAGGCATGTAAATTTGTTAGATCTATTACTAACGAGAATGCAATTATTCAATATGGAGGTTCTGTTAAACCAGAAAATGTTCAGGAGTTAATGTCTCAACCTAATATTAATGGGGCATTAGTTGGTGGAGCTTCACTTGATCCAAAATCATTTATAAAATTACTTACACTTAACAAATAGCCACTTGGCTATTTTATTTATATAATTATCATATGAATATAGAGAAGTTAAAAAATGTTCCTTCTAATCCGGGAGTTTATGTTTGAAAAGATAAATTTGAAAATGTTATCTATGTAGGTAAAGCCAAAAATCTAAAAAAAAGAATGACTCAATATTTTAAAGGAATGAATAATTCATACAAAACACCTAAGCTTGTTAGTGAGATTAGTTTTTTTGAATACTTTATAGTTAATAATGAACAAGAGGCATTAATACTTGAAAGAAACTTGATTAATAAATATAAACCTAAATACAATATTAAATTAACTGATGATAAACGTTATCCATATATAGAAGTTACTCTTAAAGATAAGGTAGAGATAAGAATGATATATAGATATTCTCCACACAAGAAAAATGCAGCTTACTATGGACCTTTTCCTAATGGCTATGGGGCTCGTAGCATGATCAAACTTTTAGATAGATTAATTATTTATAAAGATGGTTTACCAAATCAAAATAAATCTCGTGAGTATTGAGAAAAACAATTTAAATTTGCAAAAGAATTACTTTCTTCTGGTTCAATATCATTACTTAAATATCTAAATGATAAAATGATTATTGCTGCAGAAAATGAACAATATGAAATTGCTCAGGATATTAAAGAATCTATAAATGCTCTTTCTTTTTATTCTCAAAGTCAAACAGTTGAACTACAAAATAATAAAAACATAGATGTAATAGCCTTTGTTGAAAAGGATGGTTATTTATCTATTCAGATGTTTTTCTATAGAAAAGGATTATTACTTTCTAAAAATGAAAGGGTCATAGAAATTACTAACTCTAAAAAAGAATCGATAGAGCAATTTATTTCTCAATATTATGGAATAAACCTAAAACCTGATCTAATTATTTCTAATGAAGTTTTTGATAGTCAAATAAAAGTACAACAACCACAAAAAGGAAATCTTAAAAAAATTATCAACAATGCAGTTAAAAATGCAAGCGATAACATAGAAATTAAACTTGCTGAATTTGTTAGAAATGAAGAATTAACAGTTGGTGCAATGAGGGAACTAGAAAAAGTATTAGGTCTAAAAAACATTAATCATATTCTAATGATTGATAATTCTAATACTAATAATACAAATCCAGTTTCTGCAATTATTTCATATCGAAATGGAATTAAACAAAAAAAGGAATATAGAAAATATTCATTAGTTTTAAACGATCGTCTTGCTGATGTTGATTATATGAATCAAGGAGTGAAAAAATATTTTGAAAAAAATAAAGATGTTAAACCAGATCTTTTTATCGTTGATGGTGGGATCGCTCAAGTTAATGAGGTTAAAAAAATTATTCCTCATCTAAAAGTAATTGGTTTAGTTAAAAATGATAAACATGTTACTGATGCAATAATTAATACAGATGGCAAGAGGATTGAGATAAAGAGCAAAATATTACTTAACTTCCTTAGAGGAATGCAACAAGAGGTTGATAGATTTGCAAAATTTGCACATACTTCTAGAAGAGATAAAGCATCATTAGAAGGGATACTTTCTTCAATTCCGGGTATTGGATTAAAAACTGAATCAAGACTTTTAGAGGAGTTTAAAACATATGCTGCAATATATAACGCGCCAAATGAGAAATTAGAAAAAATTGTTTCTAAGAAAATTGCGGTTATAATAAAAGAGACTTTGAAAGGAACAAATGAGTAAATTAATATTAATTTCAGATGATCATGGACAATTACACTTATCTAAAAAAGCTCTTGAATCAAATGAGTATGATTATGCTTTTCATTTAGGTGATTCTGAACAAGAAAAAGTAACCCAAAACTCTTTCTATGATTTTTGAGCGTTAGGTAATCGTGATATTTACATTAAAGGAAATCCGATGATTAAGAAAGTAAAAATTGACGGAACTAGAATAGGTTATGTTCATGGGCACCTACTAGGGGTGGATTATAAAAGTTTTAAAGACATCGCATCTTTTCTAAAACGCAAAAATATAGATGTACTTATATTTGGTCATATTCACAGACCTGTTTTTGAAGAGGTAGATGGAATGTTTTTCATTAATCCTGGTTCAATTGCTGATGGAAGAGATTCACATGGAAGCACTTATGCTACTGTTGAAGTAAAAGATGGAAAAGCATTTAATTTCCAAATAAAGAAGGTTAGAGAAAATGATTGATAAGATAATTTCATTAATTGAGCAAAACGATAAAATAGCAATATTTCATCATAAAAGACCTGACGGAGATTCAATTTCATCGTCATATGGTTTACTTTTGGCATTGCAAAAAAAATATCCAAATAAAAAAATAGTTTATTTAGCTGATGAAGAATATTTAGGTAAATATTTTTCGTGATTTGACTTTGATAAAAGTTCTTTTGTAACTGAAATAGATAATTCATATTTAACTATCATTGGAGATGTTTCTATTATTGATAGAATTCAGTACTCAGATGAGTTTAAAAAAGGTAAAAATAAAATTATCTTTGATCATCATAAAAATGAAAAAGATTCTGAAGTAGATATTTTTTGACATGAGCCAGAATATCCAGCTGCAGCAATGCAAGCAACAGAAATTGCTTTTGCTTTAGATTTTAAAATGAATGAAGAAATAGCTTTTGCTTTAGCATTGGGATTACTTACTGATACTGGAAATTTTATGTATTCTCTTGCTAATGCTAAAATTGTAAAATTATATGCTCAACTTTTAGAATATATATCAAATGAAAAAATGTCAGAATTATTTAATAATTTTAAAAGAAAAACTAAAGAGGATATCGAGATGACTTCATGATTACTTAATAATCTTCAATTTAAAGGTAAAGTTTCATATGTCATTATTCCAAAAGAAATGACTGAGAAGTATGATCGAATGTCTTTTAAATTTAAAGTTAATACAATTGGAAATATTGAAGGGTATCCAATTTGAGCACAATTTACATATGCAGAAGATCAAGAAAAATGTTTATATGAAGTTGGTCTAAGATCTAATGGTCCACACGTTAATCTAGTTGCTAAAAAGTATGATGGCGGTGGTCATAATAGAGCTAGTGGATGTAAAGCAAAAAATGAAAAAGAAGTTAAAAAAATTCTTAAAGATTTAAATAACTTAGTAAAATAAAATTTATTTTTTTAATTATAGAATTGGTCTTTTAGATCATTCTTTTTTATTATTTTATTTGCTCTATAATTAATATATTACTAAGGTAATTAGTATAAGGGAGAATAAGAATGTTATCAAAAAAATTAACTATATTTAATAAGGAACTAAGAAATAGAATTGGTATGCCACCAATGGATACTTTAATGGGAAATGATGGATTTGCTAATGATTTTCATATTCAACATTATGGTTCAAGATCTTATGGAGGATATGGAATTATTATTGTAGAGTCAACTGCTATTTCAAAAGAAGGTAAGATTAGAGAAAAAGATCTTGGTATCTGAAAAGATGAACATATTACACCATTGACTAAAGTTGTAGATATTGTAAAAAAAGGTGGTGCCATTATTGGTATTCAATTAAATCATGCAGGTAGCAAAGCTGAAATGACTAACATAGATAAAATTGGTGCTACGATGTACTATACTCATCTTAATCAAGATAGATTAAAATTAATTACACAAAAGCAACTAAAAGAAATTGAAGATAAATTTGTTGAAGCCGCTAAAAGAGCTAAAAAGGCAGGATTTGATTTTATAGAAATTCATGGTGCTCATGGTTATTTAATAAATCAATTGCTTCATCCAAAATTAAATGAGGTAATTAAAGATAAGGATGTTAATGTTAGGGCAGCAATGGCAATGAATGTTATTAAACGTGTTTACAAAGAAGTAAAGATTCCAATTGGAATTAGACTTTCAATCGTTGATAATACTAATGATTCAGTTTCTATCGATGAGTACAAGCCTTTTATAAAGGAAATTGAAAAATATCTTTCATATATTAATATTTCCTCAGGAGTAACTCTTGATAATGAAGATATCGTTAGGGAAATCAAAAAATCTGGCACACATGTCTTCAGATCCCCATTAGTAAAAGAAATTAGAAAAATAACAACTTTACCTTTAATGTCAGTAGGAAATATTTCCACTAGAGAAGATATTGAGATTATGCTTAAGGCTGGTGCAGACATTGCTTTAACTGGTAGAGAGTCGCTATATGATCCTAATTTACCAGTACATATATTAAATTACGATGAAGTAGATAAAGATAAATATCATTGAAATAATAATATTTGATATAACCATCACGATTATAAAAAACTAAAAAGTGAATTAGAAAAATCTAAATAATTTTATTCATCTTTTGGAATTTGGAGCAATACGTAAAGCATTACTCTTTTTATTCTTGAGGAAGTATATCTTCTAGAGTTAGTGGCTTCAATAAAAGCTTGATATGTTGGTGCATCGATATGTTTTTTGAATAAATTTTCCATACCTTCAGAAATTAATTTTATTTGAGCAAGTTTTTCTTTTGGAGTTTCTCGAACTATCTTTTGAAACTCTTGATAATGATCTTCGATTCTTTTAGGATTCTTTATAATCATTGGTGTATAAGCTGAGACGTCCCTTCCTTTATAAATTTGCTCTCTAATATATGAGGCACTAGCAAATTTTTGGTTTGGTACTGGAGAGTGAAAATCAACAGTTCTTTTTATAGTTTCTAGTTTGATATTAAAATCGTTATTAACAATTACCTTAGCATATTCTAGTCCCAGAATATCATTTGGCATAGTAATGGGATGTCCAATTAAAGAACTTAAAGCTTGTGCCGCAGCTTTAGGGAAGGAATATCCAAGTTTTAAAAATGACTTTAAAGTATTATTATATTTATCTTGATTATTTTTAATAGTTTTAGCAATAAGCATTAAACGTGATGGATCGTTACTTTCAGAACCAAAAAATAAAATATCAATACCCTTTTCATTTAATAGTTTAACAGCACCCTCAGCAAATATATGAGCAGCTTGGGTTGAAACTTCAAAAGGTAAAGGAATTACTTCATCAACTCCATATTTTTTTGCAAATGAAGCACGCTCTTTAAAAGAGGCAATTGCAATCTCTCCCCTTTGAACATATTTATCAGACATAGCTACTATTATTTTTGCATCAGGTCAACGTTTTTTAATTTCATTTAATTGATAGATATGGCCATTATGAAATGGGTTATACTCAGCAATGATTCCAATTAACATAAACAAATGATACCTAATTTGTTATAATTTTGTAGCAAAGGAGCACAATATGGCGATTGTACCAAAGAGAAAAACATCGAAACAGCGTAAAAGAACAAGAAGATCACACCATGCTCTATCAACACCTAATCTAGTTAATGTGGGTGGAGAAAAGGTACCTCACAGACTTGTTAAGTTTTATAAAAGAGAAGATCTTAAATCTACAAAGAATAAATAAATTATAAGTTTACTATATTAAAAAAAGGAGAGTTAATATGAATAAATCTGAATTAATTGAAGCTATTGCAGAAAAAACTGGTCTTACAAAAGCTGATTCAGAAAAAGCACTTAATGCTTTTATTACAACAATTATTACTGAGGTTAGAAAAGGTAGTAAAATTACAGTTTCTGGTTTAGGTAGTTTTGAAAGAATTATTAGAAAAGCAAGAACTGGAATTAATCCAGCTAATGGTACAAAAATTACAATTCCTGCAAAAAATGCACCTAAATTTAAACCTGCTAAATCATTTAAAGATCAAGTTGCTAGTTAGGATTATAATAAATTATCTAGGACTGAAGCAAAATCTAAAATTCCAGGATACATCACTTCAAGTGAGTATCCTTTTTTTCTTGCAACATCAATATTTAACGATTTTTGATCAAGTCCTTCTAAATCACCAGGTAATAATAAGAAGTACTCATCATACGTATCGTAATAGATAACAAAGAAACCTAAACCACCTAAAGTATTTACTTTATTTAGATAATCAATTTGATGATATTTTATGTTAACTAATGGCAAAGATTTTAATCTAGTACTCTTTGCTTCAAATGCTATAAATATTCCTTTATAAATCCCATAATAATCTACTGTTGATTTACTTGCTATTCATGCTTGATTAACTTCTCTTCCTTTCTTTACACTATTGAAGTTAATTGGTATAGGTTTTTTATGAAACATGCCAATCATATTTTTTTCATAAAAACTTATTGTTTTGTTTAGTAACGATTCTAAAAACATCCCTTTATTTTTCATACTATACTACTACCATTTTTATTAGAAAATATGTCAAATTTAGGAAAAAGTGGGGTGTTTTTCCTAAATTTGACTAATAAATACCAAAAATAGTATGTAATAGTTGTGGAAGGGAGATGTAATGGAAAAATTAGATAAGTATAAAGCAGAGAATACTTATGGTGGATTTGCATGGATGTCTTTAATACCTTTAGTAATTGAATCAATTATTGAAATTATTTCAGCAGTTAAAGCTTTTACAGCTACTGGCAAGGCATCTATAAAAACTAAGCAGTCAACAGTAAGTTGAGAACCTGCAAAGCAAGCAAAAGTTACCAAACCTTCATATGTTTATTAAAAAAATTAATGGCTAAGGCGCGCAGTCTAATAACACAGTTATTTTTTAGCCCGGGGATCTTATTCATTTTACCGATCTATTGCAAATAAAATTATTAAAACATCAGAACCTCCTTCTGGTGTTTTTTGTTATAATAATTGCGTTACTTTTAGTAACCGTTCGGAAAAGGTTTTAAAGCATAGCACCTTAACGGCGAGCCACATAAAGGAGAAATTATATGTTTGCAATTATAGAAACTGGTGGAAAACAAATACTAGTTAATGGAAATGAAACGATATTTATCGAGAAAATTGAAGGTAAAGTTGGAGATAAGGTAGTCTTTAATAAGATACTTATGTTTGATCAAAAGATTGGTAAGCCTTACCTTAAAGGTGTATCAATAGATGGTGTTATTGAAAAACAAGGTAAATCTAAAAAGATTATAGTTTATCGTCACAATGCAAAATCAACACATAAAAGAAAGTATGGTCATAGACAACCATATACACGTGTAAAAATAACATCATTAGGTCCAGTTAAAACTAAAAAACCTACAACACAAAAACCTACAACTAAAAAAGTAGCAACTACTAACAAAGTTGCAACACCTAAAAATATCACTGTTAAAAAACCAACACCTACTAAAAAACCTACAACACAAAAAGCTACTACTAAAAAAGTGGTAACTACTAACAAAGTTGCAACACCTAAAAATATCACTGTTAAAAAACCAACACCTACTAAAAAACCTACAACACAAAAAGCTACTACTAAAAAAGTGGTAACTACTAACAAAGTTGCAACACCTAAAAATACTACAGTTAAAAAAGCAACATCTACTAAAAAACCAACATCACAAAAAGCTACTACTAAAAAAGTAGTAACCGCTAAAAAAACAACTGCAAAAACAACAACAAAGGGTGCCAATACTAAGAAGGCAACACCTACCAATAAAACAAAAACAGTGAAAGGTGGTAAATAATGTCTAAAGTTAAAGCTGCTGGTAGTTCAAAAAATGGTAGAGATTCAGAGTCAAAACGGTTAGGTGCTAAATTAGCTGATGGTCAATTTGCTACTGCAGGATCAATCATTTACAGACAAAGAGGGACAAAGATTCATCCTGGAGAAAATGTTGGTATAGGAAATGATCATACTTTATTTGCTCTTATCGACGGATATATTAAATTTGAAAAACGTAGAAAAAGAAAATATGCATTAGTTTTAGTTAATAAGCCTAAAGTTAGAAAAACTAAGTCTAAATAATCGAAGCATTGCTTCTTTTTTTGTATAAAAAGCACCCCAAAAGTCTAATATTTTAGGAAAAAAGGGGGTGTTTTTCCTAAATTTAACAAATTATATGCCTTCATGGTATCTAATATAAGTGGAAGGCTATATAATAGAAACATGGAAAAGAAAAGAAAAACACTTATAAGTAATTACTTTAAACCTTCGATATATGTTCAAACATTTAAGGAAGTAAATGTAGAGACATTAAAACGACAAGGCATAAAATTATTTATTTCTGATCTTGACAATACCTTGATTCCTCATTTTAAACGCCTTCCTAATAAAGAAGTTCTTAACTTTATTGAAAAAGTTAGAGCTGCCGGAATGGAATTTGCAATTATGTCAAATAACATTCAATCAAGAGTTTCACTTTTTGCTAAAAAAGCAGGAGTTGAAATATATCGTTCAAATGCTAGAAAACCATTTAAGAGAGTTGCCAAAAATATAATTAAAACTGTTGGTGTAAAACCAGAAGAAACAATTATTATGGGTGATCAAATCATAATGGATATATTAGTTGCTAATAGGCTGAAAGCAGAAAGCATATTAGTTAATACTCTTGTAACTACAGATTACAAAATGAATAGTTTTAATACATTTCTTGAGAAAAGTATTTATAGAAATCTTTCTAAAAGAAATATCCTTACTTTTGGTAAATATACTGAAGGAGATCTTGGTGTTTCTTACGAATTGCTATAATTAAGTTATGACTATAGGAAGCATTGAAAGTTTTACAGGTGGAGCCTTTGCCGCTGCCATCGTTAAAAAACCAGGAGCAAGTACCTACTTTAAAGGTACAGTCGTTACATATGCTACTGAGATCAAGGAAAAATTAGGTGTTGATATATCTGATGGATTAGTATCCAAAAAAACAGCATTATCAATGACTAAGATAGGAAGAAAATTTCTAGGTGTAGACTTATGTGTTTCCTTTACTGGGAGCGCCGGGCCAGATTCCTTAGATGGAATTGCGCCTGGAAATGTAATTATTGCTATTAATGAAGATGTATATAAACTAAACATTAAAGGTTCAAGAGAAGAAGTGATTAAAAAATCAGTAGATTTTGCTCTTAAGAAAATCAAAAAATTTATATAAAGGAGATAAAAATTGAAAAAAGAAATTAAAAATGCAATCGAACAAGTAGAGAAAAAATTTGGTAAAGAATCAATTATGCTACTTGGCAAAAAAGAAAATCAAAAAATAAATACAACTTCAACAGGTTCAATCATAATTGATGAATTACTTGGAATTGGAGGTTGACCTGAAGGTAGAGTTATAGAATTATATGGACCTGAGTCTTCTGGTAAAACAACTATTGCTCTTCATGCAATTGCTGAAGTTCAAAAGAAAGGTGGAATCGCAGCTTTTATAGATGCTGAACATTCTATAGATCCAAATTATGCTAAAAACCTTGGTGTTGATATTAACAACCTTATTCTTTCACAACCCGATTCAGGTGAACAAGCATTAGAAATTGTCGATACTTTAACATGTTCAGGCTCAGTTGATTTAATTATCGTAGATTCAGTTGCTGCATTAGTACCTGAAGTAGAGTTAGCTGGAGAAATGAAGGATCAAACTATTGGGGCTCAAGCAAGACTTATGTCTAAAGCTCTACGTAAAATTACTGGTTCACTTAATAAAACTAAAACTACAATTATCTTTATTAATCAAATAAGAGAAAAAATTGGAGTAATGTTTGGAAATCCTGAGACTACTCCTGGAGGAAGAGCCCTAAAATTCTATTCTTCAATACGAATGGAAGTAAGAAGAGTAACTTCAATTGGTTCGGGTCAGGATATTAGAGGGAATGTTGTAAGAATTAAAATAGTTAAGAATAAACTATCAGCTCCATTCAAAGTAGGAACAACTGAAATAATTTTTGGAAAAGGGATATCTAAAGAAAGTGAATTAATAGATATTGCTGAAGCAAAAGGAATAATCACAAAAAAAGGATCCTGATATCAATATAACTCTAAAAATTTAGCACAAGGTAAAGTAAAAACAGTTGAACTATTAATGAGTGATAAAAAACTTGTTAATGACATTAATAAAGCACTAATTAACTAAGTGCTTTTTTAATTTCTACATTAGGAATATTGCAACATATAATTAAAAAGTATAGTAATAATAATAGTCATTTTAAGTTTTCATATATAATAAGAGAGCAATTTTATTGCCCAAACAAATGGATAGGTCCTAGATGAAAGACTAGGCATAGGTTGGTTTAACTAGTTAAACAAATAAAAAACGAAAGGAATTAAAATGGCAAAGCAAAATTTTGATAGAAGTAAAGAGCACGTTAATATCGGTACTATCGGTCACGTTGACCACGGTAAAACAACTCTTACTGCTGCAATCGCTACTGTTTTATCTAAAAAAGGATTAGCAGAAGCACAAGATTATGCATCAATTGATAAAGCGCCTGAAGAAAAAGAACGTGGAATCACTATTAATACTGCTCATATTGAGTATGAAACTGAAAAG
>CAYTOW010000021.1:0-7765 GCA_964439655.1 uncultured Mycoplasmataceae bacterium
TTTTGTTATAAATAAAATTAACAAGATAAATTAACTCTTTAATTAGATAATTACGCTTAATGTATTTTTAACTTTAGATATAAAGAAATTATATGCCATACCTAGCAAAGGAGAAATAAATGAATAAATATTTTAAATTTATATTACGTCTAATAGAATCATTTCTAATATTTATAATAGCAATTTCACTTGTATTTGTTCTTTTATATCTTGCTCAAAGTAGAAATGATAATTCTGGTACTAGTGCTATTATAAGTGGTAATTTCTTTATAGATTGATTACTATTTATTAAAAATACACTATCATTTAATTTTGGAACATCGATTTCTGATGGAACATTAATTAATTCAATGTTATTAACAAGAATGGGAATTTCATTAGCTATTGCTGGTTTAACAGTTATAGTTTCATTAATAGGTTCAATACCACTTGCGATATGATTTGCACGAAAACCAAGAAAGATAGTTGATACTATTGGAATGTTTTGAGTTTCAATTTTTATAGCTATTCCTGGTTTTATCTTTGGATATATATTTATGATAATCGCTTCAAAAATTGGCACTCCATTTTCATTCGCTAATTTTTCTACATGAATAATGCCTATACTTTCATTAATCCTAGCTCCAATGGCTTATAAGATAGTAATGCTAAGAAGTAGTCTAATAAATAATAGAAATCAAGAATTTGTTAAATTTGCTATGGTTAGAGGTTCTTCCGATAGAAGAATTAAATATAGATATCTATTACGCATTTCACTATTTCCAATAATCTCATATTTACCGACTTCATTCTTAATATCACTTCTAGGAACTATAATCATCGAAAATATATTTGGAATCCCTGGGGCTGGAAGTTGATTAGCTGATGCAATAAAAAGTAAAGATTATTCTGTAATTCAAACTATTTTTACTATATCTATTTTAATTATTATTAGCTCCTACTATTTAAATAATCTCATTTGTAAATTAATAGATCCGAGAGTTAGGGTGAAATAAGATGAAGAAGATTAGAAGAAAAAAAATTAAAAATTTAAAAACTCAAGAAATTATTTCAACTATAAATGATGAATTAGAAAGTAGAGTAGATGAAATAAAATTAGATAATGGCATTTTAGGAAAATGATCTTTTGTTAATAAAAATTATGAAATGCTTAAAAATGTTGAGTTAATTGCAAAAGCAAAAAGATTTGCAATAATTAAAAAATTCTTTAAACAAAAACTAGCTCTTTTTGGATTTATTTTATTTATTGTTATTCTACTTTTAGTCTTAATAATGCCTCCATTTTTAGTAGACCCAAATGCAACTAATAATAATACCGGTATAGCTGCTTTTTCTAAAAAACATATTTTAGGAACAGATTCTACTGGTAGAGATATATGATCAGTATTTTGAAGTGGTCTTAGATTTTCTCTTGGAATTGCAAGTATTGTAGTTCTTATAGATCTTATACTAGGATTTACTTTTGGATCATTGATGGCTCTTTTCCCAATAGTGGATGCTATAGGTCAATTTATAATGAAAATATTTACAAGTTTACCTTCTCTTATTATTTTAGTTCTCTTAGCATTAGTTTTAACGCCATCATTTTGAACTATAGTTTTAGGTCTATCTTTAACTAGTTGAATTGGAATTGCTAATCATGTTAGAAGTTATGTTATTAGAACGAGAAGAAAAACACAGGATTGAGTTTTTGCATCAAAGATATTAGCAACTTCTAAGAGCAAAATGTTATTTAAGAAAATGATTCCTCATCTTATTCCTACTCTTATTACTCAACTTATCTTCACTATTCCTGGTGCTCTTATAGCGGACATGTCATTATCTATTCTTAACCTATCAGTTCAAAATACTGCAACTCTTGGTTCACTAATAGTACAATCTATTCAATTCCCAGTTCAGAATATAATTCCACTTCTTACTATCATTACCCTACTTGCATCGACGCAATTTATTGCCCTTGGTATGAAAAAAGCAGTAGGAAGGAGCTGATAATGACAAATGAATTAATTGCACAAATAATAAATTTCAGATTATCCTTTGTATCTAAGCCAACCAAAACCTATAAAGAAGTTATTAGGGGTATGGATCTAGATATTTATAAAGGTGAGGTTTTAGGCATTGTCGGAGAATCTGGTGTAGGTAAAAGTGTTCTTGCTTTAGCAATGCAAGGTATTTTACCTGAATGCACTAAAGTTAATTTTGGACAAATTTCACTAGAAGGAGTAAATGTTGCTCAGTGAACTAAAAAGGAGTGAAATAAATTTAGATTTAGAGGCACAATCATTTCATCTGTTCCACAAAACCCAGATGAGGCTTTAAATCCAATTAGAACTATTGCTAGTCAATTTATTGAAACCCTTTTAATGAATAATAAAGTAACCAATAAAAAAGAAGCTATAGTAATAATGAAAAAATATCTGAAAATGACACAGATTATCAATCCAGATCAAATTATTAATAAATATCCTCATCAACTTACTAAATCTATAATTCAAAGAATTGTCATTGCAATGGCCTTATCTACAGAAGCCAAAATCATCATTATGGATGAACCAACTAAAAACCTTGATTCTATTACTCAAGCTAAAATAATTAATTTAATATTAACTATTAAAAAGACACTTGGGACATCTTTTATATTTATTTCACATGACATTAGTCTTATTTCTTCAGTAGCTGATAAAATTGCGGTAATGTATGCAGGTCGTATACTTGAATATGGAAGAACAAAAGATATCGTTTGAAATCCTAAACATCCATATACATGGAATCTACTTATGCAGATACCCGAGCTTTATAAAGATAAAAGTCTTTTTGAAATTCCTAGTGCAGTTCCTCATGATTCTACTGGAATTAAAAATGAAGTTTTTGCTCCTAGAAACAATTATGCTCTTGGCATAGACTTTAGTGAAGAGTCACCAAAAGTGGAAATCTCAAAGCACCATTATGTTTATTCTAATTTATATGTTGATGATGCACCAAAACTTACTCCTCCATTTTTAATTAGAAAAAGATGAATGAAATTTAAAGGAGGTATTTAATGGAAAAAATTGATAAATATTATTTAGTAGTTGATAATAAATCAAATACGCTTTCTTGAATTTTAAAATCAGATAAAAATAACACTAATAAATTCTTTGAACATATCGACTCAAGAAATGATGTATATGATCTAATCAAGAGCTTACCTATTCCTTTTATCGTTTATGAACTAGATAAAAATGGAGAAGAAATATCTAAGTACTCACGTACAAGCACTGATGACACCATCCTTATTAATGTAATAACTTCTTCTGATAATCAAAATATGAATACTACAACTATGATAAGTGATATTCATGAAATATCTTTAGATGAAATCAATGCTGAACCTAAATTATTAAAAATACAAGATTTATCTGTTCAATTTAAAAAAAGCTATGGGAGATGTTTTAATGCTATTAATGGAGTATCTTTTGATGTTGAGAAAGGAGAAATTATAGCTATAGTTGGTGAATCAGATTCGGGTAAATCAATGATTGCAAATTCATTGCTTGGACTCGTTCCTCATTCAACTGGTTTTATCAAAATTAATGAAGAAATAATTCCAAATAAACCTAGAAATATGAAAAGAAAATCAGCTAAATGACTTGCTTCTAAAGTTCAAATGATATTTAAAGATGCAAAATCTGCATTAAATCCTAGAGAAAGAGTTTTTGATATTATCGTTGAAGGCGCTAAAAATCTTAACTTATACAAGAAGTCAAAAAAATTACTTGTTGCTAATCTTATGGAAAAATATCTCGATTACAATTCTGAAATGAAGCATACAACTCGTTATAAAATTATCTTACTTCAATTAGAGTGAATTAAATCACGTAAAAGGATAAAAGATGAATACGTTAAAAAACTTCAATTAATTTCGAAAAAATATACTAATCAAAAAAATATTATTCGTGCTCATCGTGCTAAAAGAAAAACTGATATTAGAACCTATAGAAGTTCTTATAAAGAATATGTTACTTTTTTAAAGAAAGATAAAGATATTGACAGAATAGATAGAAAAGAAAAAATTAATAATGCTAAAGCGAAACTTAAAAATAATATTATTGGCATTAAAGATGAATATAAAAAATCTATTAGTAATTTAGGAATAAAATTCACTTGAAGGAGATTAAGAAAAGTTAGAAAGCAATTTAAAGATGCATATCGAGATGCATTAATAAAATCAAACATAGATTTTAAAAGACGAATAAAAACTTTTAAAAAATACCCTGCAATCGAAGGTGAAATTATGTTTATTGACGAGTATAAAAATTATAAAAAAGAAAATAAGTATACTCTTACTAAAAGACATTTTTATAGAAGTATAGTTAGAGAGGTAATGGAAAAGGTTTCACTTTCTCCAAAATGTATTAAGAGATATCCTGAAGAATTGTCTGATGCACAAGCACAAGAAATTGTACTTGCTAGGGCTCTAATTATGAATCCCGAAATAATTATTGCTGATGAACCATTTTCTTTATTAGATATCTCATCTCAAGCAAAGGTAATTAATTTATTGAAAAACCTAGTTAAAGAGGATAATTTATCACTTTTATTTATTGCTCATAACCTTGAAGTTGTTAGATACATTGCAGATCGTGTAATTGTTATGCAAAATGGAAAAATAATTGAGGAAGGGTCTATCAAAAAAGTTTATAAAAATCCAACTCATCCATATACTAAGAGTCTTATAAATTCAATTCCATCGTTAGATAATCCATTAAAAATTAGGAATTATAAATCAAATATTCCATCTGAAGTTAATGATTTCATGAATTTAGGTCTTTCTAAAAAAGAGTGACATGAGGTTTCTAATGGTCATAAAGTCTTTGGAACTTCTGAAGAATATGATCGGTGAATTAAAGATAAATTATAAAAATCATATTAATACTAAATAATAAGGACTTATTTCCTTATTTTTTCTATTTATTCCTATATTTTTTTTAGAACTAAATCAGAAAAACCCTATTAAAAGTCTTAAAATTTAGGAAAAAGTGGGGTGTTTTTCCTAAATTTGATAATTTTTAATACTATCTAGTGTCTAATGAGAGTGGAGGTAAAAAAAATGGAAATATATAAAATTGGAAAGATTGTTGCCATTGGTAAAAGTTATATTATTTTAGAAAATAACTGAACCGGAACAATCATCTATGTCTCAAGACCTAGAGACTTTGAAAAAGAAACAACAAGAAAGGTATATGTTTATAACTATACTAATGAATATGTTTCACAAGTGTATGGATTTGCAACTTTTAAAGAAAGACAATTATTTGAGATGCTTATTAGTGTAAATGGTATTGGACCTAAAACAGCAATATCACTTCTAATAGATGGACCTCAAAAAATTATCGATGCAATTGGAACAAGTGATACAAAAACACTTATTTCTTATCCGTCATTAGGACCTAAAACAGCTAAACAACTTATATTTGAACTACAAAATCGTTTATCAGATAAAGTAGAAAATGAAGCTGCCGGTCAACTATTAGATGCACTTAAAACTCTTGGATTCAATAAGCAACAAATAAAATATGCTTTAAAAAATATTACAATAACTTCATCAATTGAAGATGATATTGAAGAAGCAATTAAGCTAATTTCAAATGCACAACGAACTCAGACCCAAAAACTTTAATGAGTTTATAGGGCAAGAGAAACTCAAAGAAAGCCTTAAAGTAGTTTTAGCATCAGCTAAAAAAAGAAATAAAACTATAGATCATATTCTTCTTTATGGAGCACCTGGTTTAGGTAAAACTTCTTTAGCAACTATTATAGCTAATGAGATGGGTTCAAATATACGATATGCTCAAGGACCACTTTTCGATAAAAAAGCAGATATTCTTGCCTTGCTTGGCTCAATCAGAAAAGGTGATATAGTCTTTATAGATGAGGTTCATTCAATTAACAAAGGTGTTGAGGAGTTACTTTTTTCAGCAATAGAAGATTTTGTAATGGATCTAACTATTGGACCTGAAGGTGATTCTAAAATTGTCAGAATAAAATTACCAAAATTTACTTTGATAGGTGCGACAACTCAAATTTCAAAAATTTCAAAACCTTTAAGAGATCGCTTTGGCATCGTTTCTAAACTTAGTTCTTATACAGAAAAAGATATAGAAAAAATATTATTGCAAACAGCAAAAAAACTTAAGATAGGTATTTCAGAATCTGCATTAACATTATTAGCAAGCTCCTCTCAAGATAATCCTAGACAATCGATAAATTTATTAAAACGTGTTTATGATTTTGCAGTTATAGATTCTAAGAAAGAAATATCTCTTGATATTGTAAAAAAATCTTTTAAAACAATTGGTTTATATAAGTGGGGTTTAACAGATCAACATCTAGACTACCTAAAGGCTTTGCAAGATAATGTTGATGAATCATATGCCTCAATAGATCTAATATCTGGCTTATTATTAGACTCAAAAGATTCAATAGAGAAAAATATTGAGCCTATATTAATCAACAAGTCTTTAATTGTTAAGAGTTCAAGAGGTAGAAAGTTAACAACAAAAGGAATTAATTTTCTAACTACATACAATTTATAGCAGTGATGCTATTTTTGTTATTTATATTACTATGGTAATATTAAATAGCATAAACCTTCATTAGGTATGCTAGAAAACATTTATAGGAATTTTTACTTATCGTGCTCCAATGCGGAGTGAAGTAATTTAGAACTATAAAGAAGAATAACGGAGAAAATATGGAAAAAGAAAAAAGAGAAATAGTCTCAAGAGATAAGATGTCAGAAGCCGGAGTATACTTTGGTCAAAGAACATCAATGTGAAATCCTAAGATGAAACCCTACATCTTAGCAGCTAAAAATAGGGTACACATAATTGATGTGATGAAAACTAAGAAAACGTTAGAATTCTCATATTCTCTTATCAAGAGATATGCTGAGAAAGGTGCTAGTTTTATCTTTGTTGGAACACGAAAACAAGCTAAAGAAACTATCAAAGAAAATGCTTTAAGAACAAATTCTTTCTATGTATCAGAAAGATGACTTGGAGGAACTCTTACAAATGCTAGAACTATATTCCAAAGAGTTAAAAGAATGCAAGAGCTAGAAAAACTTGCAGAAAAAAAATATAAAGGATATACAAAAAAAGAAGGTCTTGAGTTTGATAAAGAATTAGCAAAACTTCAAAGAAACCTTAATGGTATTCGTAATATGAGACAAAAACCTCAAGTTATGATTATTGCTGATCCTATGACTGATATCATTGCTGTTAAAGAAGCTAAGAAATTAGGTATCAAAGTTTTTGGTATTGTCGATACAAATGTTGATCCTTCTATAGTTGATGTAGCAATCCCTGGTAATGATGATTCAATTAAATCAGTAACATTAATCATTACAATTCTTGCAGATGCTATTGCGGATGCTAAAAATGGTGAAATAAAATTTGCTTATCAACCAGACGAAAAAGTCATTCTACCTAATGATTTAGTTCCTGAGTGAAAGAAAAAAAGAGAAGTAAATAGAAGAAAATGAGAAGAAAGACGTAGAAACTTCAAAAAAGAAGATGGTCAAGATAAAGAAGTTAGAACTGAAACTCCAAAACCTAAATCTACAACTTCACAAAAAACTACTGCAAAAGAAATTAAACCTGAAACAGTTACACCAAAAGTCGAAAAATCAAAAACAACAACTAAGGCAACATCTACTACAAAAACAACAGCTAAAAAGACAACTAAATCAGTTGCAAAAAAAGCTACTACAAAAACAACAAAA
>CAYTOW010000021.1:7865-10486 GCA_964439655.1 uncultured Mycoplasmataceae bacterium
AGCTAAAAAGACAACTAAATCAGTTGCAAAAAAAGCTACTACAAAAACAACAAAAAGTATAACTAAAAAAGATAGCACAAAAACTACTGTTAAAAAAGCTGCTACAAAAACAACAAAATCTAAAGCAGCAAAACCTACAACTAAAAAAGCAACTACTAAAAAAGTAGTAACAAAACCTGCAGCTAAAAAGGCTGCTACAAAAACAACAAAATCTAAAGCAACAAAAACCACTACTAAGAAAGTTGCAACAAAACCAGTAGCTAAAAAAGCTGCTATAAAAACAACAAAAGCTAAGGCTACAAAAAGTACAGCTAAAAAAGCTACTACAAAAACAACAAAAGCTAAGGCTACAAAACCTACAACTAAAGCAACTGCTAAAAAAACTGCTACAAAAACAACAAAATCTAAAGCAGCAAAAGCCACTACTAAGAAAAAAGCAACAAAAACCACTACTAAGAAAGTTGCAACAAAACCAGTAGCTAAAAAAGCTACTACAAAAACAACAAAAGCTAAACCAACAAAAAAGGCTGGTAAAAAATCCGCTAAGACAAAAGCTGCAACTAAAAAAACAAAAAAAGCTAAAAAATAATTATTATCATGATTGCTTAATAAAATTATTTACTTTAAAAATAATATAAAAGCAGAATACTTACTGTTTATGAAAGGAAAAATATGGCAGATACAAAATTAATTAAAGAATTAAGAGAACGTACAGGAGCTGGGTTTCTAGATGTTAAAAAAGCCCTAGATGCTTCTAACGATGATATAGATAAAGCTATTGAATGACTACAAGAAAGAGGCCAAGCTAAGGCAGCAAAAAAAGCTGGTGCTATTGCCGCTGAAGGAGTTGTAGTTACAGTTACTAATGATACACACTCAGTAATTTATGAGGTAAATAGTCAAACTGACTTTGTTGCAACTAACAGCCAATTCAAAGAACTTGTATCAAAGATTGGTGAGGCATTAATTAATGGAGATTTTTCAACTATTGAAGAAGCAAATAAAGTTTTAATAGATGGCAAAACAATTTCTGAATTAACTACTGAAGCAACTGCAACCATTGGTGAAAAAATTGAATTACGTAGAGCTCAAAAAGTACTAAAACCAAAAAATGGAGCTCTTGGAGCTTATACACATGGAAATAAACAAGTGGCAGCTATTGTCATTACTGAAGGTGGTGATGATGAATCTGCTCGTAATGTTGCTATGCATGTTGCATCAATGAATCCTGAGTTTTTAAATGAAGAATCTATTGATCCTGAAAAGATTAAGGAAATGAAAGCTGAGATTCAAATGTCTCCAGCACTCGAAGGAAAACCTGAAAATATTAAGGAAAATATTGCAAAAGGGATGTTAAGAAAACAACTTTCAGAACTAACTCTTGTAGATCAGGAATTCGTTATGGAGAAAATGCCTGTTTCAAAATATCTAGCATCTAAGGGTGCAAAGGCCATAGGTATGGTTAGGTATGCTGTTGGAGAAGGAATAGAAAAAGTTGAAACAGATTTTGCATCAGAAGTTGCTGCACAAATGAAAGGCTAATGCCTTTTTTCTTTTCTGTGAATAAACTATATTTAAAATATTAGACAAAACAATTAATTTAATAAATAAAATTAAGACTATTTTTTCTATTATTTGTTAAAATATATAAGCAATTAAATATTGCGATTCATTAATATCGGTCAACAATAATTATGAGGACACATATTAATCAATCAAGGAGAAACAATGAAAGTAAGATCATCAGTAAAACCGATCTGCAAAGATTGCCGTGTTATTAGAAGACGTGGCGCTAAAAGAATTATTTGTGTTAATCCAAAACACAAACAAAGACAAGGATAGTTAATGGCTCGTATATTAGCAGTAGAAATACCAAATAATAAACGTGTTGTTATCTCCTTAACATATGTCCACGGGATTGGACTAAGTACTTCCCAAAAAATTCTGAAAGATGCTAAAGTTGATGAAAACATCAGAGTTAAAGATCTTTCAGAAAAACAATTAACAGCTATTCGTGAACAAGCTAAAAAATATACTACTGAAGGTGACTTGCGTAGAGAAACTGCATTAAACATAAAACGTTTAATGGAAATTAAAAGTTACAGAGGACTACGTCACAGAAAAGGAATGCCTGTTAGAGGTCAAGTAACTCAGAAGAATGCTAGAACTAGAAAAGGTCCTAGAAAAACAGTTGCAGGTAAGAAAGGGTAGAGATGGCTAAAAAATCAAAAAAGAAAAATATTCCAAAAGGTATAGCTCATATCCACTCAACACATAACAATACAATTGTCACATTCACTGACGAACAAGGAAATGTAGTAGCATGATCTTCAGCGGGAGCTATTGGTTATAAAGGTTCTAAAAAATCAACTCCATACGCAGCTTCACTTGCAGCACAAGCTGCTTCAGAAAGTGCAATCATACATGGTATGAAGGAAGTTAGAGTTGAGTTTAAAGGAACTGGTCCTGGTAAAGAATCAGCCAAAAAACAAATTGAGGTTTCTGGAATAAAAGTTACAGAAGTAAAAGATGTTACACCTCAACCATTTAATGGAACACGTCCACCTAAGAAAATTCTTAGAAGAATGGCAGCAAGGAGATAATTATGCAAAAGTTCACTA
>CAYTOW010000022.1:0-10319 GCA_964439655.1 uncultured Mycoplasmataceae bacterium
ATTATATATTAGATCCTCACTAGGTCTAAAATCTTCTCTTAATCTGCTGATGACTTTTTTTAGTTTAATTTTTTCTTCCATTATTTTATTACCTCCACCTCCATTAAAACTCAGGAAGTCTAATAATATGTTAAATTTGTGAAAAAGTACCCTGTTTTTCCTAAAGTTTTGGGAATTTGTAACTAAAAAAGCAAGTTGCCTTGCTTATACTCTTATTAAGTAAATTATCTTTTAGCAGCAAAATAAATTCTTGCAACAGTTCATATTAGACCGATTAAATCTGTAAGAAGTCTAAAACCAAAGAAAGCTGTTAATCTAAAATTCATTTCAGGGTCCATGCCATTAGCACTAGCTCATGCACTAAGGTTTTTAATTCTTCATACATCAAAGGCAGTAAAGCCCATCATTAATAACCCAGTACCAATTCATAAAATCTGAACTAATCATGGTGTTGTGCCTGAACTATAAGTGCTATTTCATACTCCGCCAAAAGTTAATCCCATATTAATTAGTCCCATTACTGCAATAAATATTACTCCAAAGAATAGATATCTACCCATTCCTGAAAGATCTTTTGAAAAAAATCCAACTAAGGCCATTACAGTAAAAATACCACCGGCAATTCCAAATATTGTAACTAGCTCCATTGCATCTACAGTTAGGAATAAAAATCCAAAAGCAATTCCATTAGCAGTGATGTAAGCAGCATAGTTTAAAAATATAAATACTTTTGATGCTCTTGTTACACGGAAAGCTCAAATAATTGAAGAGATAGAAGAAATAACTATTAATGCTAATGAGGCAAAAGATAGTTTAGCTATCATGCTCATTCCATTAGATGTAGAAAGACTGCCATAAATTCCTCTAAAATTAAATTTTCCTTTGCCCGCTTGTAAATGTATCTCTTTACCAAAAGCAGTGTTATCCATTGCAGCAAAAGATATTGCTCCAATAATTGCAATTAATAAAAACCCAGCACCCGCTCATGCAAAAGCTTTCATTAATATAGTTTGTTCACCAGTTCTTGTTCTTGTTTTTATCATGAAGTTATTATACTATAAAGAATTTATTTCTCGATAGTCTGAGACCTATCTGGACCAACAGATATCATCGATACTTTAACTCCAACTAATTCTTGAATTTTATTAACGTAATCTTTAGCTTTTTGAGGCAACTTATCTCAAGAAGTTACTTTTGATATATCTTCTTTTCAGCCTGGCATTTCGATGTAAAGAGCTTTTACCTTTTCGTATTCTGAATTAGAGCCTGGTATATAGTCAATTTCTTTTCCATTAAGTTCATAAGCATAAGCAATTTTAATAGTCTCTAAATCATCAAGAACATCTAAAAGCATAATTGAAAGTTCAGTTAAACCAGAAACACGTGCTGAGTGTTTAAGGACTACTGTATCCATTCATCCAATTCTTCTTGGACGTCCTGTAACTGTACCATACTCTCTACCTACTTCTCTTATATGTGCAGCTATTTTTGGATCACTCTTTTCAATTTCAGTTGGAAGAGCTCCAGTACCTACACGTGTGGTATAGGCTTTTACTATCCCAATAACCTTATCAATATATTTGGGGTTAAGTCCAGTACCTAAAGGAATGGCAGAGGCTGTTGGTGAAGATGAAGTAACATAAGGATAAGTTCCGTTGTCAAGACAAAGCATTACTCCTTGAGCTCCTTCAAAGACAGCACTTTTCCCTTCACTAAGTTCTTTAGCAAGTAGTGAACCAGTTTCAGTTACAAGTGGAGCTAGGGCTTTTGCATAGTCTTTATACTCATTAACTATTTGATCAACAGTATATTCTTTTAGACCAAAGGCTTTTAAAACTTTATTCTTAATAACTAAAGTATCAGTAAGAGCTTCTCTAAAAGAATCTTCATTTATAAAATCACCCATTCTAATTCCAATCCGTGCCGCCTTATCTTCATATGCTGGACCAATTCCTTTTTTAGTTGTTCCAATCATCTTTTGAGGATTAATAGAACCTTTTAATTCTTCAAAGGCTGCATCTAAATCTAGGTGATAAGGCAAAATAATATGTGCTCGGTCAGAGATAGTTAAATTAAAGTTTTTAATCCCATTATTTTTTAAACTCTGAATTTCTTCTAAAAGCATCTTTGGATTAATAACCATTCCCTGAGCCATGATATTAATAGTTTTAGGATTAAAGACACCAGAAGGAATATGTTTTAATGCATATCTTTTGCCGTCGATAACGATCGAATGACCAGCATTATTTCCTCCTTGATATCTAACAACGATGTCAGCTTTTTGCGCAAGGTAGTCAGAAATCTTTCCTTTTCCCTCGTCTCCTCATTGCGCTCCTATTACAACTTGTGTATTATATTTATTCATTGCTGCTCCTTATTAATTAATAAAACAATTATATTCTAAGAGTTATATTTCTGGCATAAAAATAAACTCTAGGAGTTTACTTAAGATTAAATATTTTTTTACCAAGCTCAATATATTGCTTTTGCTTTTGCTCATAAGCAGCAAAGCCTTCTTCATAAACTTTAGGATCTCGAAGATCTATTCCTGCACGTTTAAGTGTTTCTATAGGTGAGGAATACACTCCAGCTTTTAGGAACTTTTCAATATAATCCTGAAGAGCTTTTTTACCTTCTTTTTTATATCTATTGAAAAATATATTTGCTACTAGTTGACCTATAGCATATTTATAAACATAAAATCCCATGTAAAAATGAGGAACAAGAACTGAGTAGTATTGATCATCAGCATTATACTTTTCAGGTTTGTCTAGTGAATACTCGCTAACTGTATCGTAATAAAGTTTTGAAATTGCCTCATAAGTTCCTAGTGGCTCTCCTTTATCGATAGCATGAAGAAGATTAAATTCATAATTAGATCATTGTACTTGTCTTAAGACAGTTCCTTGAAAGCCTTTAATTGACTCTGCAAGAATTGCAAATTTTTCTTTATCTGAAGTTGAGTTTTGAAGAACATAATCATCAAGCATTAATTCATTAAATATCGATGCTATTTCAGCAACAAATATTGGATAAAATGAATTTGTGAATTTATTATAATTATCTGAATAATATGAATGCATTGAATGACCCATCTCATGAGCAAGGGTAGAGACACTACCATAAGTATCGTTATGATTTAGTAGAATTAATTTTTTATCTATTCCAAAAGAACCGCCTATTGAATAAGCTCCGCCACGTTTAGTTGGTAATGGGAAAAAATCTACTCAATTCTCTTTGAAGGCTTTTTTAACTTCGTTGATGTATTCTTCACCAAAAGGTTCTAGTGCTTTAATAACTAATTTAATTGAATCCTCTACACCATATTTTTTATTTGAAGAGATAAGTTTTCTACCATAATCATATTTAGTAATTTCTTCACCAAAAGCTGCTTTATAGAATTTTTTATGTGCTTCTCTTTGTTTTTTCATTAATGGTACTTTTGACTTTACCATCTTATATAAAACTTTAAGGAACTCATCATCCACACGATCACTAAAAGTTAGGTACTCAGTAGGAGAGTTAAAGTTAGTTACTTTAGCCTCAACACTTCAAGTTTTAAATTGTTGATATAAGAAGTTAGCAAGAACTCCTTTATGTCTAAGATAAGCTTTTTGATAATTAACTCTTGCATTTTTACGAATTTTCTTATCATCACTTTCACCATAAGTAGAAACGTTAGATTGATTAAGTTTATGTTTCTTTCCTTTTGAGTCTAAAACATCTTCAAAAACTAGTTCAGTATTTGTAAGGATGCTAAAAGGTTCATATACAGAAATTTCACCTCTCTCAGTTTTAACTCTATACTCTTGAATCTCTTTAGGCAGTTGATGTTTCTTTTCTTCTAGTTTTGATTCTATCGAATGTCTATATTCTTTAAACTCGTCACTCTTAGCTCACTTAGCTAATTTTTTTGAGTTCTTAAAAAATAGGGGATCTTTTGGACCTTCTAATTGATTTAGTTTATCCATTTCAAATGAAAGCTTTTGTTTATATGAATTTATTTTTGGATCAACTATGTTAAGTGATAAAGAGTTATTTAAATAGTTATATAGTTTATAGTGCTTAGTGCTAAAGCTTTCATAATCTTTTAAATACTTTAGATATGCTTTTTTTGAAGAGTATTTACTTTCTTTTTGTTCTACAAGTTTTTTTCTTAATTTAAGAACTTCATCAATTACATCTTCAACACTCTTTCCTTCTAAAAGAAAAGTTAAATCTCATTTATATTTTGATGGTATCTCTGAATGTTTTTTATATTCCTTAGCCATATTAGGCCTCCTTTATTTTGATCATAGATATGAATTTTTTATTTTGCTTTGGCATTAGTCCTAATAGCTCGATTAAAAATAATGCATTAATAAACTTACCACCCTGTTTTTCAACAAGGTCAATTATTGCTTGTGTTGTTCCGCCAGTAGCTAAAAGGTCATCTATAATTACAACTTTAGATCCAGGTTTAATTGAATCAACTTGCATTTGTAATTCACTTGAGTTATATTCTAAATCGTATTTAGCACTAATAACTTCTCCTGGTAATTTATTCGGTTTTCTTACCATTACAAATGGTATATTAAGCTCCATTGCTACTTGAGGCCCAAATAAAAATCCTCTTGCATCTGGTGCAACTATGATATCTGCCCCTTTTGCTTCTTTAACAAAGAAGTTAATAATTTCTTTCATTGCTTTAGGACTAGCTAATATTGGAGATATGTCTCTAAAGATGATTCCCTTTTTAGGAAAATCTTTTATGTTTCTTATCAATGCTTCTATTTCGTTACTCGTCATATGTGACTCCTTTCATCTTTAATACTTTGTTAATGAATGAACGTATTACTTTATTTTTATCTTTAGTTTTAATCTTGTCCATCATTATCCTTAATTCATTATATATTTCTTTTTCTTTTAATGTTGGATTAAATCCAAGTTCTTTTAATTTCTCTGGATAGTATTTAGATAATAATTTAAAGCCTTCATTAAATAATTCCATTGGTTGAATAATATCTAATTTGATTGAACCTATTATTGCAAGTTTTATTCCAACAAGTTCATCTTCAAATTTAGGTCATAAAATTCCAGGGGTATCAAGAAGTTGTACCTCACCAGCTTGAACTCACTGCTGGCCTCTAGTAACGCCTGGCATATTCCCAGTCTTTGCTTTTGAAGAGCCACCCAATAAATTTATTAATGTTGATTTACCAGAATTAGGTACTCCAACAACAAAGGCTCTTAAACGTGGTTTTAAAAGACCTTTAGCTAAGTCCCTTTGTTTCTTTTCTTGCAAGACCTGATTAATAGCATTAAATATCTTTTTTTTGCTTGAAGGCTTTCTAAGATCAACACTTATAACTTTGTTTTGTGGATTATTAAACTTCTTCATCAATTTATTAAGCTTGCTTTTATCAGCAAGATCTACTTTAGTTAAAACAAATACCCTTGGTTTAGTTGGTGCGATTTTATCAAACTCTTCATTATATGAAGATATAGGAGCTCTTGCGTCTAAGACTATCACAAAAACATCTGCAAGTTTTTGCTTTTCTTTAATTTGAACAAGAGCCTTATTCATGTGTCCAGGGAATCATTGAATCATAACCAATGTATTATATAAAAATTAAAAGATTATTACATAGGTAATGGATAAAAGCCATGTATGTAAAGAGCAGTTGCAACGATTAGACCAATAACTATTATAGATATCATTACATCGATAAACTTAATTGGATAAGCTCTATAACGAGTTCTTTTTTCTTTTGGATCATAGCCACGTGTTTCCATAGCATTAGCTAGGTCCTCGGCTTTACCAAAGGCAGAAACAAATATTGGTATTATTAAAGTTATCGTTGCCTTAGCTTTAGTTTTGGGAGATCCATTTTTAAAGTCAACTCCACGAGAGGCTTGTGCCTTCATTATTCTTTGTGCCTCTTCTAGTAAAGTTGGAATAAAACGAAGAGCTATCGAAATAATCATAGCAATGATGTGAACTGGCACTCTGATTAATTTTAATGGAAATAGAAGATGTTCAATAGCTGTAGTTAGAGCTGTTGGCTTAGTAGTGGCTGTAAGAATTGTTGTAATAATTATCATCGTATAGATTCTCATTGAAATTAGTCCTGTTTGTAAAAGTGCTTTATCTGAAATTTTTATCGATTTTCATTCTCAATAAATATGAATGGTTGGGAAACTATTTTTATCGATAATAAATATATTTATTGCAAATAGAAAGATGGCGATAGTTATGACTGGTATAAGCATTTTTAGCATTTGTTTAAATTTAAGTCATAAAGTTGGGGAAATAGAAGAAGAGAAAAAGGCAATAACTATAGTTCCAAGTAATATTGCTTGCATTACAAAAGATTGAACTAAAAATACAAGTACGATAAATACTATGTTTGTTATTAATTTAATACGAGGGTCAAGTTTATGCATAAGTGAATTACCATTTATGTATTTACCAATTGTGTTCATATTTTCTCCTTACCTGTTTATTTGTTTAACTAGCTCATCAATTGAGAGTGGTTTCTTTATCTTTTTATTTTTAAGCTTATCAACTAATGAAACTAATTTAGGAACTTCTAATTTATTATCCTCTAAAAGTTTTTTATTATAAAGAATTTCTTTTGTAGGTCCATCTGCCACAACTTTACCTTCTTTAAAAATAATACTTCGTTGTGTTTCTCTTAGAACATCATCAAGGTTATGAGTAACGATGATTAATGTCTTTCCTGCTTCATGCAGTTTTTTAAATATTTTATACATAGATTGTGAACCATCAGGATCAAGGCCAGCAGTAGGCTCATCTAAAACGATAAAGTCTGGCTCCATTGCTAATATTCCAGCAAGGGCAACTCTTCTTTTTTGACCTCCTGAAAGTGAGAAAGGACTTCTACTTAAATACTCTGCACCTAATCCAACGAGTTCTAAATATTTACGAGCTAATTTTTTAGCCTCTTTTTTACTTTTGCCAGTTGCTAATGGACCAAAGGAAATGTCTTTTTCTATAGTCTCTTCAAATAATTGATACTCTGCAAATTGAAAGACTACTCCAACTTTAGATCTGATATCTAAGATCTTTTTGATTTTCTTACGACCTTTTTTAATTTCTCATTCTCTTAACTCAATTTCATCTTTTTCACTAGAATCTTTTTTTCTTTTCTTTTTAATTTGATTGTAAGAAATTATTACGCTACCACTGCTAGGTCTACTCAAGGCATTTAAATGTTCTATAAAAGTTGTTTTACCTGAACCTGTTTGACCAATTATTCCGATGTACTCGCCTTGTCTGAAACTAAGACTAACATCAGTTAGGGCAATAGATTCATTTATAGATTTAGGTTGAAAGACTTTTGAAATATTATTTGTTTTAATTTCCATTATTCACCAATCCTTTTTAATAACTCTTTTTCATCATAAGTAGGTCTTTTATGTCCTAGAGCTTTTGAGACTTTATAGATAAATGGCGAATCTATTTTTGCCTCTTCAACGATCTTTTCATTTGAAAGAATCTCTTGAGGCTTGCCTTGTGCTATCACTTTCCCATTAGCAAGAACAACAAGTTCATCAGCCATAATAGCCTCATCCATATCGTGTGTTATTGAAATCAGTGTTTTATTTTTTGCCTTCTGAATTTCTGATATTAATTCGATAACTTCTCTTTTACCTTTTGGATCTAACATCGATGTAACTTCATCAAAGATAATGATATTAGGATCAAGAGCCAAAGCAGAGGCAATTGCTACTCTTTGTTTTTGACCACCTGAAAGATTATGAGGTTGTTTAGAAAGGTGATCGAGCATACTTACTTTCTTAGCATACTTGTGCACAATCTCTTTCATCTCATCTCTTTTAAGTTGTTTATTTTCTAAGCCAAAGGCAATATCATCTTCTACGGTAGAGCCAATAAACTGGTTATCGGGATTTTGAAAAACAATGCCAACTTCTTTACGAAGTAGTTTAAGTGTTTTTTTAGAAATAACTATTCCATTAACTTCTATCTCTCCAGCTGAGGGTTTATATAAACCAACAATTAGTTTTGAAAGAGTAGATTTACCTGAACCATTATGTCCAAGTACTGCTATATATTTCCCTGAAGGTATCTCCAAAGAAATATCATTTATAGCAAATGAATTGGCATCAGAATACTTATATTTAAGATTTTTAATTTTAATCATGAAACAATTATATAAAAAATAAAGCATATGCTTTATAGTTCTTCAAAAAGCTCTTCATTAAAAATACCTATATATGGAAGGTTACGTAACTTTTCTTTAACGTCAAGTCCAAAGCCAGCAACAAATTCATCTTCAATTTCAAAGCCAACTATATCTGGTATGCACTCAACTTGTCTGCCAGCTTGTTTATTTAGAAGAGTTACTATTCTTATGCTTTTAGCCTCACGTGTTTCTAATAGTTTTTTGACCTTAGAGATTGTATGACCTGAATCAACGATATCTTCAACAATTAATATGTCAGCATCCATAATATCGTTTTTTAGATCCATGATAAGTTTTATGCTTCCACGCTTTAAGGTTCCATGATAAGAAGAGACAGTCATAAAATCTTGTTTGTGCTCAACATCGATATGTTTAATTAACTCCATCATAAAAGGTAAAGATCCTTTAAGTAATCCAACGATAATTAAATTCTTTGAATCTTTATAATCCTTATTAATTAATTCGCCGATTTCCTTAGAACGCTTAACTATTTCTTTGTGTGTAATTATTATCTCTTTTATATATTTACTTTTACTCATATATAAAGTTTATAAAAAAAAGTCCATTTGGACAAATTATTTTATAGATTTTATTTTCACTTCATATTTAGGTTGAGTTAAAACAACAGCTGTATCTCCGATTTCTTTATCTATTATTGCAACAGCTAGCGGTGAAACATTAGATATTTTATTTTTAAATGGATCAGCTTCAAGAGTACCAACTATTTGATATTCTAAATCTTTACCATTTTTAAGATTTGTTATCTTTACAGTAGAGCCCACCGTTACTACTTTAGATCCTTTTTTTGTAGTTGAAACAACTTTAGAAGTTGCAATTATCTCTTCGATAACTTTTATACGATCTTCTATTTGACCCTGTTTTTCACGTGCTGCATCAAACTCTGCATTTTCAGAAAGGTCTCCTTGTTCACGTGCCTCTTTAATATCAGCGATAACCTCAGGTCTTTGAACATTGATTAAATCTTTAAGTTCTACTTTCAGTTCAGCAAGTCCTTCTTTTGTAATAATTTCTTTTTTTGACATATTCTCCTCAATTCTATTCTCTATTTATTTTATCAAACTATTTAACAATAATAACTACACCTTCACCAATTTTTTGGTGCTCATGTCTTATGCCTGTTAATTTTAAGTAAGATAATAAGTTTTTTGTATCTTTATTTTTCTTTGGTGCATTTAAATAAATTAACATTCCGCCATCAGTCGCCTTTGTTAAATCCTTGTCTACATTCTCAACTGAATCGTAAATTTCAAAGTTAATAACCATATCAGCATTAGTTTTTACAGCTTTTGCTTTTGCTAATTTCTGCATTGATATATTTTCATATTCTTTTAGTTCTTGAATAATTCGATAAGTTTTATATCCATTTTTTACAAAAGTATTTATTAGAAAGTCCATTTGATAATCATCTAATGGATTTTTTGCTTTGTCTCTTTCATCTCAAAGGAGTTCACCAGCATCTTCTCTTATTTGGCCTTTAGCAATATTATTTACAGAATACTCTTCTTTAATCTTATTGATCTTTGCCCTAGTAACAAAGTAGGCAACAATCATTACTACTAATGCTACTCCTATTGAAACTCCAAGTCCAATATATAAACCTTGAGACATTATTCTTTCTCCTGTTCTTTAATATATTCATTATAAATTTTTTCAATCATTGGTCATTCATCCTCATTTATTGGTGAAAGATTATCTTCTTCATCAATCCTTGCAGCATGGACTTTATCTTCTAATTCGTAAAGAATGAAGTTATCTCCATTTAGTTCAAAAGTGAATAAAACTTCTCCATCTATCGTTTTTCCATTTTCTAATGTTACTGTTATCGTTCTCTCGTTCATTTATTTATTATATAAAATTGAAAGTCTTTTATTAATAGTATTTTAAAAAAGTGAAAAGAAAAACTAAGAGCATTGCATCCTAGCATCTCTTAGTTTTAATTAGAATAAATTTTTAAGCTTTTTTTCTTCTATTAATTCAAGCAATTATTGCTAATGCAGCGGCTGCTCCAGCAATCATGAATACTCCGAATACTCATCCAGATAGTGAGAATGTTGTAAGACCAGTAGCAAATTGACCAGCATTACATCC
>CAYTOW010000023.1:0-9820 GCA_964439655.1 uncultured Mycoplasmataceae bacterium
TAATTTGTTAAATTTGTGAAAAAGTGGGGTGTTTTTCCTAAAGTTTTAGGAATTTATAGGTTATTTATATTTAATAATGAATTTATTTTAATTCTAGGAATCAAAAAACAAGGTTTATGCCTTGTCTGTTATTAATAATATTAAAGCCCACATTTTAGCTGTGCACCACAATTAGTACATGTATTGCATCCACCAAGATCTTCAATTTGTCCTTCTTTACATATTGGACATAAATCTCCAACTTGTGTTCCATAAGTTTTATCTTGTCTAACTGGTAAGTCAGCATGTCTTTCAGCAATTTCTTGAAGTCTGTGTTGTGAACCTTCTGACAATGGAGCAACAACTTCTTTTTCTTCATTTTCATTTGAGATTGAAAGAACTTGAGAATCACGTGAACCATCAACATAAACAGTTCCACCTTTAGCTCCTCCATCATAAAGTCTTTGATAAATTTGTTCAACCTGTTTAACTGTATATCCTTTTGGTGCATTAACAGTTTTTGAGATTGATGAGTCTATCCATCTTTGAATTGCTACCTGAACATCAGCATGAGCCTCAGGTGCAAGATCCATAGCAGATATAAAAATGCTTGGAAGTTTTTCATCTGTGTATTTATTTATTTTTTTCCACTCAGCAACGATATTTTGATCTATTTCAATAAACTTACCTAATCTTCCTGAACGGAAATATTTAAATGCAAAGTATGGCTCTAGACCAGTCGATACACCAACCATTGTACCAGTTGAACCAGTAGGTGCAATAGTTAATAGATGAGAATTTCTTAATCCTCCTTTAGATCTAATGTACTCCTTAACATCTTCAGGAAGTTTAGAAATGTATCCAGTAGACATTAATGCCTCAAGATCATCCATGAATTCAAAGTGTCCTTTTTCTTCTGCAAGATCAGCTGAAGCCTTATATGCAGCAGTTGCCATAAACTTAAATACCTTGTCAATAGCTTTAAGAGATTTTGGTGAACCATATTTAATTCCTTGTCAAATAAGGAAGTCGTGTAATCCCATAACTCCCATACCAAGACGTCTTTCTCCTGTAGCTTGTTTTTTATTTGCTTCAAGGAAGTAAGGTGTTTTGTCAATAATGTTGTCTTGAAGTCTAACTGAAGTTCTAATAGTTTTCTCTAGTTTATCTCAAAGAACCTCTCCAGTTTTGTGATCAACCATATTATTTAGATTAATGGCAGCTAAATTACATACTGAATAAGGTGCAAGAGGTTGTTCACCACAAGGGTTTGTACACACAACTTTTTGACCATAGGCTCTAGCATTTGTTTCTTCATTTGCTCTATCTATAAAAAATACTCCTGGTTCAGCTGAATATGTTGCACAAAAGTTAATTAGGTCTCATAACTCTTTAGCTCTTATTTTTCTATATTTTTTTACAGGAAGTCCTCTTTGTTCTCAAAGTCTTACATCTCCCATTTCTTGTCATTCATTTTCATAAATTTCTTTTTCTTCTGGGCTAAAGTTTTCTACATCAGGAAATCTAAAAGTATAGTAAGTATCATTTTTAACAGCTTCCATAAATTCTTTAGTAATACCTACTGAAATATTTGCCCCTGATAAGAACTCAGGTTGAACAACTTCATACTCTCCACCAACTTCAAGTCTTTGTTGCGCTCCTCTAAGCATATCGATATCTTTTGTGTTGGCAACGATATCTTCAAGAGCTTTTCTTTGTCAAGGACTAAGAGGTTTAAGTCTTAATTTATCTTTAGCAAGTCTTTTAATATGTTTATTTTTAAAGTTCTCTGATATTCATTTAAGAATTTCAGGTTTTTGCATTTTAGAAATAATAAACTCAATAATATCAGGATGCCAATCTTGAAGCATAATCATTTGAGCTCCACGTCTTGAACCACCTTGTTGGACTAAATCTGTAAGTGAAGAAAGATCATTAAGTCATGAAACTGCACCAGAAGAAGTTCCTCCAACAGTCACAGCTGCAGCATTTTTTGGTCTTAGAGTTGAACCATTAGTTCCGACTCCTCCTCCTCTTGACATGATTTCCATTACTTCTCTACGATGATCTGAGATACCTGCACGTGAATCATGTGGCATTGGCATAACAAAGCAATTAAAATATGTTACGCTTGTTCCAGAACCAGCTCCATAAAGAACACGACCAGCTGGAACTATATTTAATGAAGAAATTTCTTTTGAAAAATCGTTGATAATTTCTGGCTTTTCGCCTTCTCCAAGGAAATTACTTACTCTTTTAGCAATTTGTTCAAAGTAAATTTCCATCGGTTTTGAAATATTTGTTTTTGGAAGAAGAAGGATATTTCCTTCAGGATTTAATGATGGATCTATTTGTCCAACATATTCCTCATCGATTTCAAGAACAACTGTATCTGCTCCTATTTCTTTAACAAAGCCAATTCCTAAAGTAGGGAACATTGGATCATGTTTAATCTTTGCAACAACAAGATCTCCAACTTCCAAGGTCTCAAGTTTTCTATCTTTTTGTGCATACCTATCAAGCATCACCATTCTTGAAATACCTTCATGAGTAATTTTCATACCTTTTTCTACT
Source organism: uncultured Mycoplasmataceae bacterium (assembly GCA_964439655.1). GTDB lineage: Bacteria > Bacillota_I > Bacilli_A > Mycoplasmatales > Metamycoplasmataceae > CAYTOW01. The sequence continues at coordinate 2,554 of CAYTOW010000023.1, forward strand.
GGACATAAGAATGGGAACTTATCGTTAATTTGTTTATTTAAGTGATCTATTTGTGACTGTGAATATTTTATATTTGCCATATTTTTTACCTCTTTTTAACTTTCTTTTATAATTACACGCTTTCATTTTTAGGGAAAGAAAATACTATTCTTTATATTCTATTTTTTAAGAATAAAAGAATAAGTATTTTTTTGTGTAGTTTTATTCTAACACTATGGAATTACTTATTTGTTATTTTAAAAATTATTTTTTAATATCACTAAAAGCTTCCTTTTTAGTGGTATAGAGCTTTCCTTGATCTTCGACCATTCCAACGATGTATTGATTAAGACCAAAAGGGACATAATGCTTTGCATATTCTCCTGCTGAATCTATCCTAATATCTGTTGAATGAGCAATAATTTTCTTTTTAGGAAAATCATTTTTAAAGTCATCTATTGTTTTTCCAGAAGCAAAATATTCATGTAAATGTGATATTGTTCATGCAATACCAAGCTCTGCCATAACTCCTGGATCATTACCATCAATTTCTGCAAAGATATAGTCTGAAGATAATACCTGCTTAGTATCACCATGGAAAATATCCTTAGCTTTTGGAATAGTGGAGGTTTTATCTTCATTGAAAGGCGCTTCTATTGGATTAAAAACTTCTAAGCCCTTCTCTCTTAAAATTTTTCCTTCATATTTTCTTTCTTTAATATCTCCATCTTTAAATAGAGAGCCTGCTATATAAACTTTTTTCATATCTAAATTATACTTAGAAGCGATTGGTTATATCCACATCTTTATTAATTTTTTTAGGAGCTTTTTTCTCTGCAATTTTTGGCATTTTATCTGGATTTATTCCTCTATCTTTTGGCAATAACAGATTCATAATTATTCCAATAACCATTGCAACTGAAGTTCCTGAGAATTTAACAATAGTCTCATTCATTGTTCAACCAATAACAACCCCTCCAAGTCCTACTAAAAGCATAGTTGATACAACAAAGACATTTCGAATATTATGCATATCAACTTTATCATCAACCATAACTTTTAACCCATTTGATGCAATGAAACCAAAGAGAATAAATTCTAATCCACCAATAACATATTGTGGAATAAGGCTTAGTAGTGTAGGAACTAATCCTATGAAGGACATTATTATCGCAAAGACTGCTGCTAGTCCAGTTACATATACCGAACCAACTTTTGAAAGCCCAACAGTTGTTGTATTTTCTCCATAAGAAGTATTAGCTGGTCCCCCTACTATTCCACCAAACATAGTAGCTAGACCATCTCCAATAAGAGTTCTATGAACCCCAGGAGTTCCATTAATGTAATCTCTACCAGTTATTTTTCCTAAAACTGTATGGTCTCCAATGTGCTCGGCAATAGTAGCAAAAGCAATAGGCATCATTAATATAAATGGCATAAATGATCAATGAGCATTTCCCGGCTCAACTTTTCCAACAAATACTGAATGACTAAAATCCGGAACTTTTAGATAGGTACTTAGTTGTGTTCAATTGATATCCTCATATTTATTTCAAGGATTATTAATGCCATATTTAGGGTGATGCCCTATCGATATTAATAAGGCAATAGCTGTACCTATTATCATTGCCCCTAGTATTGGCATCAATTTTAATTTTCCTTTCATTAGTAGTGATATAAGCATTGCACTTGCTACAGTGATAACTGCAACTAAAACTCCTAATCAATCTATATGCCATTCCGCACTATGAACATCAACTATTGGCAATTTTGCTTGTTCTTGAAAAATATTATTTACAGCAATGCCTGCTAAACTAAGTCCAATGATCATTATCATTGGTCCTACTACTACTGGTGGCAGTAATTTCTTTAATCATCCTGTACCAAATAGGTAAATGAATAATGCAACGATTAAATAAATCACTCCTACACCGAGTAGACCAAGGAACATTGAATTTCCATATAAAGGTCACATAGCTCCCATTGTTGCTACATAAGCAGCAGAGGAACCTAAGTAAATAGGAACCTTAGCTCCAGTTACTAGGATATAAATAAGTGTTCCTACACCTGAGGCAAATAATGCAATGTCAGTAGAAATAACTTCCATACCGCTTGCATGATTATTAATTAAAATTGGAATTAATACTGTAGCGCCAAACATTGCAAATACATGTTGAATTGATAGCATTAGTCATGATTTTCATTTAGGTCTATCTCTAACATCTAAAATCATGTCTGATTCAACTTTTATTTCTTTAAGGCCTTTAGCCTTTGGTCTAAATTTAAAACCTTTACTTTTCATATGTCTCCTCCCTAAAAACGATAAGAAAAAACAGGAATACCTGTTTAATTAGTAAAAATAACTGTTATGATCAGCTTCTTAAATCCTTCGCATTTTCAAGTTACATTTTTTCTCATCTGTGTTATTTTAGCAATATATTAATAACTTAAAACTTATTTTTTAATAACAAAAGAACTGTTGTTTAGCATTTCAAATTTTTTATCAAATAATCAATTCGTTCCTGCCCTTTTTCAATAGATGAGACTTTAAATCCTGCTGAGTTGAAATGGCCACCACCTCCAAAGAGTTTTGCAAAGTAAGAAACATCTACCTTAGATTTAGACCTAAGAGCCCCTCTATAAACTTTATCTTTAACTTTGCTTATACCTATATAAACTTCAAAACCTTCTTTATTTGAAAATCTTGCAGTCATTTGTCTAATGTAATCATTAGGAACAATATCTTCGGTTATAAGATAACAAAGATTATTTTTAATTACAAGTTCTCTACTTAACTTATCAATATGTTCTTTTTCTTCTTTAGTTAATTCCATCTTTTTAAGTAAAGCATCTTTATTCTTAACTAAAGAATTAATTGCTTCAGTAGTTGTTGCTGATGGTTTTCTTTGTGTCATTGCGTCAGTATCTGTTCAAATAGCAACTCACATACCTTCAGCTGCTCTTTCATTTATCTTTAAATTAAGAGTTTTAGCCATTTCATATAATATTTGCCCAGTTGCAGGTCAATCATCCCCACCAATCTCTAACTTCCATTTTTCCTCTTTGTGGTGATGATCAATTTTAATTGCTTTTTCAGTAACTACTCTTTTATCAAAAAATCTACGCTTAGTTGAAGTATCAACAACTATTACTTGTGAAGAGCGAAAAAAATCATCTGATATTTCTTCAGACTCATCTAGAAATGAAATATATCGTGGTGGCTTTTCGCTAGTAATCTTCACATTCTTTATATCTGTATTTTCAAGAATTAAATGTTTCAGAGCAATAGCAGAACCAATAGTATCTCCATCTGAATAAACATGTGTTACAATGGTTATATTATTATGCTTAATTATTTCATTCCATAGGTTTTTATATGTATTTTTCATACATGTATTATATATAAATAAAGAAGTTGAACATCCTCGGGAATTTTTGGTTCAAAGATATTTTGAAATTTATTCTATATTCTCTCTAATTTATTTTTATGTTATTTTAAATACCTCTTTAATCTTAATAATATCTTATTAAAAAAAATAAGGAGTAAAGAACTACATCTTTACTCTGATAGGTTATTTTTAGTAACTATATTATCAAGTCGTTGCATTATTGATTTATTGAACTCAAGTTGACTTTTATTAAACTCTTCTTGGTTTTTGTTAAACTCGAGTTGACTTTTATTAAACTCTTCTTGTTTTTCTCATCTTGCATCGTTAATCTTTTCAAACCTTAAAAATCAAGGTGGTGTTTCATCATCACAAGAAGTATCAGTTGATGGACTAATAATTTTGTTTTTTATTGGCATAATTGTCACACCTCCATTATATTCATTATAAAGGTATGTTTCGTTTAGATCAAAAAATTTATCTATTTTCTTTTTTATTTTTTTATATGTCATCTCTAATTTCATATTTTTTCCTTTCATCTCTATTAGAAATTAAATCTACAAAAAAATATCAAATTTGTGAAAAAGTACCCTGTTTTTCCTAAAGTTTTAGGAATTTGTAAGCAATATTTCGCTAATAAGTAAATTATTTTTATGTTGAAATTAAATGAATATATAATGTATCTATGACTAAAGCACTATTTTTAGATTTAGATGGAACTGTTATTAGTTCTAACTATCAAGTTTCAAAAAAGAATATTAAAGCAATTCAGAAAATAAAAAAGGCAGGATGAAAAGTATATATTGCAACTGGCAAGTCTTTTTCTGAAGCTATTAAATGATCTCATTTACTTAAACTAGATACTCCAATGATTACTTCACAAGGACAAGTAATTGTTACACCAACATTCGAATTCCTTAAATTTGTAACTCAAGACTTTTGTGATATCAAAACAATCCTAAACTCTAATATTGTTAAATCATCTTTAAGGAGTTGAAGCATTGAAACTGTTGATGCTCTTTGAACAACCAAAATTAAAGATAATGAAATACTAAGGTTATTTAATCTTACAGAAAAAAATATCTTTGAGTATAAATCAAAAGAAGATGAAATTAAATTACTCCATTCAGCAATTCTTGGAGTTTATTTTGATGTTCCTAAAACTAATGATAAAGAGCTATTAAAATTTATAAATAAGTTAAATGAAACCTTTAAAACTAAGGACTTTCAATATTGATATACTGACTATGACTGAAGCACTATAACTATTAAGCCTAAACACATCGATAAGTGGAGTGCTATTAAGGTTTTAAAAGAAAAAGAAAACCTTGATTTTATAGTATCGATAGGCAATGGTTGATCTGATAAATGCATGATAGAAAACTCAGATATCGGAATAGCCATGAAAAATTCACAACAAAAAATCAAAGATAGTGCAACATGAGTTTCTACATATAACAATAATGAAGATGGTGTTGCTTATGAAATTGAAAAGTTACTTAAAAAAGATTTTTCTAATTAGCAATATTTTCATTTTATTAGTGGGAATATTTATTAGTAAATAACATATAATTAATAAGTTATATAATTAAGGAGAAAATATGGAAATAAAAGATTTTAAAGAAAGAACATCAGTTAAGAATTTTGATAAAAACCCAATGCCTAAAGCTGATATTCAGACAATAACAGAGATAATTAATAATGCCCCAACTTCAACTAATGCTCAACAATTTTCAGCAATTATCGTTACCGATCAAAAAGATAAGGAATGAATTGCCAAAAATAATTGAAATCAGCAACACATTGCTGATTCAGCTGCTTTTATTATCTTTCTTGCAGATAGAACAAGAGCTAAATATGGAGCAAAGAAATTTACTAATAACCATGTAGCAATGCATGAAATTTATAGAGGAGTGGTTGATGCAACTATTGCTGCTACTTATGCACATGATGCTCTTATCACAATGGGATACGGTGTTACATTCGTTGGGGGAGTAGTTGCTTTTGCAGATAAAATTCATCAGAAATTTAATCTTCCAGATGATGCTCAGGTTATCGTTGGACTTTCATTTGGTAAGGCTACAAAGATAAATGACTTTAAGCCTAAAATGAATAAGGTCTTCCTAGGTTCTTACGATAGGAAAGAAACTATGAAAGAACTAAAAAGATATGATGAAGAGATGAGTAAATATTATGCTAAGCGAGGAGAAAAGCATGATTTCATTGCTCACCAAGCAAATATGATTGGTGAAAAAGAAAACAAACATATGACTCCTCCTTTTACAAAAGGTGGTCAATATTTTGCTAGTCATATTAAGCAAGCAAGGAAAAAATATAGTCCAAAATAAATGAAATTCTTAAAATACTAGTAACTCTAGTATTTTTTTATGAAATTGCTCTAAAACCCCATAAAATAGGGCTTTTAGGGTTATTTTATTATGCAAAATATGAATTTTTTTGCAATAATTTACTCTAAAAAAGAAAAAAATTATGGTTAATCATTTTCTACTATATTTAATACTCTTGTCATAGAGATTAAAGCATCTTCAATCCCTTGAGTTCCAAAGCCAGAGTCTTTAATTCCAAGGAATGGGAATATGTCTGGTCCTCTTGAAGAAGATCTATTAATATTTACTGTTCCTGATTCAAGATCAAGAGCAAAGTTTTTAGCTCACTGAAGATCACTAGTGAAGATAGAGTTTTGAAGTCCGAAGTTTGTATCGTTAAAAAGAAGCTTAAGATCATCTTCATTATCAATTGTTACTATCGGTAGTAATGGACCAAAAGCTTCTTCTTGTCAAGCTCTTGAATCTTTTGTAGTTTCAACGATATGGAAGGGGATTTCATTAACTTCTCTTTGACCTTCAAGAATAAAGTTGTCTCCTCTATTTTTAGAATCTTGTATTAGTTCCTCAACATATGAGGCTGCACTTGAAGTAATTAGTGCATTAGTCTTCATTCTTTTAACTATATCAATTAATTTATCGATGAACTCCTCTTTAATATCTTTGTGAAGAATAACTCTTTTTATTGCTGTACATCTTTGTCCTGAAAAAGAGAAAGCTCCTTTAGCAACCTCTTTAACTGCAAGATCTATGTCTGCATCAAATCTTATGTAGGCTGCATCATTACCCCCAAGTTCAAGGACTAATGGTTTCATAGATTGAGTTTTTGCAATGCCTTTACCAACTCTAACAGAACCTGTAAAAGTAATCATATCTATCTCTTTATTGCTAGTAAGTTCATGGCCAATGTCTTTACCTCTACCAGTAACTAAATTAAAGGCTCCTTTTGGTAAATCTGTCTTAGCTATTAATTCAGTAAGATAAGCCCCAGATAATGAGCCATTTGTTGCTGGTTTAAAGACAACTGTATTGCCTGCTAAAAGTGCTGGCGCAATCTTTGCAAGTGCTAAATTAATTGGATAGTTAAATGGTGAAATAGCTAGAACTACTCCAAGCGGAACTCGATGGATATTACCTGTTTTAGCCCCAAGAGTAATTTGCTTGTATTTAACAAATTCCCAAGTTTGTATCGTTTTTTTAATGTAAAGGATAGTTCTTTCTATTTCGGTAATTGCATCTGGAATATCCTTAGCATTTTCAGAGTTCATGATTCCTGCAAGTTCTTCCTTGTTCTCATTTAATAAAGAACAAAGTTGATTTAATCATGCAATCCGCTCCTCTTTGCTTGTTTTTTTGAAACTAGGAAATGCTTCTCTTGCAGCTCTAAATGCTTTTTTAATATCTTCAGCACTCATTGCAGCAACAGTTCCTGCAACAGAATTATCTTTTGGATTTATGATCTCAACAAGATTTTCTGTTGAAATAAATTCTCCATTTATATAACCTCTAAAATTTCTCATATTCACCTCTTATATAAATTATAAACATATATTGGTT
>CAYTOW010000024.1:0-9415 GCA_964439655.1 uncultured Mycoplasmataceae bacterium
CTTAGTGTAGCTTGTTGAGTATTTCCAAAAGCATCTGTTGCAGTAATTATCAATTCACCCCCATTTTCAGGATCAAGTTTATCAAAACCGGTAATATCAACAGATGGAATAACATTACTATCATCAGTAAATGTAAATAATCCTTTAATTAATCCTTCATTTAGAAAAGAAGTTTTTACTCCAGTATTTTTATCAAAAGATATTGAGAATTTATTTTCTGCAATAACTTCTATGGGTGAACCAAAAATACTTTTAAGACCATTGTTAGCAATTTTTATTTCGGGTTTAGTATTATCTTTATTTGTATTATTAGTATTAGTAGTATCTCCACAAGAAATAACACCTGCAACTGAAGCTCCGGCAGTCGCAAGTGAGCCTAATGATAAAATTATTTTTTTATTTTTCTTTTTCACCACAAATAGCTCCTTAAATACTTATTATATATTTATATAAATTATACCAAATTGTCCCATTTATCAAATATGCTATTATCATTTTTTTAGCTAAATAATTAAGAAATTAATCGATAAAAATTAATAAATACTTTATTTCACTTTTTAATCTATGTTGTAGAATATAACTATGAAAAAAGAAATAACAGTACATATAGAAATCCCAATGGATTCAAATATAAAATATGAATACAATAGAAAAAAAGGAACTATTGAAGTAGATAGAATACTTAGAAAGAATTTTAGATATCCAGCAAATTATGGGTATGTAGAAGAGGCTCTTGATTGAGATGGTGATGAATTAGATGTTTTAGTTTATTCAAGTGAAAAATTTATTCCTGGCTCAGAGCTAAAAGCTAGAATTATTGGAGCTATGAAGATGATTGATGATGGAGAGACAGATACAAAACTTATAGCTGTGCATTCAGATGATTATCGTCTAGAAGAAATTAAAACTCTTAATGATATTCCTAAGAAATGACTAAAAAGTGTTGAGACTTTCTTTAGCTCTTATAAGAATTGAAAACGTGAGGGCATTACCCAAGTCAATGGTTTTGAAGATCAAGATTATGCTATTAAGGAATATGAAGAGTGTCTAGAACTAATGAAAAAATATGGTTCGATGGATAAAGATAAGTTCATATTAAAAATGAAGTCACTACATCCCGAAAAATACACTAACTAAAATTGACCTTTATGGTCTTTTTTATACTTAAAGAAAATAAAAAAACAACCCCGTTAAGGATTGATTTGGTGCCCAAGACTGGACTTGAACCAGCACAGTGTAACCACCGGGGGATTTTAAGTCCCCTGCGTCTACCAATTTCGCCACTTGGGCAAGTAGCGTATATATTATAATAAAAGTTACTTAATTCTTGAAAAAATTACTTTAGATTCTTTTATATCTACTTGATCAAATTTATTAAAGTCTTTTGCCTTTTGAAGTGAAAGTTCTTTTAGTCCAATTAAATCTGCTACTTCTTCTGTCTTCTTAGGCATCACTACAGAGAGCATAGTTGTGATAGCATAAATGCCATTTAAAAGTCGAAGCAGAAGTTGCTCTAACCTTTTCTTATCATCTTTTAAAGTTCAAGGCATAGTCACATCTATATACTTATTTAATTTTTTAGATAAGTTTATCGCTGCCTGTAATGCTTTATTAATATCGTAATTATTAAACTTTTCTTTATATAAATTAAGAGCATTAATAATATCTTGCTCTATTTCTTTATCAACCTCAATGATTGATTCTTTATATTTAAGTGGAGTATCAAAATTTTGTTTAGTCATAGCTAAGGTTCTAGAGACAAGATTTCCATAGTTATTAGCAAGATCTGCATTATATGCATTTTTTAAAATTTCTTTATCAAATGTAGAATCCTCATCAATATTAGTATGGCAAGCAAAGAAGTACTTAAGAACCTCTGCTCCAAATTCATCTATTAACTCATTTGGATCAATTACATTGCCTTTAGATTTGGACATCTTTCCTTCAGGAGTAACGATTCAACCATGAGAAAGAATTTTAGTTGGTCGTCTTATTTCATTAGCTTTAAGAATTATTGGTCAATATATACAATGAAATCTAGTAATTTCTTTACCAACGATATGAACTATTTCATCACCATTAACTCAATATTTATTAAAATCACTTTCATCTTTTGAATTATATCCAAGTGCAGTTATGTAGTTATTTAATGCATCTAATCAAACATATATAACGTGAGTCTTTTCTTCTGAGATTTGAATTCCTCAACTGAAAGAAGTTCTAGTTACTGACAAGTCTTGCAAACCTTTATTGATAAAGTTATTTATAAGTTCATTAATAATTTTTTTGGGAATAACTACATCTGAGTTTTGAAGAAAATCTCTTATTCAATCTTCAAATTCACTTATCTTTAAAAAATATGATTCCTCATTTACTATCTCAAGCTTATGACCAGAGACTGGATGAAATCATTCTCCATCTTTTTTTTCAGCTTGCGTTTGAGTTAAAAACTCTTCATCTTGAACTGAATATAGACCAGTATATTTTCCTTTATAGATAATTCCTTGATTTAATAATTTAGTAAATTGTTTTTTCACTGCCTCTTCATGATTTTTGTTAGTTGTTCTACTAAAATAATCTGGATATATTTCTAATTTATTTCATAAATCTTTAAAAGAATCTGAAACTTTATCTACATATTCTTTTGGACTAATATTATTCTCTTTTGCTTTAAGCTCAATCTTTTGTCCATGTTCATCTGCTCCAGTTAAAAACTTTACATCATAACCATCTAATTTTTTAAAGTTTGCTAATGTGTATGCTAAAGTAGTTGTATAGACATGTCCTATATGAAGTTTGCCTGATGGATAATAAATCGGTGTTGTTACATAAAATGTTTTATTCATTACTCTCTCCTTTATCAAATTTAATTGGTTTATATAATTTTTTTACTTCATCTCTATATTCATGTTTATTTGAATATGGATGAAGATAAATATTTGGTTGAAAGTGAGTACCTCACCCAACTTTAAATCTTCCTTCTACTAAAACAAGATTAGATTTTTGATCCTCTCTTGGATGAATCATCTGAACACGTTTGGGTTCAAAACCATATCTCCTCATAAGTTCAAAAATATCCACTAGTCTTTCAGTTGGTTCAACGATAGCTAAATATCCTTTTTGTTTAATTATTTTAGATGCGCCTTTTATTAAATCCTCTAGAGTTAATAATGTCTCATGAGTTGCATTATATAAAATATCACTACCTTTTCTTCTGTTAGAAGAGTCTACTTTATAAAATGGAGGATTACATATTATCATGTCGTATTTCTTTGCTTGCTTTTTACTTTGATCGATAACATATTTATTAAAGTCATATTCAAAAACATTTATTCGATCTTCAAGCTTATTTAACTTAACATTTTTAAGAGCTATTTTTATCGGTTCTTTTTGAATCTCAATAGCATCTATTTTCATCTTGCTATACCTTTGACTTAAAAAGATCGATAAAGCTCCATTGTTAGTTCCAACTTCTAATACCTTTTTAGTTTGAGCATTTATTGAAACAAAGTTTGCAAGTAAAATAGTATCGATTGAATAATTAAACATCTCTTTATCTTGATAGACTCAAAGATCTGAATCGTAACCCAAAGAATTTTTTACTAATTTAGATATGTTAGCCTCCTTAAATAAATAAAAGCCTCAATAGAGGCAAACGTACCACTCTATTAAAGGCTCTTTGTTCGTATAGTGAACTATTCTATTTAGCTAGTTGGTTCATAACCTCCAACGTTATTGCTTAATATTAAATATTGTTTTTATATAAACCGTGTAAATTACAGAATTCTACAGCAGTTACTTTTTTGCCTTTTGGAACTTTAAAAGTTGCAACTGGTTTTTCTCCAAGTTTTAGATGTTGTCTATAAGCATATTTTTCATCTACAAATAAGTCAATGAATAAGATGTGATGCTCTGCAGTCATAGGGTGTAGTTCATTTTTCCCTATAGAAACTTTATATCCATCATCTAACTCTTCGATGTATGGCACATGTTTATTTGTTTCTACATCATCTTCTTTTAGATCCATTTTAATTAATTCCTCAGGCATCTTACCGCCCTCAGTTACTATCTTTTCAAATAGTATTCAATCTTTTCTAAAATATTCCATTTTAAAATACCTCCACTTTGTATTTATTCTCTAATGTTAAAGCTTCATCTGTATAAACTCCGGATTGAGTTTCTGAGATGTGAGCCTTATTTAATAATACCATTGAAATAGCTGGAACTGATACAGAAATTTCAATTATTTTATTTTTGTCTTTAATTAATCTTGAATAAAAATCGTATTGTTTTAATTCTGTTTTTGAATATTTCTGTAGTTGATCATCTAATTCCTCGCCACTAGCAAGTCTGGAAATAGTAGCGATATGAATAGGAGCATTATTTACTCTATCTCTAAAATAGATTTCGTTATGATGGATTAAATCGTATATTTCGGGCTCAATAAATTTATCTCTTTGACCAGAGAATTGTTTTACTCCAGCGCCTTTTAATATAAAGGCTTCAGTTTCCATTATAAAAGTCTCCATCCTTCCATCTATTGAAAAATTTGGATATTCATTTGCTAGTTGTTGAGAAGTTATATTTTTTAGTTCTTTAGGAAGGATATTTCGTATTTTATGCTTAGCACTAATCTCGTCTGCTATTGAATAAATAATTTTATAAATATCTTGTGAAATATCATCGATAATTTTAATTGACTTATCTTTTGAAACGATAAACTGAAATACGATCTCATCTCTTGATAATGACTTTATTGGATCCTCCTCAATATCCCGTCTAATCTTTGTAAATTTAGTTATTAGTCCTTCACCTTCTTTATAGTTCATCTTATTCATTTGAAATCTTAAGATGTTTGAAGGCAAGTTATTAAAAGAGAAGGTTCTATTTTCAAATACAGAATCAAAAGTAATGTTTCGAGAAACATTTAGGTTGGTAGTTAATAACGATGAGTCCTCAGGTTGATAAAGAGGAATTGAAATATTGCTTAAGTTAAATTTTTTCTGAGCTCAGTTTCAAATAACTTTTTCGATGTGGTTGTTTCACTTTAGAGTCTCACGTAAATTAATTTTTTGTGAATATGTTAGATTAAATTTCATATCTACATTATATAAGAAAAAGAAAAGGCCATTAGGCCTTGTGATATTAATTATTTAATCTTTTAGAAATGCCGGAACGCTGTCATCTTCATCTTCATCTTCAAGTACATATGGAGAGTTTTGAAGTTGAACCTCATCATCTATTGAAAGTTTTTCTTCCTCTGGTAAAGGATTTGAGATAAGTAAAGTACGAGTCTTTTCATTCTCAAATGGAATTTCCATAGTCTCAACTGCACTAGCAACTTCTTTACGTAATTCCTCTTCAGTTATTGACTCTTTCTTTTTATCAATACCAGTAGCAATTACTGAAACTTGCATATCATCTTTAAGAGACTCTACTATAGATACTCCGAAAATAATATGAAGGTCTGAACCTGTAGCTTGCTTAATTGTTTCAACTGCAATATTAGCCTCATCAAGAGTAATGTTACCTCCAGCGATATTAATAATTGCATCTGTTGCTCCTGTAATTGAAGCCTCAAGTATTGGTGACGAGATAGCATGAGTCGCAGCCTTAATAGCACGATCCTCACCTCTAGCCTTACCAATACCAATTAAAGCATCACCTCTATTTTTCATAACTGTTGAAACATCAGCAAAGTCAAGGTTAATAAGTGCTGGGATAGCAACAAGGTCTGTGATAGTTCTTACAGTTTGTTTTAATGTTTTATCCGCATACATAAATGAATCTTTAAGTTCGATTCCACCAAATTGTTTTAATAACTTATCGTTAGAAATAACAATTAGAGCATCAACTTCTTGCTTAATTTCTTTTAGTCCCTTTTCAGCATTTTTAGAACGTTGAGTTCCTTCAAATGAAAATGGTGTAGTAACAACAGCTACAGTTAAGGCACCAGTTTCTTTAGCTACTCTTGCAATAACTGGAGCAGCACCTGTACCTGTTCCACCTCCCATTCCTGCAGATATAATAACCATATCTGATCCTTTAAGAACTTCTCTAATTTTATCCTCTGATTCTAAAGCAGCTTTACATCCTTCTTCTGGATTAGCTCCAGCACCAAGACCTACTGCATTATTACCTAAAGGTAGTATAGTATCTGCTATTGATTGATTTAAAACTTGTTCATCAGTATTAGCTACTATGAATTCAACCCCTTGAATTCCCTCTCTTACCATTGAATGGATAGTGTTGTTACCACCACCTCCAACACCAATAACTTTAATTTTTACTAAATCGTTTTTTTGTTCCATGTTAGTTTCTGTCATATTCTCCTCCTATTTTTGTAATCATTCTTTCAAATAATGTTTTTTTCTTTCTTGAATGAATGACCTTTATGTCATTTGGGTTTGTATTAATTATACTATTTTCTTTAATAACTTTTTGATCTTCCATATGTTTGTGTAGTTTTTGTGCGCCTATTGCGTACTTGTAATTTAATGTATTTTCTATTAAAGTTAATGGTGTATATAAGCTAACTTCAGTCTTAAGTTTATCTCTTATATAGTCTTGAGCGCCAATTATATTCTCTATTTTTTCTGAGAGCACAACAGGTATGTATGCAACATTTCTCTCTTCTAAAAATTTCTTTAATACAAGTGTAATTCTATTAAGAAATACTTTTATTATGTTGTTTAGATCCTGCTCTGTATAAGTTTGATTTTCTTGTCCAGTAAAATTATTTTGAATAATTCTATTAGTGTTTGTTGTAAGGTTTCCATATACATTAATAAGATTTAATGCACTTTTATAATCACAATTAAATACTTTTGCTACTCCATTAACAAGTTGTTTATATCCTAAGTTGTATATACTACATGTTGATACAGTTGCTTTATTTTTATTAATTGATAAGGAAACATTATTCGTAGTAACACTAACAAGTGCTGCTCCTTTTTCGTTTATTCCTTCTGATAAATTGTTTTGGGTAATAGATTGTGAAGATAGTAATATGCATTTAATACTTATGCCATGTTCTTCAGTTATTGTTTTAATAAATTTATAAACATCTGATGAAATCGTTGTAACAGCAAAAGTTATTTCAAGCTCATTACCAATTCTACCAATTGGAGCTACTGAGTAATTTTTTAGCACTTCACCTACTACAGTAAATTTTACTGGTTGTATTAAAGTAACTCTTCTTTTTTCACTAAGGAATTCTTGCTTAGTTAATTCTATTACATTCTCAACATCTCTTCTAGTAACTTTATAATCTGCTAATTGAATTCCTTTTTTAGCAATTTCAATTCTAGATTCTATTGATTCATTGTCTTCAATTATTATGGTAAAAACTTTTAATCTAGCCCCAATTTTTCTTTCTATTAATTGAAGTGATTTTTGAATAAAAGTATGAGACTCAGAGATATTAGCAGAAGCATCAAAAATACCAACTATTGAGGTTGATAGTTTTTCAATTACAGAAATGTTGATCTTATTACCAACAAATCTTATTACTCCACTAATATTTCTTTCCATATGTTTTTAACCTATCTTTGTTAGAACACGAAGTTTAGCACTGCGTGATCTTCTATTTTTTTTAACCTCTTCATTTGAAGGTTTAATTGTTTTTACAGTTCATTTTTTCTCAACAATTATTGGTAACTTACCAGTATCATCTTGAATAAATTGTCTATAAAAGTTCTTTACTATTCGATCCTCGATTGAATGAAAGGTAATTACAAGAAGCTTTCCTCCTATACTTAAAAGTCTTGAGGCATCTTTAAGCATTATTTTCAACGATGACAGTTCATCATTAACTGCAATTCGTATTGCTTGGAAAACAGCTTTTGCCGGATTCTTTTTTCTTACTATTGCAGCAGGAAGTGAGTCTCTTATAACATCGACTAATTCTTTTGTTGTTTTGATTGGACGATTCTCAACTATTGCTTTAGCTACTTTATTTGGCAACTTTACATCTCCATAGTTTCTGAATATATCTATCAAATCGTTTTCAACTCAATCGTTAATAATCTCATAAGCTGATAAGTCTTGAGATTGGTCCATTCGCATATCGAGTTTTGCATCAGACATGTAACTAAAACCTCTTTCAGGATTATCAAGTTGAGGAGAAGAGACGCCTAAATCAGCAAGAATTCACTCAACTGAATTTACTCCTTCTTTATCTAATTCATTCTTAATATTCTTATAGTCTGAATGTATTAGCTTAAAATTGGTGTTTATTTTTTTTAGCTTTGAAGTGCTCTCTTTAATTGCTGAGATGTCTTTATCAAAACTAATAAGTAATCCCTTGTTAATTCTTTTTAGTATCTCTGTAGAGTGTCCACCTCTTCCAAGAGTTAAATCTACAAATGTTCCATTTACCTCACTTGGAAGCTGTGAAATTACTTCATTAAGCATTACTGGAATATGTTTTTCCATTAAAGCTCTGCTCCATCCTTCATAAGTTTCTTAGCAAGTTCATCAAGAGATCCTTCACCTTTAAACTTATCTTCTTGTTTCTTATAAGCATCAGCAGGTCAAAGTTCAACTTTATTTCCTACCCCTACTCAAACAACGTCTTTTGTGATATTGGCTGATTCTAATAAATGCTTTGGTAATACTATACGTCCTTGTTTATCCACTTCTACTTTTTCAGTGTTTCCAAGAAGTAATCTCGCAAATTGACGAGCGGTAGCATTAAGCATATTGTTTGAAGTTAGGGAATTTTGAAAAACATCAAAAGACTTAGCATCTCTTGCTTCAAGAATTCTATCTGGTCCAACTGTTAGGTAAAAATAATTGCCAAGTTCTTTACGAAGCTTAGCTGGTACAATTACCCTATTTTTTGGATCCAGTGACTTTGAATAGTTTCCAAACATATTCCCCACTTTCTTCCACTTATCACCACTTAATTATACACACATCTATATTTTTTTATAAAAAAAGTATATTGTTTGTTAGAAATAATGTTAAGAGGATACAGAATTAAAGGATAAAATAAAAGATTGTATTTCATCACTTTAATAGTGAAATACACAATCTGATTAAAATTTTTATATATTAATTATTTATTTTTAATGTGATACTCATCTAATTGCTCATCATTTATATTAGAAGGAGATTCTTCAAGTGGAGCAAGTCCTTTTGTATTTTTAGGAAATGCAATAACTTCTCTGATCGATTCTTCTTTTTGTAATAACATTACTAAACGATCTATTCCAAAGGCAATTCCACCATGAGGAGGAACACCATACTTAAGAGCATTCATGAAAAAACCAAACTTTTCATTTATTTCTTTTTCACTTAATCCAAGTTCTTTAAAAATTTTAAGTTGTTGATCATACTTGTGATTTCTAATAGAACCTCCACCAATTTCGTACCCATTTAATGCAAGGTCATATGATCTAGAAAATTTTCC
>CAYTOW010000025.1:0-8930 GCA_964439655.1 uncultured Mycoplasmataceae bacterium
AAAGCCAAGCATAATAACTAATGTAAAGAATATCGAAATGATTAAGGTTACTGATAGTCCTTTTACATTACGTGTTCCAAAGAAGAATAATACAAAGGCAACTATTAAGGTCGTTATGTTAGCATCAAAAATCGTGGTCAAGGATCGCTGATTAGCTGTTTTATTAGCCTTAGTTAAGGTGGATCCAGAATAGACTTCGGTCTTTAGACGCTCAAATGTTATTATGTTTGCATCGACCGACATTCCTAAACCAAGGATTAGGGCGGCAATGGACTCTGGCGAATATTCTCCACGCATAACAGTAAACATCATTAGTGTTAAGAAAGTGTATAAACCGATAGATATAGTTGAAAGTACTCCTAGAAGTCCGTAGTTAACTATCAAGAATAAGGCAATTACTGAAAATACTACAAGTCCAGCAATTATCGCATTATCAAAGGAATGAGTTCCATATGAGGCATCGATAAAGTTAGAAGAAGTAATTTTTAAACTGTAGTTTGAAGCTCCATAGTTAATCTTTCTAGCAAGACTAGCAGCTTCATCATGAGAGAAGTTTCCTTCGATAACAAAAACTCTACCTGAAAGAGGTCTAGAAACAGAGGCTTCAGAAATCAGATATTGACTTGCATCAAAAGGATAGTATTTTCTAATTGATTGAGCTTTAGAACCATCGTGAGCTGCAACAACAGGATTAGGATTATCATAAGTAGGATATTTTTTCATCTCTGAAATAAAGCTAGATATATCTAATCATGTAAATATTGGTGAATGACTTGCGGCTAATGCAGCAGTTGCTGAAGTAAATTCTTGAGCAGCTACATCTGAGTCTAAAACAACTTGAACTTTTCATTGTCCATTTTCCAATACAGCTTTAGTAGCTCCACTAAGAATTGGAGTAACTGCATTTTTATAGTCAGTATTTAGTCTAAATCTTGAGTGTGAATCAAATATTGAACGTCCAGCACTATCAGTAAAAACTAAGTGAGGTTTGGTTGTAATTAATTTTTGAATTCTATCTTTTTCAGCTTGAGTACTAATTCCTGAATATCTTACACGAACAGAAGTGATTTTTTCTGAATATTCAGTTTCAACAGTAATGTTAGCTAAGCCATCTGGATTTAAACGTTCATAAATTGAATCAGCAACATCTGTAGAGATATTTTTAGCACTATGTCCATTGTTATCGTTAGGAACAACTATCTTGACAACATACTCAGCTCCACCAGAATATTCGATTGATTTTTTGGAGTTTTTAGATACATAAAAAATAGAACCAAAAACAACAGCAAGAATTGCTGAAAGTAAAGTTAGTCCTAATATTATTAGACGTCTAAATTTTCCAAGTTTATTTTTCATATTATCAATTATAAATAAAAAAGTTATAAAACTATTTATTTATCATCTAGAAAATCATCAAGATCGATGTTATCTGGATCAAAACTATCAACATCTATTTGAGTAGTAGTTGCAATATCTGCCTCTGTTAATGAAGTAATTTCATTATCGCTAACCTCACTCGCCATTTGTTCAAAGGTTTTTTGCTCTTTTCTAATTTTCTTTGCAACTTCCATATCTTCTTCCAGTTTTAGTTTTTTATTGGAACTACTTTTTTGAACTTTGTTAATAGAAGATGATGATTTTTCGTTGGAAATATTACTGATTATTTCTCTTTCTTTATCAAGTATCTTTTTGGCATCTTCATTATTTTTTTTCTTTTCTTTTTTTATTTTTTCAAATTGCTCAGCTAAATCGTTGTTTTCGTCTATATTTGTTTCATTAGTGCCCTTTGGATTTTCTAAATCAAATGGAGCTTCTGTTGAAATTAGAACTCCTTCAAACGGTTCTAGTTCTGAAGGTAGATTGTAATATTTTTTATATACATATGTAGAAAGAACAATTTTACCATTACGTTCTTTTTTTACTTTTTTGATCGAGTCAGTAAGGTTTATCAAAGCTACAATCTTTTTAGGTTTATTAATTATAGAAACGATTAAAACTCCATGATTAGATGAAACTTTATATTTTGCATTATCAAATATTTCAACAAATGAAGTTGAAGTAGTAAGTCAAATTAGTTTCTTATAAAAATTAAGTGCAGAATTTTTATCTGAATATTGATTATTAACATTTATCTCTTTGTACGTAGATGAGACTGGAGTAATAGTTTTATCTGAAGTAGAAAAAGCTCCATTCTTTTTTGCAGATCATTGCATTAAAGCTCTAGCATTTATTGGTCCTTGCAAAATTTGTGCATCCATAAAATCATCAGTAGAAAGTTTTTTTCATTCAGCAATTCTTTTTCTTTCATTTAAAGTCTCATCTTGAAAATCATCAAACTGGCTAAGACCTATATTACGCATTCCGATTTCATCACCATAGTAAATTGAATATGAAGAAGTAGAAATCATTAGAGCAAGAGCTAAAGCCTTTGCAGATTCATTAGAATATAAACCATCATTTCCTCAACGAGAAGTTACACGCCCAATATTCTCATTACCAAAGGAAATAATAATTGAATTATCATTTACATATTTTTTAAGAAATAATTGTAAATCAGCTGGTTTAAAATTACCGATAGCATCTCTACCAAACTTATTAGAAGTTCCTAAATTTGCTATTTCTCTTGGAAGGAAGTAATCAAAAACTTGAGTAATACCCGAAGTGTATGTTTTTGCATACTTTATTGGAATTATCGATGATTCACCAATGATAATTAACGAATCATCAATTTGCTTGATAGTACTATAAAATATTTTTAATTGATTGATAGTAGATTCAGACATTATTTCTTTACTAAATGGTGTAGTTAGATATTCAAACTTCTTAACGATAAAACCTTTAACTCCCATACCTGCTCAGAATTTTATAACTTCGATAAAACGTTTTGAAACTTGACTAGATTTTCAATTCAGGGGAATCTCTTGAGTTTTCTCATTAATGGCATAGTAAGCATTTACTTCAGAAGAATATTTATAATGAGCTTTATTATCTTTTTCTTTTTTAAATTCAATTATTTCAGAAAATAATTCTTGTGTCTCTTCATTTTTAGAAGCTTCAAATCATTCATGATTTTCTTTAACAAAACCAATGTTAATGCTTAAAACAACATCTATTCCTCTACGTGAGGCTAAAGTAATAAATTTAGATAAGTCACTAAGATCTCCAAGTTCTTTTGCAACTGATTTAAAAGTTTGTTCACTTTCATTGCTTTCTGAAGAAAGAACGTTATTAAGAATAATTGTATTGATACCTAAAAATTTAAAATAACTAACTTTTTTTGATAAACCTTTAAGATCTCCAACACCATCACCTGAGGCGTCTTTAAAAAATCTAGGATCAATTTCATAAAAGTTACGTTTTTTAACTTGTGACATTCTTTCCTCCTATTAGCAATTTCTTTATAATTATAAATTAAAAAGTGCATAAGCACTTATTTTAATATAATGTGTTTTTTTATTTTTGATAAATAATCACCTAAACCAATATATGAAAATATTAGTGCTAAGCAAATTGGAGAGACCATTATTCACATCTTTCAAGTAAGATTATAAAAATTGTTAGAAGTAATATTTTTTAATAAAGGACTAATGAATAAGATTAAAATTATTCCTATAGATTGAGTCATTGTTTTTGCTTTGCCTCATATCGATGCAGCAACTTCAACATTCTTTTTAGCAGCAAGATTTCTCATTCCATCAACGATGACATCTCTTAGTATGAAAAGGATACTTATATAAATTGGAAGAAGATGCATTATTGATAAAAGTATTAAGGCAGAGTTTATGATAGCCTTGTCAGCAATTGGATCAAATAATTTTCCAAAGGTAGTTATCTGTTTATTTTTTCTTGCTAAATAACCATCTATAAAATCTGTAATCATTGCTAAAATAAATACTGCTCCAGTACTTAGGAATAAGATAGTTTTAAGGTTTAAATCATTAAAAGATAAATCTCCCTTAAGTGATGTAGAGGCAATAGCAATGGCGATAAAAGGAAAAATTAATAATAATCTAAAAAGTGTTAATCTATTTGGAATATTCATTTATTTAGATTCCTTTGACTTTCTTTTTATTTTAATTTTCTTAACTTTTGTCTCTGCTTTTATCTTAGCTTCAAAATTATTTTTTGCTTCGATAGCTTGAGTTCTTTTTTCTTTTTCTCACCTTCTAAATTTCTTAAGAATATCAGTATATTTTTGTTCTCATTGTGTAGAAGGTGTTCTAAGTAAAAACTCGTATTTTTCGATCATCTCTTCATTTTCATCAAGCGACTTTGCAACTTTATACTCTTTTGTTTGCATAAAATCTTGTAAATCTTTTCGTGCCATATCTTTAACTTCAGACATTTTATATTTACCTATTGATGGAACAAATTCATCTAGAAGTTTTTTGTTTCTAGCAGCAACTATATTAACTTTTTCTGCAATTTTTCATGAAGATTCTCTTTTTTGAATTAATAGTTTTTCGCTCTCTACTTTTACTTTTTTATTTTTCTTTCTCTCTAGAATAGTTGTTACTACTAAAAAGATAATAACGACTCCAACTAAAGAACCTAAAACTATTCACATTACTGTTCCACCCATTATGGACCTCTTTTCTTTAATAATTATAAATAAAAATAACTAACTACTTGTCAAGTTCTTCTATTCTTTTTTGGTGTCTTCCACCTTCATAAACACTTTTTTCTCAAGCATCAAATATTTTAAATGCTTTTTTAGCTTTTATAATTCTTCCACCAAAAACAAGGACATTAGCATTATTATGTACTTTTGCCATTATTCCATCATTAACACTTGTCACCCTTGCAGCTCTAATTTTCTTAATTCTGTTAAGGGCATATGAAATTCCAAGACCAGTTCCACAAATACCAATTCCGATCGAATTATTTTTTACTATCTCTTTACCAAGCTTTTTCCCATACTCAGCATAAGAGACGCTTTGACTTCCATTTTCTGGTCCTAAATCTATTACTTCATAGTCTTTTTTTTCAAGATAATTTTTAAACTCTTCCTTCAATTCAAAACCACCATGATCTGAAGCTAAATATATTTTATTCATTATCGATACACCTTTCCGTCTAAACCTATTACTTTTGAAACTTTATTGCTACCTTTGCCAAAATTATAATAAGTGCTTATCTCTTTAAAAAACTCTTTTGCTTCCTGAAAAGATAAAATTCTTTCTCCAGAGACATTAGCACTAGTCATATATATTGGCCCAATGTCTTCTATAAGTTTTAATAGACCTTTATTATTTGGCATACGTACAGCAAGACTTTTATTAACAACGATAGTTACAACACCAGGTCAATGTTTTTTGGCAACTTCAGTTGCCTTTTCATTTCACCCTTTTAAGCCTGTAGCCATTTTTATAGATGAGACCATAATAATAAGATTTTTATTACTAGGTCTATTTTTTATCTTATATATTGCCTCTTTATTCTTTTTACTTACTGGGGCTCCAATGCCTGTCACAGTATCAGTAGTTGCTATAAACACTTCTCTATACATGTCTTAATTATACATATCAATTAAAGGAGTATTATTATTGAAGTTTGAAGTATGAAATCAATTATGATTTGAAAGTATATTTTGTTTTACAAAATTCACATTGAATTTCAATTTTTCCCTGTTCTTCAATAATTTCTTTTCTTCTTTTTTCTGGAATTGATTTAATGACTTTGCCCATTTTATCTTTTGAGCAAGTCTTGTGTCATGATATTTTTTTTGTATCAAGTTGTTTTGCATCCATTTCCGAAATATATTCATGGATTCCCAAATCTTTTAAAGAATGATTTTTTATGAAGTTCTCTACTCATTCTTTATCTTTTTCAGTATGTTCGGGAAGTAGTTCAAAATAAATTGAAACTGCCTCTTTTAATTTTGATGGGCTTTCAAGAGTAACATCAGTTACTAAAGCACTATAAATTTGGTGGGACTGATCCATATAATAAACCAAATCAGTAACGATGTCTGAATTAGCTAAAGGAACCTGACCACTATATGATTTTTCTCCTTCTCCAGAAACTACCTTTAAAGTCCCGCTATCACCAATACCTAGGATTAATGGAACTTCATTAAATTTATTTTCATCGTATTCAGTTGCAATAAGTGAATTTTGAATTAAAGCTCTTACTTTATTCTTTATTACTTCAACGATAATTATTGTCGATGGCCCATTACTATTTATAGTTAAAGTAGATTTAACTTTTGAATCATGATTACCAATAGGTAAAAAGCCAACTATTGCAGTTGAAATAATACGTGCAGAAAGTGGTGTTGCCTTATTACGATCAATTACCTCTTGGGCAACATCCTTAGCATCAGTTGCTATTATTCTTACATTCTCTTTTATAAATATTTTTTGATATGACATTTATTCTCCTTCTAATTCTAAAATTATATCTCTTATTTGTGTTGCTCTTTCAAACTCAAGTTTACGAGCAGCTGAAAGCATTTGTGCTCTAAGCTCTCTAATGAGTTTATCTTTCTCTTTTTTATCTTTTTTCTTCTTACCAATAAACTTACCAATTGCTCCATCGATAGATTGACCTGATATCGGTGCAGAAATAGGTTTAATGATAGTTTTAGGACTAATGTTATTTTTCCTATTAAACTCTTCTTGAATTTTTCTTCTTCGGTTAGTTTCATCGATCGCCTCTTGCATAGATTTAGTTATTTTATCTCCATAAAAAACTACATGTCCATTTTCATTTCTTGCAGCTCTACCAACGATTTGTATTAGAGACTTTGTTGATCTAAAGAATGATTCCTTATCAGCATCAAGGACAAGAATAAGAGATACTTCAGGTACATCTATTCCTTCCCGAATTAAGTTGATTCCAATTACAGTATCATAAACACCTTTTCTTAACTTACGCATTATTTCATCTCTTTCAAAAGTTTTATGTTCTGAATGAATATAAGCTATTTTTTCTTTTTTCTCTTGCAGATATCTACTTAATTCCTCAGCCATTCTTTTAGTAGTTGTTAAGATGAAGGTTCTTTCATTTTTTTTCTTTTGTTTTTGAATTCGATCATAAATGTCTTCAATTTGTCCTTTGGTTGAAACAACCTCTATCGTTGGATCTAGTAAACCTGTAGGTCTGATTATTTGAGATACAACTTCTCCATCAGTTTTTTCTAATTCGTATTCACCAGGAGTTGCTGAAACAAAAATTCGTTGGTGATGAAACTCACTTTCAAATTCATCCAACCTAAGAGGCCGATTATCTAAGGCTGAAGGTAGTCTAAAGCCATAGTCAACTAAATTCTCCTTACGTGCTCTGTCGCCATTATACATTGCAGATATTTGCGGAATCATCATATGTGACTCATCTATAACTATTAGTGCATCTTTTGGAAGATAATCGAAAAGAGTATAAGATCTTTGACCTTCACTACGACCATCCATATGACGTGCATAGTTTTCAATTCCGGGAGTAATTCCAAACTCTTCTAGTGATTCAATATCTGCTTTAACTCTTTGTTCAAGTCTTTGAGCTTCTAAAAGTTTATTTTCCTTTTTAAATTCTTTAAGTCTTTCTTCTAACTCTATCTTAATTGTTTTAATAGCCTTAGTGATAGTTTCGGGCTTAGTAGTATAGGCATCACCTGGAAAGATAGTAGCATTACTCATCTTCTTGATAACCTCACCCGTTAGAGTATCGACTTTAGTAATTGCCTCTATCTCATCTCCAAACATATCAATTCTCATGTAATACTCATCAGTTCAACCTGGAGCTATTTCGATAACATCACCTCTTGCTCTAAAAGTACCTGGTTTTAAATCAATATTATTTCTAGAATAATTTCTTTTTACTAGTTCGATAAAGAATTCTCTTCGCTTAATATTCATTCCTACTTCAACAGGATAAAAAGATGCTTTATATTCTTCAGGAGATAGATGTCCGTAAATAGCAGCTACTGAAGCAACAACGATAGTATCACGCCGAGTAAGGAGTGCATTTAATGTAGACATTCTCATTGCTTCTAGATCTCAGTTTCCTTTTGAAGTTTTATCGATAAAAGTATCTGAGGAAGGTAAATAAGCTTCTGGACGATAGTAGTCAAAGTATGAGACAAAGTATTCAACTCTATTTTCAGGAAAGAACGATTTTAATTCTGAATAAAGTTGAGCCGCTAGCGTTTTATTATGTGAAAGAATAATTGCGGGTCTATTTGTTTCATTAATAACATTTGCAATTGTAAAAGTTTTACCTGTACCAGTTGCTCCCAAAAGTACTTGAAACTCCTTATTATCCTTAAGTCCTTCAATTAATTTCTTTATTGCTTTTGGTTGATCACCAGCTGGTTTATATTTAGAATGTAGTTTAAATTTCATAAAAAAATTATAGTTGTATTTTCAAAATAAAAAAGAGGCAATTTTGCCTCTACTTCTTAACTGGTTTTTTAACAGTTACTGGTTTATTACTTGGTGTTGGTTTTTTCTTTGCTACAGGTTTTTTAACATTTGCTTCACCAAACATTCTATTAAATCTTTCAACACGACCAGTTGATTTCATATTTGATCTGTTTCCAGTATAAAATGGATGACATGAAGAACAAACATCAATTGTAACTTCTTTTGAAGTAGTGCCCATTGTATGTTTTGTTCCACATGTTGAACATTTAACTGTTATTTGATGGTATTCTGGATGAATATCTTTTTTCATATTTAACCTCACATGTAGTAATGTACTTCCTACATATTTCTTTCTTAATATTAATATATTACCATATTAAGGTAAATCAAGACTGATAATTATATATTCATTCCATATGTAAGTAGAACTAGACCTATAAAAAGTAAAAGAGAGTTTATTCATTATATGAGTATATTAGACTTTTATAATAAAAGTAAAGAACTAAGTCTTTACTCCGATAGGTTATTTTTGCTAACGATGTTGTCTAGTCTTTGCATTATTGCTTT
>CAYTOW010000026.1:0-8482 GCA_964439655.1 uncultured Mycoplasmataceae bacterium
GTTGGAGGTGTTCAATCTTGTGCATCCTCAGCGGCTTTTATATCTTCAAATGTTGGTTGAGATTCCCCATCTTTTCAAACCTTAATAGCAATTTGTACTTTATTACCATCACTTCCATCGGTTGCAGTAAAAGTAATAATTCCGCTTTTACCATTAGTAGTAGAACCACCAAAGATACTGTTTTCCTTTATAGCTATGTTTACATTATTTTTAGATACAGCATCTTTAATTTCAAAGGCCTCTTTAAGCATCTTTATTGCTTCGTCTTTATTTGCAAATACTGTTTGAGGATCACCAGGTAATTTTAATAAAGCAACAAACATTTTTTGTTGAGGAGGATTTTTTGGATCCACTATAAGTGTTCCACCACCTATTGTATTATGTTTTGTATCAATTCTAACTATTGGTGGAATATTATCATCATCACTATTTTTTTGTTTTGAAACATTAAGAACGATTTGGATTTTCTTTTTACCATCCCCAGCAGTAATTCTAACTACTCCTCCGCCATCATCATTCTTATGTATATCGATATCATTATCTTCAATACCAATTTTATTGTGATGAACATCCCTTACCATGAATGCGTCTTTAATAGCTTTTCTTGTAACAACAGTATTGAAATCATCATTAGGTCCTAATACTAAAGAAGCAGTAAAGTCACCTTTTTCATTATTTACTTGTGCAGCAGCTGTTGAATCAGTAGCATCAGCA
This sequence comes from uncultured Mycoplasmataceae bacterium, assembly GCA_964439655.1. GTDB lineage: Bacteria > Bacillota_I > Bacilli_A > Mycoplasmatales > Metamycoplasmataceae > CAYTOW01. The sequence continues at coordinate 715 of CAYTOW010000026.1, forward strand.
TTAATAACTAAATTAGCGCTTGAAACTTCTGTTGAATCTCCTTCATCTGATTCTCCGCCTGTAGTTGGAGGAAGAACCTCCATAACTTTTCCATTACCTATAAAACTATAAGCATCAACTATGAATGCCTTTGGAGCATCAGCTACTTGTTCATGCTGATCTCCTGAAGATCCACATGAAAGTACAGTAGCAACTGGAGTTATAGCAGCCCCTATTGTTCCTATACCATATAGAATGTTTTTTACTTTTTTACTTGCCATTATAAATGACCTCCTTATTTATATTCTTATATATTATACTATACTCTTATATTTTATACTATAGGCGGTCAATTTATTTATTTTACTAATAAATAATAAAGAAAAAAATACTAGAGTTTTTCTCTAATACTTTTAAAAAATTATTTAATTTTTCCTTCATCAATTCATTTTTGTTTTAGCTCTTCTCACTCCTCAGGAGATGAGCACTTTAATCATTGAATTAATTCGTTATCTATCTTTGGATCTCATTGAGGTGAAACTCCTGTCTCAATCATTTTATTTCTTCAACTCTTTACTTTAGAGATTGAGTCTTGAGCAGATAACTTGTCAACTTCAAACGTTCAGTTCTTCATTTTACGTTTATGTATAGGATACTTCTCAGGCTTTTCATAATCTTCTTCCTCTAAGAAAGTAGCGACGATAGAGAATTTGTCAACTCCCATTAGATAAGCATAAAGTTGAGCTTGTTCAACATATCCACGAGGAACTCCTCACCTATTTCATTTTTCTAGATTCTTTGCTCCAGTAGTTTTTATCTCTAAAACTATTTTGTCCTCTTCGATAAATCCATCTGGCAGACCACCAACAGCTTCATCTTTATCTGCAAAGTAATCAAAGTTATATTTCTTCGGATCGTAAGTAGTTACTTTTTTTCCTGTTTGCTCTTCGATAGCTGCAATTACTTTTGGTTCAATTGCAATACCAGCATCAACATATTTACGATCGAGTATTGGAAGACCTATTCAAGCCATCCTTGCAAAGGCTGCAAATTCAGATTTATATTGATCTACTTTAAGTACATCTCCTATCGATGAACCACCTATTTTTTTAAAACCAAATCTTCCTCATAACTTCTTATCTTTAAGCTTTTCATAAAACTCTGGTTTAAGTTTTACAACTTTATTAACTTCATCAACTTCATATTCAACTCCATTATAGAAGTGTCTTTTTATTTCGTTCATAGACTCATTATATATAAAAAAATAGGCAAAACCTTTTTACAGGTCACCTAAATGTATTTCGTATGAACGATATTGTGGCACGTCGTTTGAAAACTTAACTGTTCTCTTATCAAAACGATAGTTAAGAAATAGTGAAAAGGGAACAAGCAAGAGTGGAAAGACAAGAAGTATTGCAATGTTTTTAATGATATCAAAGACGTTTGGTTCATATAAGAGTTCTCTAAATGAATCGATTGAATAGGTAAATGGAGCAATAGGATGGATAATCTTAAAGATAATATTTTGCATCTCTACTGGGAAAGTACCTGAAGAAGAAGTTAGTTGAATAACTAAGATAATTACGACAGCAAACTCTCCTAGGTCTCCATATCTAAACATATACGAGACAGCCTGTATTATTAAACAGAATATCGAACTAATTAAGAATGACATTAGATATAGTTGCCATTGTCGTGATGGTCCAAAGTTAACTCCTTGAAGAGTAACGGCAATAATGAGGATAGTTGCTTGAATTCATCCTGAAACAAATCAGAGCAATGTTTTACCAAAGTAATGTCTAAAGGTAGAGACGCTTTCACTTCCTTTAAGTCTATTGTTTTTAAAGACAAAAACCATAACAAGAGCCCCAGCTCAAAGGGCAATAGAGATAAAGTATGGTGAAAGGCCTTTACCATAGGAATTAATTTCATCCCCACCAACGTTGTCATACTTAACTACTTTTGATATCGCTGAAAGAAATGCAGATTTAAGATTCTTAATTTGATCTGGACTTAATTTTTGATCAAGACCAGCAGTTAGAGCATCAAAAGATAAAGAAGTTAGACCAGAGACAAAGTTAGTTATCTCTCCAGTTAAATAGTTATGTTTATATGAATTCATAAATTGAACTTGTTTATCTTTAGAATCAAATACCTTTAGATATTCATCGGCAATAACACCTATTGGATTTGTAAGTAATTCATCTTTACGCGCAATAACGTTATCGATTAATTGTTTTTGACTAGCACCATAACCTTTAGGTATAACTATTGCTGCAGCTCATTTACCATCGTTAATTTCTTCCTTAACCTCATCAATTGATTTATAAATGTCTTTAACCTCGGTTACATGTATTGGTGAGTTTCCTATCTTATAAACTCCATCTTTAGTCATAGTTTTAGCAAGTTTATCTGATTCAGTGCTTCCTGAATCTTGATTTACTAAAACGATGTTTAACTTATCAACGTGGGTAAAAGGAGCTCAGTAGGCATTCATGTATAAAAATCCGTAAACGAATGGAATAAAGAGCATAACGATAAAAGCTATGGCTCGCCATGGGTTAGTAAAGATATATTTTAGTTCATTAACTATCGTCTTAATCACTAGCAAACCTCCCAATATGTTTGTGGGCTTTCATGCCAGGAAGAAGTGGTCAACCATTTCTCATATAGAAAGAAACAGTTTGATAATGATTAGCTCATATAGCAAGAGGAGTAAGAAGTAGATATATAGATAAGTATCCAAACTCAGTAAAGAGATTAGTTCAATTAGTATCAAAAGCAGTTTCTCGAAGGATAGTTATTGCATGACCCATAGGAAGGATGTCATTTAAAACGTTATAGAACTTGCTTTGTGTTTCGATTGGATAAAGACCACCAGCTGAGGCCATCTGGAGAACAAGGAGAATAATAATTATAAATATTCCAAGATTTCGATTTGGCACCGAGAATCGGATTCCTTGAATAATTAAGGAGAAGATCATTCCAATTACTATAGCAAAGGCAAACATCGAACCTCAATGAGTTATTCCAAGATGTTTAAAGCCTATCAAGTAAAGGGCGACCATGAGTATCGAGGCTTGAACGATAGTACCCATAGTTATTACTAATCATTTAGCAATGTATCTTACAGTAGGAGAGATGTGTTTGTCATAGATCTTCTTATGAACTGAGAAAGTCATGACCATTCCACCAATTCACATCGCAACGCAGATAAAGAATGGAGCTAGACCATAACCATATTTAGCTTTTTCTCCACCCATTTGTGAGTAAATGTTTATAGCATGAATACTTGTGATGTGTGACTCTTCTAATTGATTAACACGTTCTTTTATTCGATCAATCTTAGCATCATCAAAGCCAAGAGATTTTAATAGACCATCATCTTTTAGGCCGTTAATAATTAGATCAGTTATAAAACCTGCTCCACCAACCATATATTGACCAATATCTATACCAAAACCTATTAGATAATTCTTTTTATAGTTATTCCGTATTTCAACTAATGGGTGTTGTGCATCAAAGGTATCGATAAATGCTTTTAGTTTTTGAAGTGCTGCAGCTTTATCAAAAGCACTTGTAGCTGTTAGAGCACTAGCGATATCTTTAAGTTTATCTTTTTGGGCTTGAGAAAGAGGGCGAAGAAATATCGAAGCATTATATTTATTATCGATATTATTTATCTTTCTTTCTTTATCAAAATCCCCTTCATCTAAATATATATGTTCGGGCTTAATATTCATTTGAAGTTCACCTGTTTCAATCTTTGCAGAAGATGCAAAAATTCTACCAAGGTTATCTTCGATATCATGCTTACCATCTTTGTTAGTTGCAGTAACGATAGCAACTGGTAATTTATCAGAATATTCAAAAGGATCATAGAAGGCAAAGATATATGAAAACCCATATATTAGAGGAATAATTAAAAGTCCACCAAAACGAATAAAATGGAAGATTGATTTAAAAATAGCATTCTTTATTTCGATAGCAATTGCTTTTAACATGTTTCTATTATACTATCAACTATTATTTGTCTTACTATAAATTAATGGAGCAATTATTTTATATGAAAATAAAATAACAAGTAGATTTCCTCATATCTTAACAGGGGATAAAAGGAAGTGTCCAGTTAAGTTAGTTCAAAACGTTCCATTAACCGAGGCAAAAAGAGAACTTTGATCTCCAAGAGTAAGTAAAGGAGTTATACAAATTTCTAGCAAGGCAGAGAAAACTACTATTGGAAGGACGTTATTAAAAGTAATTGGTTTCATCGTAAATCTAAAGATAACTACAGCAATAAGCATCGAAAAAGTTCCCATAGAAGCAATTGAAAGAAATACTCATTTATTCTTAATTAGCTTTTGAGTTGCAAAAGTTGAATCTGGTTGAAAGATTATAAAGGTAAAAAGACCTGCAAGGATAGCTCCAAGAATAATTAAAGTAAAGATAAAGTTTGCACTATTTGCTTTTTTACTAAATTCCTCTTGTACTTCTTGATGTTTTCTTCAACGACGATTCATAAAGTATCCAACAAGTCCAGGCACAAGACCTGCCATTGCTCAGGCAAAGGTGTAGTAAAAATGATAAAAGGTAGGACGAATCATAAATGAAATAAGATCAGAAACTACACCAGTAGCTGCTCCTATTCAAGGACCAAAGATATAACCAGTTAATTTAACAGGCAAACCACCAGCCATTAATTTAAAAGGAGGTATTGCTGCAATAGCAACGATAGCAGTAAAAATTATTACAAAGACTACAGAGGTAGCAATAAGGATTGAAACAAAGGCAATCTTACGATTGCTTCATTGACTTCGTCTGTGTTTTCAATTAAACTTGTATCACATATAACCTATTATAAATTACTTATGATATTTAAGGTTATTATTAATTGCAATAGCTCTATAGATTTGTTCTATTAGCATTAATCTGAAGAGGTGATGATTAAAAGTCATTTTAGAAAATTTTATTTTTTCTTTAAACATCGACTCATCAACACCATCTGAGCCTCCAATAATAAAGGTTATATTATCTTCATTAATAGTCTTTGCAAAGTCTTCTGAAGATAAGCTCTTTCCTTGAAGAGATAAAAGGATTGCTCTTGAGTTTTTAGGTATTGCCTTTAAAATCAAAAGAGTTTCTTTAGATTTATTTGATTCTTTTATCTCTATTAAATTGACTTTAGAATAAAACTCAATACGTTTAAGAAAACTTTTATATATTGGAATAAAGTCTTTCTTAAGTTTTCCCACTGCTATGATATTAATCTTCATTTTTCTTCCTTTTATATTCGATATGAAACATTAGCATCTGTATGTCTGCTGGATTAATGCCAGAGATGCGAGAAGCCTGACCGATAGTCTCTGGTGATATCTTTATTAGTTTTTGTTTAGCTTCAGTAGCTAAATTTTGAACATCGTTGTAGTCTAAATCCTTAGGTATTTTAAACTTATCTAATCGAATAATTTTTTTAGCTTCAGTCTCTTGCTTTCTAATATATCCTTTTAGACGAGCTTCAACTGAAACTTCATAAATGTATGGAGACTTTGAAATATCATGAATATCAACCTCTGGTCTTTTTAAAAGCTCAATAAGAGAAGGCCCATTTGTAATCTTATATTTTTTTGCAAGATCAGAATTAGAAGAAATAAAAGTCTTCTCTAATCTCTTAAGTTCTTTTTCTATTGCTTTATATTTTTCTTTAGTTCTTTTAATATAGTCTTTATCAAGAATACCAACTTCCTCACCAATAGAGAGCAGGCGTTTATCAGCATTATCGTTTCTTAATAAAAGACGATACTCTGCTCTAGAGGTAAGCATTCGATAAGGCTCTTTTGTTCCTTTAGTAACAAGGTCGTCGATAAGCACTCCAATGTAGGCAACATTTCTACCTATTACTATCGCTTCTTTTGACTCAAGCTTTCGCCCTACATTTATTCCTGCAATAAGTCCTTGAGCTGCTGCCTCTTCATAACCGCTTGTCCCATTTACTTGGCCAGCCATAAAAAGTCCTTTGATAGTTTTAAGCTCAAGTGAAGGTTTTAGTTGAAGTGGATCGATTGCATCGTATTCAATTGCATAAGCTCATCTTTTAACTTTTGCATCTTTCATCCCTGGAAGTGTAGCTAACATTTTTTTCTGCACCTCTACTGGCATCGATGAAGAAAAGCCGTTAATATACATAACATCGCCTTTAGATGTTGTAGGTTCATAAAATAATTGGTGACGATCTTTATCAGAGAAGCGAAGAATTTTGTCTTCGATAGATGGACAATACCTTGGTCCTATACCATTAATTAGTCCTGAATATAATGAGGACTTTTTCATGTTATCTCTAACTACTTTATGTGTTTTCTCGTTAGTATAGGCAATAAAGCAATTTATCTGTTTGTCTAAAGAGATATCAGTTCTATTAGAAAAACTAAAATTGTTTAGTTTAAGCTTTTCTTCCTGGAGTTCTGAAAAATCGATTGACTCGGTTCAAACTCGTGGTGGAGTTCCGGTCTTTAGTCTTTGCATTGAAATACCAAGTTTTTTTAACGACTCAGAAAGAAGGTTAGTAGTCTTTTGATAATCAGGACCCTCTGATCTTTTCTTATTTCCTCTAAGTATCGATGAGTCCATATAAGTTCCGGTAGTAACAATTACATTATTAGTTTCGATAACTCTACCATCAGAGAGCTTAAGACCTTTGACTTTTTTCTCTTCAGTTAAAACTTCAATAACCATCGCTTCAATTAAATCGATATTAGACTTTTGAATTTCCTCTAGCACTAATGATGAATATTTATCTTTATCTATTTGTGCTCTTAAAGCTCTAACAGCTGGTCCTCTAGATTCATTAAGCATCTTAATTTGAATCATTGCTCTGTCGGAAAAAATTCCTTGCATTCCACCAAGGGCATCTATCTCTCTTGTTAATATTCCTTTAGCAGGTCCACCAATGGCGGGGTTGCAGGGCATCGAAGCAAGCATATTTTTATCAAGTGAAATAAGAGCAACTTTGTGCCCCATATTATCTAAAGCAAAGGCAGCCTCAATTCCTGCATGTCCTCCACCAATTACAATTGCTTCATACTTTTTCATATAAGTATTTTATAATGTAAGCATGAAATTTGAAAATGGCCAAACAAATGAGGTTTATAAAAAGGGCGATGAAGTTGTTGTTAAAAAAGTAAAAAATAAATTTAATCATAAAATTAATTATCAATCTTTAAAGATATTTAGCTTTGTTCCTAAACTAATCTCAGAAACTAAAGATGAGATTCGTTGAGAATATATCGATGGGCAAATGCTAATGAAACCAAGTGATGAGGATCTTAAAGTTATTGCTAAACAACTACGAGAAGTTCATGTCGCTGATCTTAAGTTTCCTGGAACTAACCTTAGAAAAAGAGTGCATGAGTATTTAAGAATCATCCATGATAAATATATAAAAGATCCAGATGTAGATGGACCTTATAGAGAGATGATGAAGCTTCTAAAAAATATGGGACATATTAATCCTTTGCACTGTGATATTTGAGGATCTAACATAATAAAAAGTAAAGACAATAAAATATATTTTATCGATTGAGAATATGCAATTATGGGTGATAAGCACTTTGACCTTGCTTATTATATAGAGTCTCAAAGATTAAATAAAAAGCAAGAAAAAATCTTTTTAGATGAATATAATTCTCATGATGATTATCAAGCTTATATCCCTGAGTGAATGGATAGATATAAAAAGTTTGTTAATTGACTAGCACTTTTATGAGCATTAGCTCAAGATGAAATTCCGTTTGAT
>CAYTOW010000027.1:0-8455 GCA_964439655.1 uncultured Mycoplasmataceae bacterium
TTAGATCACATAAGCTAATATTTAACAAGGATCCATAGTTCTAATGAATATTCTTAATAACCATGGTTGGTTGATTAAAAGGAACCATAGTTATTTAATTAACTTATGACTAAAGACATTAAAATAAATGAATCTAAAATGCTAGAAGAAATTAGAAACCTATTAAATTTAACGATAGAGGACTTTGTATATCAAATGAATTGACCTAATTCTAAATACTATGACTATATTAAAAATGGTAGAAAACGTCCTGGTGAAAACAAAAAGAAAGTTACTCATCCAACTATTAATAAAGTTTTTACTGGTATTAATTATGCTATCGACAATTACAAGCATTGAAAAGAACATAGCAGTACAATTACCGCTATAGTTATTACTTATTTAATGCCTAAGGCTTAATAAATTGATCTACATCTAAATTAGATAGATTTTCTCCATCAACTCAGACATTTACCTTTTCATTATCTTCATAATATTCTTTGATATTTCTATATTGAGCACTTCTAAATCATTCAGATAATATGTATTGATATCTGACCGATATATTAAAGTTTCTAAGAAGCTTCTCAAACATCGCTATTTTAAAAGGTGCTGTTTGAATTTTTTCATCTACTGAACCTGCAGATTGTTGTCATTTCTTTTCAAAAATAGTTAAAACTTTAGGTTTTTTAGAAATGATGAAGGCGTCAGGATTAATTTTTCTTGAAAAAACTTCACTAATATATTCATTAGTAATAAGTGGTTCAATCTTTTGAAGTGCAAGATATATTTTATTTTGTCTTCCATAATAGGCAATAACTTCACCATTATCTAAGATCTCATATAAAACACTTCTTTTGCTACTAGTTTCTCCAATTGGATTCAATTGATATCCTTTATCTTCAATTCATCCTTTTAGATAAACATCCTCTTCAAAAGATAATCCAGTTTCATTTGTTTTTGCCCCGCCAGCTCCTGTACCTTTATTTGCTTTATTTATTTCTTTACTCATAGTTAGTAATTAAGACCTCCTCTACATCATCTCTTGATGCTCCTGCACCACCGATCATTCTTTTTGCTTTAATGACTTTAATATTAAATTCAGAATATAAATCTCTAATTAACTTGGTATTATGATTCGAGACCATAAACTTAACCCCTCTTTTATTTAATCTTTTACATAAGTTTGCAAGCTCTTCTTGACTTTTAGAACCAAAGCCTCCTTTTTGATATGAGTCAAACCCATTAGTTCCTATCTCATAATCGTATGGAGGATCAAAGTAAATAAAGTCTCCTTTTTTAGCATCTGCTACAGCATCTTTAAAAGATTCATTTTTAATATTTTTTAATTCGATAGTTTTTAAATACTCTGAAGCTGCCTTTAATTTTTCTCAATCAAATGTTGCTTGCTTTTCATTATGTTTTGAAGGAGAATTAAAATGCCCTTTAGAATTAACTCGATAGAGTCCATTAAAAGTATTTTTATTCAGAAATATAAAACGAGCTGCTCTTAAATAAATTGAGTCCTTCATATTTAGTTTTCTAGGATTAAATTCTTTTTCCAAATCGATAGATCTAATTTTTTCATAAAAAGGAGAAAGCTTCTTGTCCTTTTCTTTATCTCCATCAAAAGATTTAATAACGTAATGACCATATTCCATTAATAAAAGATATTCCCTAACTCTATTGACATCATTCCTAATAGCTTTATAAGTATCAATTAATTCTTTATTTAAATCGTTAATTACAGCCCTCTTTGGTTGCAAATGAAATAACAAAGCCCCACCACCTATAAATGGCTCATAGTATCTATTAAATTTTTTGGGTAAATTTTCTTCAATTACATTAAGTAATTGTCTTTTACCTCCAGCCCATTTTACAAATGGTACTATGGTTGGGTTTTTCATATTTTTATTATATTCTAAAAACCAACTATGGTTGGTAATAATTAACTTTAATGCTAAAAAAATAAATAAAAAAAGGAATTTAATTATTCCTTACAATTTAGTTTTATATTATTTAGTTTTGTTCTTCTTTAAATTCTTTTTCTTATTTTGTTTCATATCTGGAAATGCTAGTGGAACTTTAGATTTAGTTTCCATTTCGAATGTTATTATCTTTTGCATATTTCTCCATTTCAGTAATTATTTTAATATGTTTAGTTTTAGAAAAATCATTTTTTAATTTTTCAAAATTAATTATATCATTATTAAATCATTCTTTTTCATCGGCTGTTAAGTAAAAAAGTCTTTTATTACTCCATTTCTTATGAATATTTTTTTGTTTAATTTTATGAGGTAATAGTGAATCAAAACTTTTTCCTTCGTCTCCAATTAACTCTTTATAAATAATAACTTTTTCTAGTTTATTTACAAAATCTTTTATTGTCTTAAAAGTAAAATAAATAGATTTAAATTGATCGGAGTCATCTAAATCAGAAATTACAAAAATTTTCATTTCTACTCCCTCTTTTCTATTTTTAATAATGATATTTTTTAATAGACCTTCTATATTAGTTTTTGATTGTTTGCATTCTTTATAGTTTGACATTGAAGCAAATTTAAAATGTTCTTTTATACAAAGACATTCTACTAATCCCATATAGAAATTTTGTTCTGTATACGATTCTTTACCTTCAATAGATAAAAGAATGTTAAGCATTGAAAACCTCATCGATAACGTTAACTGTCTGTTCTTTTTCAGGATAAAAGGCAAGATCTCCATTAACATACCTTTTATAAACACTTTGAGTATTTTTAAATTTTTTTGAAAGTTTTACTACTTTTGTTTCTTCACCATCTCTTTCTAATGAATATATCTGCTTAAACTTTGTAGAGTCTTCAACAGAAATAGGCGAGTGTGTTGTAAAGATAGTCATAATATTATTTTTTTCAAATAAATTATTCATTAATAATTTTAAAGCATCTATTAACTCAAGATGTAAATTAATCTCCAGTTCATCTATTAGTATGATTCCACCTACTTTTGAATCTTTTAATAATATAAATGTAGATGCAAGAACTATAAATTGTCGTGTGCCGCTTGAAAGACTAAAGAGATCAATCTCACGTGAACCATTAACTATTACTTGTTTTATTTGAATTAATCCATTTGAAAGTGTATTTATAATAATATCAGTAACAGTTTTATCTGCAAGTTGTAATAATTTAACAGTTCTTTCTTTTCCGATTCTTCCAACTAAATTTTGGAGAGCAGAAATAAAGTCTTTATCTGTGTTTGGATATAGAAACGTAAAGTTACCAAAATTAGAATAATATGTTCTTTTTACTGAAATTATGTTTCTCATATAACCATTAAAATTATTCTTATCTTTTTCATCCATATTTAAATAATCTACAGTTGCTATATCTTTTTCATGCTTATATAAAATCCCAACTTCTTTTTTTGACTTATCATCTCAAAAAGTTAATTCAGTTATTATTGGTTCTTTTAATGAGGCTGCACAATGGTTATAAGTATTTTTTCGTATCTCAGTCAAAATTGACATATATTTATAAAAATATTCACCCTTTTGTTTTTTTATAGATTCTCTAATTTCATTAATTTCCTTATTATTTGGTAAATTATTGGGTAATGATAATAAATTTTGGCTTAATATCTTCTTACCCATATATGACTCAAGGACTTGATTTGCTGCTAGGTTAGATAAAGTTCCATTTAGTGAATCAAATACAAATGAAATAGCTTCAAGGATAGAGGTTTTTCCTATCGCATTTCTTCCAAATAATGATATGTATCCAGGAACTATAAACTTATCATTATTGACACTTTTAAAAGTTCCTAGTAATATCTCATCCTTTGATCCATTGTTATTTGATCTTAAATCTAGTTCTAGGTTTTTAATAGATTTATAATTCTTTATTTTAATCTTAGTTAAAATCATATTTCTTCTCCCTCTCATATAGTGTTAATTTTTTTAACACAATAATTATAGCACTTAAATTTATAAAATATTTATAAAAATCATTATTAATTGTCAAGGAAATTTTAATAATTTTTATATGATATTTTTAAACCTATTTTATTGATATAAAGGACGGTAATTACTTAAGGATACAAAAGAGCATATTGTGTTTTTGATGTGTGAATAGAAATATCAAGTCAAATAAAAAAACAAAATCTTATATAGATCTTGTTAGTAGAAGTTAAAGATAATTTATCATGTATTTTTAGTATTATTATTTAGTTTTGTTAATGAATATATAAGTGGTGCAGTAATACCGATTTCAACTGGCACTACAACTAAGGATTTAATTATTCTTGGGAAACCATAATAAATTCATCCATACTGAGTGTAATTTGATGTGGCGTTTGAGTTATTAGATCTTTCTAAGAAGGTGATAAAAAATGGCACACCTAAAATTCAAGAGAAAAATACATATGGGGTTACAACTAATAAAGTTACAAGCATAAATAACTTAGGTTGTCTATTCCGTATCGTTTTATATAGAACAATACCATTAATATTTATATATAAAGTTATCGATAAAGCAATTGCTGCTCATTTAATTCATATAGAGCTTCAATTATTAGGTATGTTTTGTGATTCCATATTTTTAAATATATAAATAATTGCAAAAAGCATCATAGATGAAAAGATTGTTTCAAATATTCCAAAAAGAATCCATTTAGATTTAACAGTATCTTTTTCTTTTACAATTTCATAGGCAATAAAAGTTAATCCACCCAAAAGCGCAATTATAGGTTCTTGCATAGAATATTGTCACATTCATCCAGCTGGTGAAGGATGAACAAAGAAGTTAATAGTATCACTAATAACAGCAAAAACTACACCAAATACTGGGCCCAAAAAGAAACCAGCAATATAAATAATTATTCATTTCATTGAAACATTCATAGGTCCAATATCAAAACTTGCAAAGCTTAGTCCAGTATGAACAGCTAATAATATTCCTGCGATAGTCATCGATAGAATTGGACTTTTTATTGGAAAAATAAATGATAAAATACGTTCTTTCATATCGTCCTTCTTTCTTACACCACAAAAAAAGTCGTCCTATAAGTGGATGAAGTAATAAGTTTGTTCTAAATAATAGCTATACTCCTGTCTATTATTCAATCGCTTATTACCGGCTCTTATAGTGGTTAAAAATATTATAAAGAAAAAAACCTTTTATGATTATTAATATTTAAATATAATTATGTAATGATAAAGAAAATAGTAGACGATGTATTTCTTCAAAATTCATATGTATTAGAAATAGATTCTAAAATCGTAATTATAGATCCTGGTTACAGCTATGAAGATATTGTTAAATATCTTGATGGCAAAAAGCCCGATTTAATTTTATTAACTCATTTCCACTTTGATCATGTTGCTTGTGTTGATAAGCTATGTGAGGATTATGGAATTAAAGCTTATATACATGAGGCAGAATTTTTAATAGTACAAAAAGATACCTTAGCTGAACTAATGGGCTTTAGTCATGTTAAGGTTGATGGTAAAAATCTAATTGAATTTAAAGACAAAATTGATATTCTTCCTTCACTTAAGATAATTAATGCTCCAGGTCATTCACCTGGTTCATGCCTACTTATATATAAAGATGCAATGTTCTCTGGTGATGTTATCTTTGCTGAGTCTATTGGTCGTATGGACTTTCCGTATGGAGATCCACAAAAGATGAGAGAGTCTTTAGGAATGATTAAGAAATTAGATGATTGTACTGTCTATCCTGGTCATGGGCCTAAAGCACGTTTAAGTGAAATAACAAAACTAGAATTTTTTAGAGATTAAAAAAATACGCTTTTAAGACTAGTTCTTATATTGCATATCTTTTTAATTATTTACTTAATAAAATTTTCAGTTCTTCTTTTTCTTTTTCTAGTTCTTCTTTTTTAGAAATAAGTAACTTATTGTATTCCTTTATCGTTATCTTTGGATCGATACCTTCAAGATTATTTAAAGAGTTTTTAATGCCATTAATTTTAGTAGCAACTTTGCTTATCTTACTAAAGAGTAAATCTCGTTCTTTTGCTATTCTGAAAAACTCTTCCTTGTTTTGCTCGATATATTTCATTCTTATAACATCGTCTTTAGAATATATAGTAAGTTCTTCAATTAACAAATCAATATCCATATCTTCTTTCATGAATTTACTTTTTTTATTGCAAGAGTGCATGTAAAGATAATAACCAGCAATTGCTGCAAGGGCTCCATCACTTTCTAATCCTCTATTTTCTATAAAGTCCTGATCAACATTTCTAGAAACATATTCCTTAAGATATTGAAAATATTTATCTTTATCTATATACTGCTTAGTTGCACTAGCAATAGATATTCGCAATCCCTCTGAAATATCTTTAACTTTAACTCCCTTATATACTTTTGATAATATTCTTTTTTCTAAAGATGGTGAATAAGAAATGAATTGAGTTGTTTTAGGATTAATTCGAACTCAACTATCTTTCTTTAACTCCTTTACATCTCGAATGATCTGGCGTCTTAAAATATTATCTATGTCCTTGGGATTGAATTTGTTAAAGTCAAAGATAAAAGTTTTAGTTTTAAATTCTTTCCCAATAAAAATACCTAGTGAATAGGCATAAGGAAAATCTCTCTTTAATTTTGTATCTTGATTAAAAGGATATGCAATCGCTTCAAAGTCGATATAAATATTATTATCTTTCATAGTTTTAATTCTACTCTTAATTTTCCTTGTTCTTAAAACTTTAAATAAAAACTGTAGATGCACTAAGGGCAATCTACAGTTAAAGTATTTTAATAATTGACTTATTTCTTACTAAAGTATGAACGCGCATTTTTAATATCATACTTGCCATTTTGTTCGTAAGAAGAAGCAGTCCCAACTGGAATCTGATGTCCAACGATGATGTTTTCTTTCAGTCCACTTAGAGTATCTTGTTTTCCAGCTATCGATGCATGTACAAGAACTTTAGCAGTTTCTTGATATGAGGCAGCAGCTAGGAATGAAGAAGAAAGTAATGGAATTGCTTTAACCCCTTTAATAACTACTTGACCATATGGAGGTCTTTTACCTTTAACAAGTAGTTTCTGAGATTCGTCTCTATAGTCATGAATATCCACAAGGTTTCCAGCAAAGAAGTCTGAGTCTCCTGGATCTTGAATAACTATTTTTGAAAGTATTTGTCTTAGAATGATTTCGATATATTTATCAGAAATAGAGATACCTTGCATTCTATAAAGACGTTGTATTTCTTTTAGAAGATAGTTTTGTACTACTCTTGGTCCAGCAACTTCAAGTAAATCATAAGGATCAATTGGTCCATCAACTATTTTTTGACCACGTTTAACTTTGTCTCCTTCTTTAACTCTTAGTCTTCTATCAGCATTAAATCTATATGCATGTGGTTTTTCAGATTCAAGTTTAGACTCAACAGTAACGATTAATTTATTAGTTTCTTTACCTTCTGAATCGATATATGGAGTAATATTTTTAACAACTCCTTCAGCTTTAGAAATGATAGATTTTTTACCTCATGGTGAAGTGACATCGATAAGTTCTTTAAGTCTTTGGAAACCACCTGTAAAGTCAGAACCTCCAGCAACACCACCAGTATGGAATGTACGCATAGTAAGTTGGGTTCCAGGCTCACCAATAGATTGAGCTGAAAGAATACCAACAGCCTCACCATTTGCAACGATTCTATTAGTTGCAAGATCTTTTCCATAACATCTTTTACATACACCTTCTTTAGTTTGACAACCAAGAACAGAACGAATTGATACTTCTTTAACTGACTTAACAATTTTCTTAGCTATTTCAGGAGTAATTAATTCATTACGTTCAATAATTACCTCGCCATTAGCATCAACAACTTTGGTATTAGCAAATCTTCCTTCGATTCTTTCTAGTAATGGAACGATGATAGTACCAGTTCTTGTATCGATAATATCTTTAACTAAGAACCCTTGGTCTGAACCACAATCATCTTCTTTAACAACGATGTTTTGGGCAACATCAACTAAACGACGAGTTAGGTAACCAGAGTCAGCTGTAGAAAGAGCTGTATCTGTTAGACCTTTACGAGCACCATGAGTAGATGAATAGAATTCGTATGAAGTAAGTCCTTCAAGGAATGAAGATAAGATAGGAACTTCAACTACTGAACGGATATCTGATTCATTCTTAGCATTAGAAGAACGAATTTTTTGGTTATTAGCCATAAGACCACGCATACCAGCAAGTTGTGAGAAGTTAGAAATATTACCACGAGCCCCAGATTCCATCATCATGAAGATAGGGTTGTTTGGATGCTCTTTAGTTATATCTTTAAGATTATCTTGAATATCTTCTTTAATTTCAGTTCATTTTTTAATTGTAAGTCTATAACGCTCAGCATCTGTAATAAGACCTTGACTTGTCATCTCTTTTAATTTACTAATATAGGTATGACCATCAGAAATTATAGAGTGTTTAATTGGAGAAGGTTTAATATCATCAATAGACAT
>CAYTOW010000028.1:0-3021 GCA_964439655.1 uncultured Mycoplasmataceae bacterium
ATAACAAAGATTATCTCTACTAATTTTGAATAAAAAAAACATGCTTTAAGCATGTAATTTAGTTAACTTTCATTAAATCTACTACTAATATATTCAGCAATTTCTTTAGCTCGTTTAGTAAGGAATGATTCAATTAATGTTATATCTGAACTTTTATTTATTTCTTTAAATTGATTTGGATTAACAAATATATTTTTAAGACTCTCATCTATTTCCTTATTTTTTTCTTCAAATTTATAATAATATTCTCCTGGTAATGTTTTCCCTATTTTTTTGTTTTCCTGAGCATTTATTGGAGCAAGATTTGCAATGCTATTTGCATATTTAATATCAATTACTTTTTTACCGTTTATAATTGCAGCTTTTGGAATTAAATGATGAATATTAATTTCTGATTTTTTCTTATTTGTTGAAACTGGTGGAATTTCAGAATTATTTGTTAATGATCTCGAATTAGCAAATAGAGAATTTATTATAAATAAGTATCCACTAGTTCCTGATCCATATTCAATATCAAGAATATCATCTTCAGAAATATCAATTATTTTTTCATCAATATCTTTATCGTTATTAATAATTTTGTCAATAAAAACTATATCTTCTAATAGGCGACTATTTGTTGATGATGAATATCTATTTTTAATTGATGATCAAGCAATATAATTTCGTAATAATTTTCTATCTCTTCCACTAATATTCGAATTATTAGACTTGTAATAATAATATGTAAGAATTTTAATAAAATTTGTTGATGGCATAATTTCACCTTTAAACCCCATATCATGTACCAAGAAATCATGTGCTTCATTTAATGCAAATAGTAACTTATCAAACTCATTTATAAAGTCTTCATCAATTTTTTCTTTAATCATATCGGATGCACTAGTTAGTTGTGCATATGCAAGATAAATTGATTTAATTAAAACTGTTTTGTCTGGTTTATATGAACGATGTGGATTTTTATATCATTGATCAAGTTTTTCATCTATGTCTATTTTAATTCCTTCAGATAATCATTTAGCATGCAGAATATCATATAGTGATAATCTTTTACCTTTTGTATTCATATCAGTAAAAATATCAATTGCAGTATCAAGTGTTGATTTACAAATCTTTATAATCCCTAGTTTGGATTTATAAAATTCTTTTCTAAATTTTTCTATAATTGAGGCACTTTCATAGCTAATACCATATTCATTAGTTAATGAGTCAACTGAGAAGTTTCTATCAAGAAAATGTCTTGCTCAAATATAATTTTTGTCATTTTTGTCTCGTACTTTAAACTTATTTGTCTCAAACGAAAATATTATGTTATCTGTTATATTAAAACCACTAATATAAGTGAAGGTAGCAATAATAGATGTAGTCCTTTGTTGTCCATCAATTATCCAACCAACATTTTCACTAATTGGATCCCCAGAAAAAGCTTCAATAAATCTATTCTTACTATTTAATGCATCACTCGTTGATTCTCATGAAGTGATTGTTCCAAATGGATGCCCTATTAAAAGAGCATTCAAAAAGGAAACAATCTCTTTGGTTGTTCATACAAAATCTCTTTGGAAAAGCGGAATTTTAAAATGTCCAAGTTTTACTTCATTAATATAATCATTTAAAGTTAGTTGCTTATATTCAATAGTTGCAAACTTTTTAAGTTCTTTATCTTTAATAGAAATGTCTAAAAAGTCATCAATGCTCTTTTTATTTAATGAAAAATTTTTAAGAAGTTCCTCATATTTAACTTCTCAATCACTTTTAATAAATTCTTTGAAAAAATCATTATTATGTAATCCGCCATCTTGGTCTTTATTTTTTTGATCAAATCCAGCATAATTAACAAGTTTCATCTTAAAAGTATTGAAAGCATTCTCTACTGGCCTTTTTTGAAGTTGTCTAAATTTCTCTATAACTTTCATTTGTTCTTTATCTTCTTTGTTTATCTTACTTCCATATTTCTTATAAAATCCATAGGAAATAATATATTCTTCATCTATTCATTTCATATATTAATTTTCGCACAAAAATGAAAAAATAAAAATAATATTGACTCAATGTCAATAAGCAAGAGTATTTAATAAAGTACATAAAACATTTATTGCATAGATAAGTTAAATTTGATTGAAAATTTTATATATAGAAATATCATCACTATTTTTATTTATATAACCGACAGTTGTATTTATATTTGAATGACCCATTGATAAAGATATGTCGTATATATTAATACCATTATCGAAACAATATTTTGCATATCCCCGTCTAAACATATGAGGAGTTATTTTTTTACTAAGTTTTAAAGTAGATATTTTTGTATATAAATTCTTATAACCAAAATTAAATATTCGTTCATTTTTAGAAGTAGAAATATACTCTTCTAGTTCATCTCTTAATCATGGAGTTATATATACAAATCTGTCTTTATCACCTTTACCATGTATTAGTATTCGATTTTTATAAATATCTTTTTTCTTTATTCATAGTAATTCATTTGATCTAATACCAGTTTCAAATAATAATCTTACTATCAGTCGTTTCATTCTTCCTTTAGTAGTTTTGCGATTTATATTCTTAAGTATCTCTATATATTCATCATAAGAAATATAATCTTTAACTTTCTTTTCTTTTTTAGGAAGTATAATCTCTTTATATCTCCTGTCATTTAAATACTTATAATAGCAAATAATAGCTGAGGAAACAATCCTTATTGAACTATTGCTTAAATTACTTTTTGAAAGTAATAATTTTCTATAGTCTAAGTTATATTTCTTAAGCTCCTTTGCATATCTTAAATATATCTCTATTGTTTTTGTACTGTATCTTCTGATGGACTTTAAATAATTTTTATATTCCATAGATAAATTAAAACTTTAAAAGTCAAATATAAAAAACATCTAAATATTTCTTAGATGTCTACTTTAATAAGTGAGTAGTAATAACTGCTTCCCTTTAACTCTTTCTTTTCAAATGAATATTCTTTTCTTAATTTAATTGCCTCTTCGCCAATATATTTCTTGAATCAAC
>CAYTOW010000028.1:3121-8429 GCA_964439655.1 uncultured Mycoplasmataceae bacterium
TTATTAATTACTATTTCAAGACGGTCTAAACGTTCTATTAGACTCTTAACTTGAACTTCAAGTGTACCATTATAACCTTTTTGTTCTTGGAGAAATTCAAAGACTTGTTTATTAAATTCCCTTTGATCTTTAACAAAGATTTTTAGACTTTTAAAGACTGCATCTATCTTTGTTAAAAGCTCATTAAACATCTTAATAATTGCATCTTCGTTCATAGAATTCTCCTTTTTAGTGATAAGTTATCTAAATATTATTAATTAAATAATATCATTATTTGATTACTTTTATTCAAAAACCATACTTTTGACTATAATTTTTTCATGACTATTACATTTACTTCAGACATAAATCAAAACGGAAATAAAGATAAAATTAAGTTTACTTCAGAGGTTCTAGTCTCTGATTATCAAGACTTTAAAGTATTTGAATTCTCAGAACCTTCTCAAGGAATACAAAATAGAATTGAAGTCTCTTCCTCTAAAGTTAATATCTTTGCAGGACCTTCAACTATTAACTTAGATCTTTATAATAAAACTACTATCGAATACATCACTCCTCAAGGTCCTTTATATATGGAAGGAGAATTAATCGATCTTATTTCAAAAGATAATGAATACTTTTTCCACTATAAATTAATAAATGGAGTTGATGCCATTGGTGAGTACAAAATAAAACTTGAGATAAAAGAATAAAAAATAATTCTATCGCTAGAGATAAGGCTCTCTTAAAAGATAGAATTTTCTTTTGTCTTTACTGATAAATTATTTATTGTGCTTTTTCATTAACTTAGTTACTTCTTTTTCTGATGGCACTCAACCAGAGTGAACGATCTCTCCATTAATAACTATTGCTGGCACTTCAGGAATTCCTTCATCAATAGCTTTATCGATTCCATGAATAACACTAACTTTTAAATCGCTAATTCCTAAGTTTTCTGCTACTTTATTAAAGAGTGTTTCATTAACTCCATCACAACCATGCTCACAAACTTTTTTGTAATACTTTAATTCCATTTATTCCTCCTTTTGATAATTATACTATTTTATTAGCAGCGCATCTATCCCTGCACCTAGTTGGATAAAGAACAAAATATAGGCAAAGATGAGGATAGCACTTACTAGATACACGATGAAAGTAATCATGAATTTTTTCTTAAACATCTTAGAGAGAATCATCATCTCTGGGAATGAGAGAGTATTAACTCCCATTAGAAATCCAAGAGAAGTTCCTAGCCCTAAACCTTTAGTAATAAAACCATTAACTATAGGTATCGTTGCTGTTACGTTTAAATACATTAGCGCTCCTATTGGAACGATAGCTAAAGGCCCTCACCACTTATTACCGATATTCTTTTGAATTCACTCGGCAGGTATTCACCCATGCATCAAGGCTCCAACAGCCATCGCTAGCAGTAGTATCCATCAAAACTTCTTAAGGTTATCCATAGAAGCTTTTGCTCCTTTTTTATGCATATACTTAAGAGTAACGTTAATTGAAAGCAGAGTGCTTTGCTCAGAGACGATATCTCTTTTAATCTTTATTTGCTTCTCAAGCTTAAGCGAAGTAAAGACGTATGAACCTACAAAGCCAATAAGCATCCCAAAGGCTAAATAGATAAAAGTTATCTTATAACCTCAGAGTGAAAGCATCAATACTATTCCCATCTCATTTATCATTGGAGAAGTTATTAAAAAGGCGCTTAAAGTTCCAAAAGGTATTCCGGACTTAAGCATCGAAGTAACTATAGGGATAGTAGAGCAAGAGCAAAAAGGAGAGATGACTCCAGAAAGAACTCCAACGATCCTCCCCTTTATCCCTTCTTGTTTTTCCATCCATTGAGACATCTCAGCCTCGGTAGAAAAAGAGCGAGCAACGTTAAAAAGATAAGAAAAGAAAACCATGATAAAGAGAATGTATGGTGCTTCAGTAATAAAGAACATTAGTATCTTTGCTCATGTATTTGATGAAGGAATCCCTATCCATTTATAAACAAGCAGTTCGTTAAATTGCATTAAGGGCCATAAAAAGATATTAGCTTTGATCTCTTTTGAAGTCTCATGTTTTCAGACAAGTGAAATTTGAAAAGAAAAAACGATACCCATAAATGCAATTACAAGTAATATTGCAAATAATGTTTTTTTAATACCCGGACTCATCTTTGTATCTTTATCTTTTATCTTCTTATTTTTGGCCTTAAACATATTATTTAAATTATACACTTCTAATTCTTTATAAAGTCTTTTATTAACCCATTTTTTACAAATAAGAAACTTGTATAAAAATTTTATACAAATAAAAAATTAATATTTTTATAATTAAAAAAGAAAGAAAGAGGAAAAATGATAAGAAGAGAATGAGAAAAAGAACTCAAAAACTTAGATAAAGTCTATAGGTTACTTGATATTAAGGGTAACCTTATAAACAAAAATCATAAGCCTTTAATTAGTAAAAAAGATTTACTTAAAGGTTATGAGTACATGGTTTTATCTAGACAACAAGATACCTATATGGTACAACTACAAAGACAAGGAAGAATGTTAACTTTTGCTCCTAACTTTGGAGAAGAGGCTCTGCAAGTAGCCGCTGCGCTTCCACTAACTAAAAAGGATTGATTCGTTCCGGCCTTTAGATCAAATGCTGCAATGCTTTTACTAGGTGTTCCGGTGGTTAATCAAATGGTTTACTGAAATGGAAACGAGGCAGGATCAAAAATTCCTGAGGGAGTTAATGTCTTACCAATAAACATTCCTATAGCAACACAAATTTCACATGCTGCAGGAATTGCTCAAGCTATTAAATATAAAAAAGAAAAAGCTGTAGCAGTTACTTTCATTGGTAATGGAGGTACTGCTGAAGGAGAATTTTATGAAGCTATGAATATGGCAGCAATACATAAATGACCAGCAGTCTTTTGTATAAACAATAACAAGTGAGCCATTTCTACTCCTGAAGACCTTGAGACTCAATCACCAATATTTCTTAAGGCAGCTGCTGTAGGAATACCAGCTATTAAAGTAGATGGTAATGACCTTCTTGCTTCATATGAGGCTATGAAAGAAGCAACAGATTATGCTAAGAGTGGAAAAGGACCAATCTTAATTGAGTTTATGACCTGAAGACAAGGGCAACACACAACTAGTGATGACCCTAGTCTTTATAGAACTAAAGAGCGTGAAAAAGAGGAAGAGAAATGAGAACCATTTCACAGAATCGAAAAGTACATGATCGATAACAACATCATGACTAAGAAACAAATTGAAAACTTAAAAGAAAAGAAACTAGAAGAAGTTAAGGCAGCTTATCAAGAATCATTAAAAGTGCCTGCACCTACAGTTGATGATGTCTTCGATTATACTTACGATGTACTTCCAGAGGAGCTGAAGGTTCAAAAAGAAGAAGCAAAAGCATTTGCTAAGGAGGCTAAATAATGGCTAAAACAAAAGCGTTAAATAACTTAGAAGCTATTAGAGAAGGTCTAATTGAATCTATGAGAGCTGATGAGAACATCATTATGTATGGTCAAGACATCGGTAATGAAGGTGGAGTTTTCAGAACTACTGCTAAGATCCAAAAAGAATTTGGTCCAGATAGAATTTACGATGCTCCTATTGCAGAGGCTGCTATCGTCGGAACAGCTATTGGTTCAGCAATATATGGACTAAGACCAGTTGTTGAAATTCAATTCCAAGGATTCTCATATCCATCGTTCCAACAAATTATGACTCATGCTGCACGTATGAGAAATAGATCAAGAGGTAGATTTAGTGTCCCTCTAGTTATAAGAATGCCAATGTCAGGAGGAATTAGAGCTCTAGAACATCACTCAGAAGCAATTGAGGCAATGTATGCTCATGTTCCAGGTGTTAAAGTTGTTATGCCTTCAACTCCTTATGACTCAAAAGGACTAATCATCTCAGCTATTAAGGATAATGACACTGTTATATTCCTTGAGCCTAAAAAACTATATAGATCCTTTAAACAAGAAGTTCCTGAAGGTCTATACGAAGTTCCTATTGGTAAGGCAAATGTTATTAAAGAAGGTAGTGACCTTACAGTTGTTACTTATGGAGCTCAGGTACACGATACTATTAAAGCTCTTCAACTAGTGCCTGAAGTCGATGTTGAAATAATCGATCTAAGAACTATTAAACCAATTGATACTGAAACTATAATTGAGTCAGTTAAAAAGACAGGTAGAGTTCTTGTAGTACACGAAGCTGTTAAATCGTTTTCAACTTCAGGAGAGATAATTGCAAGAGTTAATGAAGGTGCTTTTGAATTCCTTAAAGCTCCTCCAACAAGACTTACTGGTTATGACATTACTATCCCTTTAGCTAAAGGTGAAGCAATCCATGCAATTACTCCTGAGAAAATTGCGGCTTATATTAAGAAAGTATATTCTTTTGAATATTAGGAGTTAAAATGATTGAAATTATATTTAAAAGAGAAGTTCTAATAAGAACTAAAACTAAGGAGGTCATATATGGCTAATAATTTAAATGGTGTTCTATCAACACCTTATGCAAGAAAACTTGCAGCTAAAAAAGGTATCGATATCTCACTCGTTAAAGGTAGTGGTTTTGCAGGAAGAATCCTTGCAGCTGATGTTGAATCTTTTAATGGAGCTGGAGCACTTCAGGGACCTTCAAAAGTTTCTAACTTCCAAGCTTCTACTGTTAAAGTTACATCGATGAGAAAAGCAATTGCTCGTGCAATGAAAAGCTCATGAGAAAATGTAGCTTATACTTCTCTGACTCTTGAAGTAGATATGAGTACTTTATGAGATCAAAGAGCAAGAATTAAAAAGCAAGTAATGGATAAGTATGGAGTTAATTTAACTTTTACTGCTCTAGTAGCTCATGCTACAGCACTTGCACTTGAAGATTTTCCTTTACTTAACTCTAAACTAAGTAAAGATGAAAAAGAACTTGTTAATCCAGGTTCAGTTAACCTTGGTATTGCTGTTGATACAGATAAAGGACTTGTAGTTCCTGTTATTCAAAATGCTAATACTAAAGGACTAGTAGGTATTTCAAGTGATATCATCACTTATGCTACTAAAGCTAAAGAAGGAAAACTTACTATGGATGATATGTCAGGAGGAACCTTTACTTTAACTAACTATGGTTCAGCTGGTGCATTGCACGGAATTCCTGTTATTAACTATCCTGAAATTGGTATCCTTGGAATGGGAACAATTTATGACAAAGTATTTGTTAAAAACAATTCTTTTGTTGCTGGTAAAGCAATTAACCTAACATGTTCAGCTGATCACAGATGAATAGATGGTGGAATGATTGGTAGATTT
>CAYTOW010000029.1:0-7747 GCA_964439655.1 uncultured Mycoplasmataceae bacterium
TTAAATTTGTGAAAAGTACCCCACTTTTTCCTAAAATATTAGACTTTTATCTATAAATATCTAAATTGTTAATAACCCATCTTCTTAATTTCTTTTAAGTTCTCTGTTCACTTTTTATTAACTTTAACTCTAAGGTTAAGTTCAACCTTTTGATCAAAGGTATACATTAAAGCCTTTCGAGCAGCAACACCAATCTTTTTAATCATCGATCCATTTTTACCTATTACTATTCCTTTTTGGCTTTCTCTTTCAACAAAGATAGTTGCATCGATAATAATCTTTTCAACTTCTTTAAACTCATCGATAAGAACTCCTAAAGAATGTGGAAGTTCATCGTTAAGTCTTCTTATTGCACTTTCTCTAATCTTTTCTTTTGCAATAAAGCGCATTGACTTATCAGTAACTTCATCTCTATCATAAAAAGGTTTTCCTTTTGGAAGTTCTTCTTTTATAAAATCAATTAACGTATTTAACGATTCTTTTATCTTAAAAGAAGTGCCAAGGACATTATTAAAGCCTAGTCACTTTAATTCACTAGCTTGTTCTTTAGCCTGAGCTTCACTATCAAGAAGATCAAGCTTAGTAATTACCGCTGCTTTATGTTTATCTTTTATTAAGTCAATGATTCTTTTATCTCCTGGTCCAATCTTTTCATCTGAAGGCTTAAGAAACAGAACTAAGTCAGCATCTTTTAAAGATGCATAAGAAGCTTCGTTTAAAGAAGTGCCTAGTTTTTGTTTTGGTTTATGAATACCTGGAGTATCGACAAAGACAATTTGAGAGTTTGAATCGTTGTATATACCTCTAATGTTGTCTCTAGTAGTTTGAGGTTTTTCTGAAGTTATAGAAAGATCATATTCTAAAATAGAATTTATTAAAGTAGATTTGCCAGTATTAGGCCTACCTACTACAGCAACAAAACCTACTTTCATCCAAAAGCATCCTTTTTAACATGCTGAGGTAAAAGCTCATCTAAAGTATAGTCCTCGTCTTTAGAACCGACGATATGTATCTTAGCTTTTTCATCTAAAAGCTCAGCCATAACTTGAAGGCATGCTCCGCAAGGTTTAAGTCCGTCTATTGATGAATGAATATAAATGTCTTTTATTTCTCCGGCTTTTACTCCAGAGCTTATAGCATTAAACATCGCTGAGCGCTCAGCACATATAGTAGAGCCAAAAGCAGCATTTTCAACATTAACACCGTAATATTCATTATCATTTTTATCTATAACAATCGAAGAGACTTTAACTTTTGAATATGGTGAGTATGATTTTTCTAATAATGTTTGTAGTTTTTCTTTCATTATAAAGCTCCTTGAATCATTGGGATATAAATTAGTCCAAGCACTATTATCGATGCAATAGACATTACTAGTGTAGCTCCTGCTGCAATATCTTTAATCTTTTTAACCTTAACGTTATATTGAAATGATATAGCATCAACTGTAGCCTCAATAGCGGTATTAAAGACTTCAACAGCTATCGTAACAAGCATGATGCTTATTACGATAGCTCATTGAATATAGCTAAGACCAATTCATACACCCACACCAATAAGGGATGATCAAATAAAGGCATATGCTCATAGTGACTTTTCTTCTTTAAAAGCTATTCAAAATCCAATCATTGAATATAAAAACTTTCTTCAAATTCGTTTAATTAATTTCATTATCTCTCAACTCCTACTATATTCATTATTTTACCAACAAATTCGTCCATTGTATTTTCCTCTTCTTTATTAAGGTGGTTGTATCCAAGTAAATGTGCAAGGCCATGAGTAAAAATATATGCTCATTCCCGCTTAATACTATGACCATATTTTTTGGCTTGATTAATAATGTTAGAAGGAGAGATATAAATATCACCAAGCATATAATACTGAAGTTGCTCAGCTAAAGATTTATAGTCATTAGCAAAAGAAAGAATATCTGTTGAAATATCTTTATTTTTATAGACTTTATTTAATTCTCTAATTTCTTTTTCTTTTATAACGATAAGTTCTACCTGAGAAGGTATATCTATCTTCTCAAGTTCTAAAGCAGTTTTTAATATCTTATTAAAAAGTCTTTTGTATTTAAATTTCTGATTACTTTTATTTGTTACATTAACTTTACTTTTCATTGAATTAATTATACAATAGCAAATGCTCATATACTTTTTGATTATCAAGTATTATCGTTGCATGTAAGCTAGAACCCTTGAACAATTCTCGACCTAGACCTTCTAAAGTAACTTTAAATACTCCTTCTTCCAGATTTGTTACTTCTTTAATAGTTGCATGGTAAATAGTATTTTGTATCCTTAAATTAATTACTTGTCCTGTTTTAATATCATAGATACCATCTGAGGGAATTAAAAGTGAGGTAGAATCACCATCAACTTTTACAGTATATTTCCTTGATGTTTCAATATTCATAGTTAAAACAAAAAATAGTGTGAGAGCAGAGATACTAATAATAAAAGTAAGAAGTGCTCATACTCATGTTGGAACTTTAATTAATCGTTTCAAGATCCACCTCCTTTGCATCATAAATATACTTTTTAGAATGTGATATCTCGATAAAAATACCTTTTTGTCTTTCAATTAAAGCGTTTGAAAGTCATCTAACTTTATCTTCATCTATGTTCTCTAAGGCTTCATCTAAAATGATTATTTCATAATCAAAAGCAAAAAGGCGCATTATTTTAACTAGCTGTCTTTGACCTGAAGAGAGGTTTGAGGCATTAGAAAACATCATGCATTGTAAAGAGAGGTTCAGATCTTTAAAGAGCTGCATTAAGTTGTATTTAGTTAATGATTCTTGAAACGTTTTTGTCGCTTGTGGATCGCCATCAGTGATAGACTCAATAACACTTTGGTCTTGCAAGAAAGTTTTATTAGAAGAGATAAATACTTTATTTTTATATGAATTAAGCGAGTATTCTTTATGAGCAATTCCATTTATTAAAAGACCATCGTATAGACCATACTTACCGCTAAGAACATCTATTAAACTAGATTTACCAGAGCCATTTTTTCCTCTGATATGGATTCCATTCTCAATCGATAAATTTCTGATTTTTAAGAGGTTCTTATCGTATCCAAAAGTAAAGTTCTTTAGCTCTATATTTTTAACCTTTCTTAGTTTTAGTCCTTTTAAATTTCTTTCTTCATCATCGATAGAAAGAACAAAAGATATTAAAGAAAGGTTTTTCTTGTTAAGTGGAATCTTTATAAAAAGAAGAGCAACTTCTATCGTTGGATTAATAAAGTGATGAAATACACTTACAAACATAAGCATAGAACCTATCGATAAATCGTTATTAAATATTTTTTGAGTCGCAAGATACATTAAGAGGATAGGAACAACTGCTTGAATGATGTGATTTATAACTCCTTGAATTGCTTGAGAAGATCATACCCGAAATTCTTCCTGCTTGAAGGTTTTAAAGGAACCTACTTGTTTATTTATTAATTTATGCTTAAGTCTTGGTGCTCTTAAATCATCTAAAGATCTAACGTTTTCCATAGTAGCATCGTAGTATCTCATATTTGAATTAAGCAGAGTATCGTATTTCCCTTTAATTGCTACTTGTGATATTAGTGAAATTAATACAACAAGAAAAGTAGCTGCCATAGTGATAGCAAAAAGCTCAATGTCTATTCAAATTAAAAGGGTTATCGATGTAATCATCGTAATCATTTCTGAAAATATAGAAAAATATACATTTGAAATAAAGTGGGCTATCGACGGCATTAAGTTTATTCTCCTTAAATGATCGTTGTGTGTAAGTTTTTGTAATTCGCTATATTTTCCATTTCTTAGTTTATAAAAATACATATCAGTAAGTTTTCATTCTATTTGTATTCCTAGTTTTTTTAGTAAGAAAGAATGGAAGAGAGAATTAAGAACTTTTAGAATAGCTATCCAAGAGAAACTTAAAACAAGTATTTTTAAAGTATTATTAAGTCTACCTGGAATAACTTTGTCCATTAGTATTTTTGTAAAGATAGTCGAGGTAAAAGCAAAGATTATCGATAAGATTACGGTGATAACTAATCATATAAAAAGAGATTTATTGTTTTGTAAATATGAAAAGACTGTAGGATCTTTTTCATACTCATTTACAAATTCACCTTTTTTAACTTTAATTAAAATTCCTGTATACATCTTAATAAAGTTTTCAAGAGAAACTTTGTAATTACCGTTTATCGAATCACTTATATAAACTCAAAGTCCTTTTATACTTGCTAGAACATAATGATTTTCTCCATCATTTTTAATGATAGTTATAAAATCACGTGAGCCTAGTTCTTTGCTTACTTCAGTAAGAGTTGCTTCATAAGCGCTCATAATAATTCCGAAGTCTTCACCAAGAGAGCCTAGATTTTTAACTGAAATGCCGTTTGGTCCATAATTAACTGAAAGCTTTAATTGGTTAATTGAAAGATTCCTTCCATAATAATGCTTATGCAAGGCTTTAATTAGATATAGACCGCAGTCTCTGATGTCTTGTTGTTTTTCAATGTACATATCTACATTAGATAACAATAACGACAAAAATTTGTCAAATTTAGGAAAAAGTACCCCTTTTTTCCTAAAAAAGTAGGAATTTTAATATAAAAATTAAGTCATTGACTTAATCTAGTTTATCGATTTCTTCTTTAAATAAATCAATTGGTAAGTATTCATAACCAATATGTTTCTTCTTACCTTTATTAACTATATAAAATGAAGGAACCTTGTAAGCATCTCATTCAGAATCTTTATTTCTATATAAATTAGCCTCTTCAGCATCAACTTCAATTATCGTTATCTCTTTATTATTCTCTTTTGCTCAATTCTCAAGATTATCGATAACAGGTTTCATCATTTTACAATCACCGCATCACTTAGTAGAAAACTGGATAAGATAATTTTTATTAGGATCTAAATCTTTTAGTTTAGAGAATTTTATTACTTGCACCATGGACAACCTCTATAACTGATTGAGATATAGCATTTGTATCGTTATTTCCAATAACTTCATCAGCAACAGCTTTAGCCTCTTCGGTAGCATTATCCATTGCTACACCATAACCAACACCTTTAAGCATCTCTACATCGTTACCAGAATCGCCATAAGCAACAACATCCTCAATATCAATATCATATTTAGAAGCAATGTGGGCTACTCCTGTTAATTTATTAACACCAATAGGATTAGCATCAAGATAAAGCTCATTTGCTACAGCAATTGAAGCATCATCTTTAAATTGTTCAAAATACTTTTCAGCAGCAAGAATATTTTTTGGATTTCCCCTTAGTGATGCTTGAACAACCCCACCTTCTAGTGCCATCTTAATAACTCCTTCTTTTTCAAATATCTCATGTCTACCAATAAACTCATCAGGATCACCAATAGTTTTTTCATTTGCAGCACCTAAGGCAGTACGAAAGGCGGTTCCATCTTTATGTACAGCAAAATACATATTATGTTTTGTACCAAATCTCATTAATTCCTTAATCACTTTTAGGTCTACAAATCTTTTGTATTCAAACTCTTCAGTTTTAATATAGTAAAAATAAGCACCATTATTACATACCATTCAATCAAAAATTGAAAGATCATAACCATGTTCTTCAAATGGTATTTTGATATCGTTGTATGAACGACCTGAAGCAAGGACTGTAACATGCCCTCTATTTTTTGCGGCTTTAATAACTTCTAAATTTTCAGGATGAATTTTATTTTTAGAATTTAATAAAGTCCCATCCATATCAAATGCAAATAATTTTCTTTTAACCATTTTTATTACTTCCTTTCTCTTTTAGGTGTGGGAATAATAATACTTCCCTTATCGATTCTTTTTCAGTAAGTAGCATTGTAAGTCTATCGATACCAATTCCACAACCGCCAGCTGGAGGCATTCCTTGTTCTAAGGCCTCAATATAATCATAATCTATTTCTGATGCTTCATCGTTACCCGCTTCTTTTTCTTTAAGTTGTGACTCGAAACGTTCTAACTGATCTATTGGGTCATTAAGCTCTGTAAACATATTTGCATACTCTTTAGAATTTATAAATAACTCAGCACGCTCACTAAAACGTTCATCTTTAGTATTTTTAGCTGCAAGTGGTGATATTTCGATTGGATGACCATATACAAAAGTTGGTTGGATTAATGTCTCTTCAATAAGTTCTTCAAAGAGTTCATTAATAATATGACCTACTCTAAAGTATGGTTGAAGTTTAATTTTAAATTCTTTAGCAATTGCTTTAGCTTCTTTTAACGAAGCATCTCTAATATTTTTTCCGATAGCTTTTTCGACTGCCTCAACCATATCAACTCTTTTAAATTTCTTAGTTAGATATATTTTTTTATCACCTAAAGTAACAACTTCTTTATTAACTGATTTTGCTAATTTATGAATTAAAGCTTCAGTTCTTTCCATCATTCCTTCAAGATTTGAATATGCCTCGTAAAATTCAATACTAGTAAATTCAGGATTATGAGTAGTATCGATCCCTTCATTTCTAAATATACGACCAATTTCATATACCCTTTCGATTCCACCAACTAATAATTTCTTAAGAGGTAGTTCTGTAGCTATTCTTAAATAAAATTGCATGTCTAAAGCATTGTGGTGTGTTTTAAATGGTTTGGCAGCAGCTCCACCAAGAATCGGTTGAAGCACAGGTGTATCAGCTTCCATGTAACCAAGATCATCAAAATAAGATCTTATTTCTTTCATTATTTTTGCACGAGTTATAAATACATTTTTAGATTCTTCATTGACGATAAGATCAACATATCTTCTTCTATAACGCTCTTCAACATCTTTAAGTCCATGAAATTTCTCTGGTAAAGGTCTAAGGGCTTTAGTCACTATCTTAACTTTAGAAGCTCTTATAGTTAGAGTTCCTGTATTGGTTTTCATTACCTCACCTTCAAAAAGAAGAATATCTCCCAAGTCTACATACTTCATTACCTTTTTAACTTCTTCGTTGTCTTTAGGGATATAAGCTTGAATTGCTCCCGTCACATCTTTACCTATTACAAATGGTCCACGAGTAGAGAAGATACGAGCTACTGCTGAAACGATCTCTTTTTTTTCATGTAACTCATCTTTAGAAAAAGAAGAATATTGCTCTTCTAAAGTTTTTGAGGTATGAGTAAAAGTAATATTTCTAGCATAAGCATCAATATTTTCTTTTTTCATTTCCGTAAGTTTATCTCTTCTTACTTGTTCTAGTTCTGTTATTTTTTTCATTATAGTGACATCCTTTTAAATACCTTATCTATATTTTGTGAGTAATACTTTAGTGAAGATATCTCTTTTATTTCTTCATTAGTAAATATATTCTTTTCAACAAGTAGTTTTAAAAAATCTTTATTTTTGTTAAACGACTCCATTGCTATTGGTTGAATAATATCATATGCCTTTTCTCTAGATCAGTCTTTATCACTAATAGCTTTAAGCATTGCTCTTTGAGAAAAGATAACTCCATTAGTAAGATAAATGTTTTCCTTCATCTTTTTTTCGTTAATTCTAAGGTTTTTTAGAACACCATTAAATCTTCTAATCATATAATCTAGTGTAGTGCTTGCATCGGGAAGTATGATTCTTTCAACAGATGAATGAGAAATATCTCTTTCATGCCACAAGGCTATATCTTGCATAGCACTTGTAAGATATCCCTTCAGAACTCTTGAAAGTCCAGAAATATTTTCAGAAGAAATAGGATTTTTTTTATGAGGCATTGCTGAAGAACCTTTCTGA
>CAYTOW010000030.1:0-5524 GCA_964439655.1 uncultured Mycoplasmataceae bacterium
AAAATTATCTCAATTATTATTAAGTCCACTAAAATTTAAATTATCTAATTGAATGCTAGTAAAAATAATATCAATGCCTTTTTCTTTTACTTCATTTACTTTTTTAGAAATTTCATCTCACTCCATTAGATCTGGATATAGTGATACACCTGTTTTCATTATTTACCCTCCATTATCTTTTTATTACGTTCGTCCTGATTATCAAGGTTTGAAGAAACATAAACATCAAAATCTATACCTTTAGTCTCAAGAACTGAAAGCGCTTGAATAACTAATTGATGTGCAATGAAGATATCAGTAATAGTGGATATGGGAGCAATCATAGATGAGCCTACTTTAATAGTTGCATCTCCAGAAGGAGCTTTGTTATCTATTACTAAATCAGCAACATCTTTTAATAACTTTCCAGACTTATGTCTTGAAGTAATTGAATTAGAGTGTTTAAGAGAAGTTACTGCAATTACACTAGCACCTATTTCTTTAGCTCTAAGTGCCATTTCTACAATTAATGGGTTTCTTCCTGAGTTTGAAGTAATGATTATCACGTCATCCTTATTAAGAGGAAATAAGCCAAGCATAACACCGGCAAAGCCGTCTACTCTTTCGATTAAGGTAGACTTATAGGGGTGTGAGGATAAAGTTATCTCATCTAATAACATTGGTTTAATAAAGCTTCAACCTCCTGCTCTAGCATATAACTCTTCACCAAGCATATGTGAGTGTCCTGTACCAAATGTATAAACTCTTTTCTTATCTATATATGCCTGGGCAATAATATCTCCCGCTTTAATAAATTTCGAGTCTTTATTAATTTCATTAATTGCTGAAACAACATTCTTTGTATATTGATTTTTCATCTTCCCTCATTTCCTATTTTCTATTATATAACTATATACCAATGATCATGAATTTACAATTCCTATAAATAAATCTTTGTTTTCTAGAACCTCTAATCTAAGAATTAAATCTATAGGTTTATATATAATATTTAAAAGAGGTTCAAATGGCAAAAGAAAAAATAACAACGATAATATTAGCAATTGATAATGATAATAAAATATGGCCATATAACTATAAAGGTAAGATGAGAAATAGTATATGTGGCAATAATCTTCTTCAGCAGGCAGTAATAAATTCCAAAGTAATAAGTAATGATATTCATATTATTTATAACGATATAAATGCAAGTTCTATTAAAAATCTTATTGATAAAAAGAACATATTTTTACATAAAATAGAAACTGATTCAGAAATAGAAGCAATCCAAAAATGAGTTGAGAATAATAAAACAGATAATGATTTTCTAATCTACGATGCATCGACTTTTATAGCAACATCTTTTGATATGAAAAAATTTATTACAAAGGAAGATGTCTCACTATTAATTAAAAAGTCTAAAGATAAAGCAATTCTACAAACTGGTCTTTCTTTTAACTCTGAAAAGAATAAAATATTTCTTAATCCAAGATCACATTATGTAGATTCAAAAATTGCTAATGTTTATTTTATTAAGAATAAATTTATTAAGTTCCTTGAACATGGCAATTCTGATTTTATTAATCTTTCTATTGGCGTGCCACCATCAAATAAAATGCTTATAGCTAATTCAATTAATATGATATTAGAAAAGGGAGCTAGTGTTAATGTTATTAAGTCTAAGAATTGAGAAAATATAATACTCCCATGAGACATTGCAAAGTCATTCTTTATTGAAATGAAAGAGAAAGAATCTATTAGTAATAAAGCTACTATAGAAAAAGGAGCTAACATTGGTAGAAATTGCTTTATCGAAGAAGGGGTCTTTATTGATAAAAGATCAACTATTGGAGATAATTGTTATATTGGTAAAGATGTAAAAGTAACTGATGGAGCAATAATAAGAGATAACACTCATTTGGGTGAGGGAACAAAAATAGGGTTCCATGCTGATATTGAAGGATTTTTAATGGAAAATATTTCAATAGTTCATTATTCAGAAATTAATGCAATGATTGGTAGAGGTTGTGAAATTGGGGCAGGAACTTTTATTGGTGCATTAAAATTTAACGATAAAAATCCTCTTTTTAAAGTTCAGAAGCTAAGATTTAGTGGTGAGACAATATATCCTTGCTTTATTGGAAATTATGTTCGTACAGGAGTTGGGACATTAACACTTCCAGGAGTAATTATTGGGAATGAAAGTGCTATTAGTCCTGGAGCAATCGTTAAGGAAAATATAGATGATAATATTCTCTTAATTGTAAAGCAAAAAAATAAGATTAAAAAAATTAAATGAGGCTTTGATAAATTTGGAGGAAATTAAATATAAAAGAGTAGTCTTAATTGACTACTTTTTATCTGTTATAAGTCAAAGTGGAATAAAAAGAAAACACCAACATAAATGCTGATGTTTAAATATAATTCTTAATTCTTAATAATAATTAAGCTTGAACTTTTTCAGTTTCTTCGTTAGTTGAAACATCTTTAGTTTTAGCCTCTAGTCTTTTAGCTCTTAAGTCTCTGAAGTTCATTAAAATAACAAATGGTGTTCAAATAACAAATGCTATTCCCAAGTTAGCCAGAGCAAGAAGCAATCCTCAAGGAGATCTAGATGCGATTAGAGCACCAAGTCCTGGAGGTGTTGTTCAAGGAACTAGAATTGTAACTGGAGGAACTCCGTAGTAACCAATACCAAAGTAAGTTGAAACTACTAGAGATGGCATTACTAATAAGATAGGAATTATTAACATTACGTTAAGTACTAATGGGTATCCAAAAGTAACAGGTTCATTTATTTCAAAGATACCTGGAGCAATAGCAAATTTTGCTACTTCTCTTTCTGGAGCACCTTTAGTTCTAAATATAAGTGTTGCCCCAAGTAGAGCTAATGTTGCTGCTCAACCACCAAGAGACACGTATGCAACGAATGTTCCATACACAAATATATTATCTGCCCCATTAACGTTTTGTACATAAAGAATTAGTCATAAAGGTGCAAAAGCTCCTTCACAAATGTTATCTCCATGTAATCCGAAGAATCAGAAGAATGAGATTAGGAATACGTAAGCAAGAGCTATTCCTAAACCTCCTGATTTAGATGAAGCTGCAGAAATGAATGGTGAAACAACTCATGAATATACAGCTGAAGTAATAAATACATTATCTGAATATACTTTTTGAGCTTCACCAGTAATCCCACCACCAATAACAGTGGCTTTAGAACCAGTAATTGTAGGATCAAAAAGTTTATTGAAGTTTGCCACTGCACCAGTAAGGTCTTCATCGTATGATATTGCAAATCCAGTAGTAGTAACAGCAATATGGTTAGCATTATCTGCTAAAGATCAATCGCCTCCTAGATTTTGATTAAGCTCTTGTACTGATAAATGTTCACCTGCAGTCTCAATACCTAGTAGACTACCAAATGCGTCCATATGTTCTTGATCAGTAAGTACTAGAGTTGTACCATCCTTAATTTGAAGTCCAGGTTCTGTACCTGTTATAAGTTGAGTGCCAGAGAAATGGTATCCAGATCACATAACAGCTGAAGCCCCAGCAAATACTATAACAGTAAGTAATGCAGGGAATAATTTACCAAAAGCTCTAGAAACAGCAGGTGGAACACCAGCTGGCATCTTAATAGCTAATTTATCTCCTTTTGAAAGTCAAACAAATAATTCAGTACTTAGTAGCGAAATAATAATCGCAACGATAAGTCCTCTTGACCCAAATCAATCTGTACCGTCATCAAAACCGGTTACAGCAACAAATGAAGCTAGCGAAACTAATGCAGCAATAAATGGTGCATCACTATTTCTTGATTGTGCTAAGAAATATGAAATTGAAAGCGCAGCATATACTGCCATGAAATCAATTGTCGCCTCTCCTATATGAGCCATTATGGCATTCATAAATTCGTAGTAATTACTAATATAAATACCAGTAGGTTGATATCCATTGAAAGCTGATCATAACCCTGGAAGTGTAGATTTAGTAATATCGCCACCTGTAGGGAATAATACAGAAGTTCATAGAATTGAAAGTGCACCAAGAATTAACATCGGTGTAAAAATTGCAAACCCATCACGAATTGAAGATAGGTGTCTTTGATTACCTATTTTACCTGCAAAGGGGATGAATTTGTTATCAAGAAAATTTTGAAAACGATTACTTTTAACTTTTTTAGTTTTATTCATAATTTTTAATTAAAGACTATTTCCTACTAATGCAACGATTGTAAAAGTTAAAACGATTACAAGTACAGTTACATAAATACCGTAGAATAGTCAATAACCAACCCTCCCTTCTCTAAAGGCAAAATATGTCTTATTGAATTTTCGTGTAATGACGTCTATAATGCTTAAAAGAACAGAAGCAAGACCCATTGATACTGCAACAAGACCTAGAATATGTGGCACTAGAGTTAATTTTTCATCTAATGCTGCAGCCATAGTAGCTGTAAATGCTAGGAATATTATAGTAACAAGTGAAATCTTGATAAATGTTTTAGAAACAAAAAAACGTCCAACATTTTTTAAATATTGCATATTGTCCTTTCTAATTTCTTTCCATATATAATGGAAGGGCAAAAACATCATATGCCCAAATAAATTATACTCTATTAATAAGAATTGAAAAAATAGGCAAAACTTATTTTTAGCAAAAGAAAGTTTATCTTCTTGCTCTAATATAATATTTATTAATCTTAAATAGAAGGAGACTGTCTGATCCAGCACATAAATATAAAAAGAACAAAAGTAATTGTTCTAAAGTTAAAGTAATAAGGTTACAAACTTTTATTATAAAAATATTTATACTGAAAAGATTGTTTTACCCGCCATTCATGCGATCCCAATAATGATAAATATAGAACCAAAAAGGATTGGAGCAAATAATTTAGCTTTTTCTCATGCAGGTAAAAACATTCCAGTTTGAGAATAAGTAGCTTTTGATTTTGGGTGCAGTTTTTTATATTCCTCCATCTGACGCTTTCTATATAAATTAGCCTTCTCTTTAGACTTTTTATATAAAAGAATAATTAAAATTCCCAATACTATAAATATAGACCCAAAAGTATACCCTGCTCATTCTGGAAGCCCTAATAGTGTATGAGATTTATCAACATTAGGATTATTTAAATTATTTGGTGTTCCGCCTCCTATTAATCCGTTATATTGTCCTATTAATTTTTTCATAACTTAATTATAAATTAAATTTAGATAAAGAAAAATACCTACAACAAGTGTAGATATCTTTTTTAAATTATTAATTGTATTTTTTATTGAACAGCTATTTTTGCATTCATAATAGGGAATGATCATAGTAATGCTGATCCTAATGCTAATGTAGTTCATGTTAATGGTGCATAAGCATCATCTTTACTTATTACTAATGCTGTAGTTGTAATTGTAATTATAAAGAATGAGAATAGTAATACAAGAAGAAGAATAGTTTTTGTATTAGCGACTCTATCTTTATTTAGATATGTTCAGTATGAAACTCCACCAACAAATCCTAGTCCAAAGATACCAGCAATAATTCCTCC
>CAYTOW010000030.1:5624-7631 GCA_964439655.1 uncultured Mycoplasmataceae bacterium
ACCTAGATCTTTTTTAGGTTCTAGTAGAGTGTGCCCTGCGGCAACCATACCTGCACCAATTAAGACTAAAGCAATAAGTGCGAATATTCCAAACTTAAAAAAGTATTTATTAAATTTCTTTATATCCATAATTATTTAGTAACAAATAGCTTAGTAGCTTTTGTCACTTTTCCTTTCGCAATATCTGTGATATTTTGTCCTGAAGTAACAACAACAGCTGTTTCTAGTGATTTAGCATGTTTAGCAAGTTCAGCCATATCAACTGTTGCAATTAAATCTCCAGCTTTAACTTTTGAACCTTGCTTAATAGCTGATTTAATACCTTTTCCATTAGCATTAACTGAGTCAACACCGATGTGAATAAGTACTTCAACGCCATTAGAAGCTTTGAATCCATAAGCATGTCCACCTCTAAATACAAGTGTTACATCTCCATCAAATGGTGCATAGAATGATTGTTTTCCAGTTCTAGATTCAGGTGATATTGCTACCCCTTTACCCATAGCTGCAAAAGCTCCATTGTCCATTGATGAAAGTGCTTTTACTGTTCCAGAAGTAATACCTTTAATAACTTGTGAAGCTGAAACTACTTTAGCTTTTTTAACGCTTACGTTAGAAGTGCTAGAAAGTTCAGCTCCAATATTTGCTTTAATGTTTACATTTATTTGTTCAGCTTGTGGCCCCATAATAGCTTGAACATGAGTATTAGAAGTTCTTGAAACACCCACTGCTCCAGCTGCTTTTAGAGCTGCTTCATCAACTTTAGATCCATCGATAACGTCGTATCTAAGTCTTGTAGCACAGTTAGCAAATTTTGCAATGTTATCTCAACCACCATAAGCGGCTACGATAGCTTGACTTTGAGGAGAAAAGCTTCCTCCTCTTTTGTTTCTGAAGTCTGCTTTAGTAAATAATTTAGTATTTGACCCTCTACCAGGTGTCTCTAAATTAAGTTTTGTAATTGCGAAGTAGAACACCACATAGTATAGCGGCATTAATGCTACTCCAAATACAATTGCTCATCAGAAGTCTGTACCTTTACCAAATGGAAGTGCTCCATAGATAATAAGGTCCATAATACCTCCTGAGAATGTCATACCTACATGAGCACCAACTAGTGTCATTGCTAGGAATGATAGTCCAGCCATAATAGCATGGAATCCTCAGAATAGTCATGGTGCTAAGAATAAGAATGTAAATTCAATTGGTTCTGTAACACCAGTTACGAATGATGTAAGTGCAGCTGGGAATATTGTTCCAAGTGCCATCTTACGGTTTTCTTTAGGCGCTGCCATTACCATTGCAGCTGCTGCTGCTGGTAGGGCAAAGATCATGAATGAGAATTTCCCTTGCATGAATCTACCTAATTTAAGATTTAATTTATCATTAAAGAAGTCAAAGACAGGTAATGAACCAGCATCATTAACTTTTCCTGCTGCAGTTCATGAAATTACGTCTGAACTTAATCCATTAGCTGCAAGTCATGTATATGAGTCACCTTGTCATTTATCAGGGTTTTTACTAATAATTTTTGATAATAATTCTTTGTTGCTACCAGTACCTACAAATACATTTGACATTCATGCATGAGTTTCTGAGCCTGAAATATTACCCATTCAGTTAACTAATTCTGTTTGTGTGTCTCCACCAGCACTAGTTCATCATAGAGGTGCATAAAATGCATGATGAAGTCCGAATGGAATTAATGATCTTTCAATAACTCCAAAGATGAATGATTCTCCACCTTTAAGGTTTCCGATTGCACTACCAAATTTTGATAGTCCAAATCCTACATATGGTCATAATAATAAGAATATAAATGCCATAGGTATCATTGCTAGAATAACTACTAGCGGTACAAATCTTTTACCACCAAAGAATGAAATCATTTGAGGTAATTGAATTGTGTGGAACTTGTTGTATAGATATGAAACAACTGCTCCAACAGCAATACCACCGAATATAGATGTATTAAGTGAAGTAATACCTGCTGTTGAACCTACAATT
>CAYTOW010000031.1:0-7454 GCA_964439655.1 uncultured Mycoplasmataceae bacterium
TACCCTGTTTTTCCTAAAGTTTTAGGAATTTATAATTAAAAAGTAAAGAACTAAGCCTTTACTCTGATAGATTGTTTTTAGTGACTATGTTGTCTAGTCTTTGCATTATTTGCCTCTAGAAACTTCTATGCTTATGATAGATATTCTTTAATTTGTTAATAATAACGGGAATACGCTCAAGTAATATACTTAATGGTAAAAACAAGATAATGATTGATATCTTTATCATTATATATTTGCGCCTTGCTAAGTTAGAATAAATTTTTACTGAATCTATTAAAGAGCTAATTTGTAATTCTTTATCGTTATTGATCATGAAATCACTATATAAAAAATCTTTTTTTGAGAATTTAGTTTTTGAGAAATTATATAAATCTTCCTTGGGATTAAAACTACCTTTTTGTCTCACAGGTACTTTAGGAGTTAAGGCAAATAAAATCAAAAGTAATGAAATTACTGGTGTTGATAAGTCAAATCATAAAAAATAACTTATTAATGAAGCGAAATGAATATTTATTGCAACTAGTGAAGTAATAATCAAAGAAAGAATTGTAGCAAGTCAACCCACTTTGTTATCAGCTTGCATTAATTCCTGTTTTGATTCTTGTAACTTAAATTTTAAATCTTCATAGGTTTCTATTTGATCATCTTTATTTATTTTTTCCATAATTATCATATTCATTATATCTAATATTTACACCTCAAATTCTACCTTCAATTTCCTCGTCATATAAAAATACTTCCTTAATTCATTTTTTTTCTATTCATTTAGACCATTCCTTATCATCATATAAATTATAAGCTATTGAATTGTTCATTAATATTTGTGGATAACCTCTGTTTGCAATATTACTCAAAATTGAGGCATTATTAATTGCTGTTCCCATCGTTGTAAAAAATGAATGTTTTATAGACTTTCTTTCTCCATATTTTATTAAAGAGTTGTCACTTGAAAGAGAAAGACCTATACCGAAATATACTTCCTTATCATATCCATTTTCTCTCATTAATGTTGGAAATAAATAATTAACTATAGAATTTATTAAAATTGCAGTATCGAGATTATCCTTAATTTTAGACTTTGTTTCTGCTCTTAAAATTACTATTACTTGATCGCCATTCACATAAGCATCAACAAAATTTTCATTATCTTTTTTGGCAGCTCTAATTACTGTATTAGTAAAACCTTGAATAATTCTGATAATTGCTCATCTTTTATAATAACTAAGCACCTTTTTAAAATCAACCATATCAACAGCAATTGCCATTGCTCAAGCATTATTATATACATCAAAACCAGCATTTTCAGTATTAGGAACTCTTTTACTTTTATTCTCTCTCATTGCCTTTGCAATGAAACGTTCTATATTTTGCTTATCATCATTTAACATTTTTAATATCCTTTCAATTTAAGACTTTTACTTTTATCCCATCTATTGTTCTTTCTGTTTGTGTCTTACCACAATAAATAATTATTAATGTCGATAAACTAATCTTCTTAGCGATACTCGCATATTTTCTAAGATCGTTTATGTTGATATCTTTTTTATATTTTATTTCAATAGCAAAGTTTTTTAAAACTAAATCTATTTCCTCTCCTTCTTTATTTCTATAATATGAAAGATCTACTCTTGAAGAGAATAAAGTTAATTTGTTAAGTATTTGAATAATGACGAAGTTTTCAAATAAATGTCCTTTTTCTTCATTAGATAATTTCTCAAATTTACTTCCAATGAACAATCTAAATAAACTGGGAATTAGACTTATTAATTTAAAATTAGAATTAGCATCATGAAAATTATTTAATTTAAAAACAAGTTGAGCTCTTTCTAAATTAAAAATATAATCTTTCATATGAGTTTTATTAATTCCAGAGTCTGATGAAATTTTATTAGGATTAACTTCCTGACCTATATGCTTTACAGTTGATTTTAATACTTTTAATAAAGTTGCCTTATTGTGTTTTGTACTAGCGAATGCTTTTTCAATAACAAAGTCATAAACTAACTCATCATATTCATCTTTTGAAAATGATGGAAAATGCTCTCAATCTATATAACTTGAAAGACTTAAATCTTTATTAGTAATAACCTCCATTTCGTCAAATGAAGGAATTCCAAAGATCAAATTACTTCATCTATCAATTCCATGTTCATTCTTTTCAATCAACTCATTTGAATTTGATCCTGTTGCAATAAATCTTAGGGGTTTCATCTTACTATTTTCATCGATAATATCTTTTAATAATTTAGCTCAATGTGGTATTGCCTGAACCTCATCTAAAAGTAATAATAAGTATTCTCCATTAACAACAAGATCTCTAAGATTAATTAAGAAATCATTTTTTTCTTTCATAGTTAAAACTTCAAAATCAATTGAGTCTAATTTTAAATATAGTATTTTATTTTGTATTAAAGTAATATCTGAAGTTCTAAAATCACTAACTCCAATACTTTTATTATCTATTGAAATGTCAATCTCCTCATCTCTTTCATCCTCTTTATTTTCTTGAGGTAATAGTTCATTAGAGTTGTAAAGTGATTTAATAATCTCTTTCAAGAGTTGTGTTTTTCCAATCCGTCTTAAACCTATCACTACATTGTTTTTATTACTATTTATTAATTTACTTATTTCTCTTTTATGAAAACCAGTTATATCTTTTTTATTTTCATCTAATACTTTTTTTATATTTTTATTAGAAATTTTGATAATTTTTTCTTTTTCCATATCTCACCCTTAGCCTTTAATTTATATTTATAGATAAATTATACACTAATGTAACTTCAATGTTACATAAATAGGTAACTTACATGTTACATTAGTAACTATTAATATTTATCCATATTTTGTGGATGTACTTAACTATTGTAATTAGGGTTAAAAAAACATGGCTTCTATAGCACATGTTATTTAATTTAAGTCTATTCGTTTAAATAAAGATAGCAACTCTTCTTTAGTTACTACTCCAAAATAATCTTGGAAGTTCTCAATTGATGTAAGTATCCTTTCAACATTATTGATAGTAAATTTTTGATCTATAAATAATTTGTTTATCTCTTCAAAGTCTGTTGAGGACATGAAGTCACCTGTAAATTTAATATCTTTGATTTTCCCATTTTTAATATTAAGTCAAAGTGATACTAATCCTCCATCGAATTTATCTTCTAAAAGAACATCATACTCA
This sequence comes from uncultured Mycoplasmataceae bacterium, assembly GCA_964439655.1. Lineage (GTDB taxonomy): Bacteria > Bacillota_I > Bacilli_A > Mycoplasmatales > Metamycoplasmataceae > CAYTOW01. Next base: position 3,185 of record CAYTOW010000031.1, read on the forward strand.
GGGTTTTTACCAAAGTTTCAAACATGTGATTTTCTAATGTTTGCAAGAGCTCTAACTTCATCTACCTTGTAATTAGTAACATCAAACTCTTTTCCATCTATAAAATCAAATAGTAGTTCGATAAACTTTTCAACTGGCATATCTTCTTTTATAAACTCTTTGATATTCTTAACTCTTGCTCTAGCTGACTTTATTCCTTTTGATTGTAGTTTTAATGGATGTGGTTTTAGTGCCTTACCAAGTTTAGTCATATCTACATCAAATAAAAGAGTCCCATGATGAAACATTCTATTCTTGTATTTATACTGAGCATTGCCTGATATCTTATATCCATCAACCACAATATCATTTTTACCCTTAAACTCTGCATTAACACCAATACTATTTAAAAACTTTATTATTGGTTCTAGAAAGTCTTTATAACTATCTGCTTTATTATCAGTAATAAAAGAAAAGTTAACATTTCCTTTATCGTGATAAACTGTTCCACCACCAGAAACTCTTCTTATTAAATTAATATTTTCCTTCTTAACATAATCGATATCTACTTCAGCTAATACATTTTGGTTTCTTCCAAAAACTATTGTATTCTCGTTTTGATAAAGCATAAAAATATCATCCTTAATGCTCTGATCCTTTAATAATATTTCTTCTAAAGATAAGTTTTTATATGGTGATTTAAACGGTGATTTTATTTTTATCATTATTCTCCTTTATTCGAATAACGTATGTATTTATTGCTGCACCAACATTCCATTATTCTTAATAATTATATTATTTCTATTATTATCTATTACCTTTATTTTTTCTTTTATAGATCCACTCAGCTTTAGCATGATTTTAATAAATAATATTTCATTTTTCATGTTGGAATTGTTATAATATTTTCGCTTATTAAAGTCCCGTTAAAACTTAAATAAGGAGAAAACAATGAGACAAACAACAATCGTTAAACACAAGGAAGTTAAAAAAGATTGATTCGTAATTGATGCTAAAGGCGTTACATTAGGAAAACTTGCTACATTAGCTGCTACATATCTTAGGGGTAAACATAAACCAACTTTTACACCTAATGTTGATATGGGAGATAATATTATCGTTATTAATGCAGAAAAAGTAGTTTTAACTGCCAATAAAGAAGAAGATAAAAAATACTATTCACACTCAGGATATCCTGGTGGACTGAAAGTTATAAATGCAGCTACTCTTAGAAAGAAGAAACCTACTGCTATAGTTGAAAAAGCTATTAAAGGTATGCTTCCACATTCTAGATTAGGATCGCAACAATTTAGAAACTTGTATGTATATGCAGGTGAGACACATGAGCAAGAGGCTCAAAAACCTAAGAAATTGGAGGTTAAATAATGGCTAAAAAAGTATCGTATAGAGGTTTAGGTAGACGTAAGTCTTCAACAGCAAGAGTTATTATTACTCCAGGTAAAGGTAAATTTACTATTAATAAAAGACCGGCAAGAGACTATTTAATGTCAGACATTCTACTTCAAGATGCTGAACAAGCTCTAGAGGTAACTAAAACTAAAGGGACTTTTGATATTAATGTAAATGTTAAAGGTGGAGGCCTTGCTGGACAAGCTGGAGCAATTAGACTTGGAATAGCAAGAGCTCTTATCGAATCTTCTAAAGATTATAGACCTACTCTTAAATCTGCAGGGCTTCTTACAAGAGATGCTAGAGTTAAAGAGCGTAAGAAACCTGGACTTAGAAAAGCTCGTAGAGCAAGACAATTCTCAAAACGTTAATTATATTTTTATAAGCCTTTTGGCTTTCTTATGGGAGCGTAGCTCAGTTGGTTAGAGCACACGACTGATAATCGTGAGGTCGATGGTTCAAATCCATTCGTTCCCACCATTTGTAAAATCACCAAAGCACATTTGTGCTTTTTTTATATAATTATTAAAGCAAGACATACTTAAGGAGTAAGATAATATGATTCAAACAGTTGAAGCAGAATGAGCAAAGGAAAATGCTAAGGATATTAATATCATCGATATAAGACCAAGAAAAGCATTTAAAAAATTTAATTTGGAAGGTTCTAAAAATGTTCCATTTAATGACCTTGTTTTAAAACCAGAAAAATATATAAATAAGGATGAGCTTTTTTATATCGTTTGTTCCCTAGGTTCTTGAACAGAAGTAGTAATAAGGGAATTATGAAAAAAAGGATATGTAAATTTAATTCAAATTAATGGTGGAATTAATGCAATAAAAAAACTAATTTAATTCTCTTAAATATTAAGGAAGTCTTAATAAGATGTAATTATATATAATGTCTATATGGCAAAAATAGTAGTGGGTATGAGTGGTGGAGTTGATTCATCAGTAACAGCACAAATTCTTAAGGATCAAGGACATGAAGTCATTGGTGTTTTTATGCGTAACTGAGACCCTGAAGCAAATAATGATGTCCTTGGTAATCCTAACTTAGGTTCATCTGTTTGTCCTGGAATACAGGATTGAAATGATGTTCAAGAAGTTGCAAAACAAATAGGGATTGAAGTTAAAATTGTAGACTTTACTAAAGAATATTGAAACAATGTTTTTAAAGATATGATTAAACAATATAAAAAAGGAAGAACTCCAAATCCTGATATTCTTTGTAATCAATATATTAAATTTGGTTCACTTCGTAAGTGAATCGATAAAAATATTGAGGATGTTGATTTTATTGCAACTGGTCATTATGCTGATATTGAAGATGGGCAACTTAAAAAACCATTAGATTCATGAAAAGATCAAACTTATTTTTTAGTTCAAGTAAAGAGAGATATTCTTAGGAGAGTAATCTTTCCTTTAGCTAAGTTAAAGAAAAGTGAAGTAAGAAGGATAGCAAAAGAAAAAAAACTAATCGTAGCTGATAAAAAAGATTCCACTGGAATATGTTTTATTGGAGAAAGAAACTTTAAAGAATTCATCCAAAATTACATCCCTGCTAAACCTGGTGATATTATCGATATTACTACTAATAAAAAAATTGGTACCCACAATGGCGCTATGTACTATACTATTGGACAACGTAAAGGTTTGAACCTTGGCGGAATGTCTCAGCCCTATTATGTTGCAGGTCATAATTTATCTAAAAGAATCATCTATGCAGCTCCAGCTTCAGATAAATCTTTTCTTATGTCGGATAAAGCAATTATTAAAAATATCAATTGATATGTTGATAAAAAGGATATGAAGGATATTCAAGTCAAATTTAGATATAAGTCTGATTCAATTAAAGCTTCTATTAAATTTTTAAACAACAAAAGTATTGAAGTTATTTATCCAGAAAAGTTTGAAGCAGTAACTCCTGGTCAACAAGCTGTTTTTTATGATGGAGATTATGTTCTAGGTGGCGGAATAATTGATAAAGTATTTAATGGAAATAAAGAAAAAGATTATTTATAACAAAAGAGTCAGTACTTAATTTATTACTTTAAATAATTACGACTTGCTTAAATAAGTAATAGAGATTAAAAAACATGTCTTCTATAGCACATGTTATTTAATTTATTTTAAGTCTATTTGTTTAAATAAAGATAACAACTCTTCTTTAGTTACTACTCCAAAATAATCTTGGAAGTTTTCAATTGATGTAAGTATGCTTTCAACATTATCGATAGTAAATTTTTGATCTATAAATAATTTGTTTATCTCTTCAAAGTCTGTTGAGGACATGAAGTCACCTGTAAATTTAATATCTTTGATTTTCCCATTTTTAATATTAAGTCAAAGTGATACTAATCCTCCATCGAATTTATCTTCTAAAAGAATGTCATACTCAGGACTTTTACCAAAGTTTCAATCATGTGATTTTCTCACATTCTCAAGTGCTTTAACTTCGTTTACTTTATAGCTAGTAACATCGAGCTCTTCTCCATCTATAAAATCAAATAGTAGATTCATGAACTTTTCAGCAGAGATATCTTCTTTTATAAACTCTTTAATATTCTTAACCCTTGCTCTAGCAGATTTAATTCCTTTTGATTGTAGTTTTAATGGGTGAGGTTTTAATGCCTTTCCTAGCTTAGTAAGATCTACATCAAATAGAAGTGTTCCGTGATGAAACATTCTACCTTTGTGTTTATACTGGGCATTACCTGATATTTTATACCCATCAACTACAACATCATTTTTACCTTTAAACTCTGCATTAACGCCAATGCTATTTAAAAACTTAATTATTGGTTCTAGAAAGTCTTTATAGCTGTTTGCTTTATTATCAGTAATAAAAGAAAAGTTAACATTTCCTTTATCGTGATAAACT
>CAYTOW010000032.1:0-6508 GCA_964439655.1 uncultured Mycoplasmataceae bacterium
TTACTAAAATGCTAAGAGTTATTGTTATAGATATCATGATAAAAGAGATAAACATTGCATGATAAAGAACAGTTCTTCTAGTCAATTTCATCTTTACACCAGAAACTGTAGTGTTATTAATTGTTTTTTTATCTCCCTTAATTATTAAGATATGTTTAATAAGATCCTCTCTGCTTTGCTCTTCAGGTTTATACATATCTAAATGTTGTGCAACATTTATTAATTCTTCTCTTGAGAGATTTTCTAACTTTTCTTTAGCTTTTGCCATATATTTCCTTTCTATATAAAAAAGAGTGTTTTAAGGGGCCAACGTACCACCCTTAAAGGACTCTCTTTAATATTTATTTTTTTACATAAGTAGTATTAACTAAAGAGTTATTCCCAGCTTCCACCGTCCTGGGTCTCTATAAACACTTTCTTTAGTTAATGTATCTTAATATTAATATTATAAAGAAAAAAACATTATTGAGTTGCTTCAACGTATTTTCTCATTATTAGCTTAGATTGCAGATTAATATGTTTGTGATATTTAATAAGTTTTTCAATCATTTCGATATCGATTTTTATTCTTTTATTTAGAATTTCAAAATTATTATCAATAACTAAAGCAAATTCTTCATCTTGTTTCTTTTTACATTTAATATAAAAATCCATTAGTTCAGAAAATTCAGTATTTTTTAGTGAAGTAATAACTACCTTAGAAACAGGATTTAATCGCGTATAAGCTCCATGTTGATTATATTTATGATAGGTGCAATTAGGTTCTTTCAATGCCGAAAGAGTTTGAACATTTTCTTTTAGAATATTTTTGATATTGTAAAAAAACAACTTCTCAGACTCTTCGGTAATTCAAGTGGTAGCAATAAGCTCTGTTAACTTTTTATTAGCCTTTTTTGAGTTAACAGCAGCAATGATACCAAAGATAGATCCAAAGGTAGCTAAAGAAAGTGAGATGCTTCATAACGTTATTTCTGTGCTTAAGTTCATATATTTATTATATATTAAGATTTTTTTTACTTATAATTACAAAGCACTATCCAATCGCTGCACTTAGTGTAGAGGAAAGTCCGCGCTAGCACTTGCTGCGATGCAAGTAGTGTTCGTGCTAAGTCTAATAAACTTAGGCCTGGACCGACTAGTGCCACAGAGACGAGCTCTTTAAGTAGAGGTGAAACGCGGTAAACTCCACGAGCTAGAAACCCAAATTTGGTAGGGGAACTGTAGCAAAGGAAATGAACTAAGCTATAGAGGCAATGCCTAGATAAATGATTGGACTCGACAGAACGCGGCTTATCGGTGCAAAATATCATCTTTAGATGACCACAAAAGTACAGGCAATAGCTTGTGCTTTTATTTATTTATTTCTACAAGATTAGATATTAAAGAAATAACAGTCATTGGTCCTACACCACCAGGAACAGGTGAAATAGCGCTAACTTTATCTTTAACCTCGTTAAAGTTAACATCTCCTTCGATCTTTTTATTACTTAAAGTGTTTATTCCTACATCTACTATAGTTGCATTTTCTTTAACATTCTCTTTTCCAATAAGATTGTGACTACCAGCGGCAACGATTAGAATATCGCATTCTTCTGTTCCTTTTATTCCAGTTTTGAGATCAAACCTTCTTACTTTAAAACCTTGAGATTCAATAGCATCAGCTAAGGGCTTGCCAACTAGATTTGATTGACCTACAACTCCTATTATTTTATCTTTAAAAGATATTTCATAAAAACTTAAGAGATCTAATATTCCTCTTGGAGTTGCTGGTACTACTTTTTTGTTTAAAGAATTTAGTCCATCAACATCTTTTTCTATAGCAATAGCATTTAACATCTCTCTAGTGTTAAGGTGCTTAGAAATTGGAAGTTGAAGTATAGCTCCATCAAAATCCTTGCACTTTTTATTAATAAGTTCTTTAAGACTCTCATTACTTATCTCTTCACTAACTTTAATTACTTCTGTTTTAATACCAAGAGAATTAGCTTTTTGGACTTTGGTCGAAATATATTTATTAGATGCAGGATTATCTCCAACTTGAAAAATTCCAAGAGTTAAAGTATCTCTATTTTTAATCTCTTCTTTTAACTTATCTTCGATTGCCTTTGCTGCAACTCTTCCATCTAATAACTTCATATAATAATTGTAAAAGAAAAAAATAATATAATCACAATAACTATATTAAACTTTGGTGATTAGGTTATTAATTCTTTTTTTACCTTTTTATATGCTTCTAGATAATTAATGTTTTTACCTTGAGAAGATCATTTAAGTTCATAACCAGTCATAACATTATCTTTAGAAGATTTATGATTATGAAAATCTCGTGTAATATTTTTAAGCTTTCATCCATTTTCTTTAAGAGAATCAATCGATCATTCAAATAAAATATCGTTATCTGTTTTAAATCTTATCTTTCCTTCAGGCACAAGAATATCTTTATATAGCTCTAGAAAGTATTTATATGTTAGTCGTCTTTTATAATGGCGAGCCTTAGGTCAAGGATCTGAGAAAGTTAGTCAAATGGTTTCTACCTGACCTTTAATAATATCTTTTAAGTTCTTTACATCTTCAACTACGATTCTAAAGTTTTTTAAATCATTGCTTTCAGCTCTTCTTGCTGCTTTAAGAGCAACGGTAGGATATTTCTCGATGCCGATATATTTTTTATCTTTATTCTCTTTGGCAAGCTCAGTAATCATTTCACCTTTACCCATACCAATTTCGATAATAGTATCTTTATCAACCTTTATAGGGATTGATGTGACTAAGAATGAAGTATCTTTTAATTTTTCCATTGCATTTGGATCTTTACGTAATCTCATATTAATATAATACTTTATAATATCGATATGAAAAAAGGAATGTTTAAATTAATAGTTGATTCAAAATGGTTTTGAATATCGATAGGAATAATAGCTGCCACAGGTAGTGGAGTTGGTATTTATCTATTACTTACTCAAGACGAAGAGAAGGATCAAAAATTAATTGAATACTCTTATCTCTCAGCTAAGTTTGATAAATATTTTAATGTTAAAGTTGCTTATAATAACGATCAAGAGGCATTTCTAACTCAAGATGAGCTTGATGCTTTTATCGTTAGATTAAAAGATGAGTTGCCTTATGGACCAGAAGTTATTGCTTTAAATGATATCGTTATAGATGATAGAAACTTTATTTCAAAAGATAATAATGGAGTCTTTCTTGGAGCAGTTAACAAGATCTTTATTAACACTGAAGGAATTAGAGATCAATTATTTGGTTCAAAAAATATACCTCTAACTAATAGAGCTTATACTGAAGCAAAGTTTGAATTATTAATGGAGACTATCTTTCATGAATATAATCACTTTATAGCTCATTCATATCTAACTTCAAATCCAGCACCTAGAAATGGTGAGTCAGCTTCTTCAAGTAAAGTTGTAGAAATTAATGTTAAAAATGATTTAAATAAGGAATATTGAAATGCTGATTTTTATAAGGTATGAAAAGAAAATCTATATAACGAAAGTGTAGATAAGAATAACTTTAGTGACAAAACATTGCTCCAAGCTAATTACGATGCTAAAACTATATTTGAGCAAATAAATTTAAAAGGTAATTATAATTTAATTTCATCAATTAACCATGATGTATTTTATCCATTTAAATCGTATGTCAAAAATAGCGAACCTATTACTGATAATGATTTAAATTATTACTATTCAATGGAAGAGCTCTTTGCTAGAAAAATGGAACAAATTTCTTTTAAACCTCGTTATCCTATTCATTATAATAATAAAAGCAATAACCCCTTAATTGATGGTAAAGGATGAATACATAATGGAGACAATAGTTATGCCACAGGATTTTTAAGAGATAGAATTATGTATGAAAATATTAGATGAAATTCAGATAATAAAGACATGCAATTCTATATGAAAGATGCTCCTTTTGTTCCAAGAGTTAATCATGATAATACTCAAAGCTCAAGCAAAGAAACAATTCCTGCAACAGAGATATACAATGAGTTAATGAAGATTGAAGGAAAAACTGATGATATTAAAATTAGTTTTATTCAATTCGAAAATAATTCTAAAGTAATAAGTAGTAGTGAATATCACCCATCAATAAACATTAGGAAAGTCAAAATAGGTGGTTTCTGTGATGGAGATAAAAATAAAAATAAATATCTTGGTTATTGAGATAGAACTAAAAATAAATTCATCAAACTCGCTGATGTTAGGGTAAATAAATTTAACTATAAATTAAAAGATGCAATTATGGGTAATTATAAAGATTTAAATAAAAACTTTTGAACTGCTAATACTTCAATCGATGTTGATAAATTGACTAATAAAGAACTTTACTTATTTAACGATAAGGGTGATATAAATAAAGCTGAAAAAATTACTATCAAAGAAACAAAACCAAGAGTTATTTCAACCTATCTTAATCAGGGTCAAATATCGCATTGATCCTATCAAGTTTATATCGATACTGAGGGACTTATAAAAGAAGCTAATGCTAAGTAGCTTACTAAAGATTATCATAATAAAGACAATTAAAAAATAGAACAAATGTTCTATTTTACTATTAATGATTCGTGATCCATTGCTTTAGGTTTATCGATGCCAAGATAATCTAGCAGCGTTGGAGCTATATTAGCTAGTGATCCATCTTTGAGTTTAAGATTTTTATCAGTAGTAATAAAAACTACATCGTTTGTTGTATGCTTAGTTGCAGGATTTCCATTTGCATCTAGCATCTCTTCAGCATTACCATGATCAGCAGTAATAAATAATGTTCCGCCAAGAGAATCTACTTTTTCTTTTAAAAGAGCTATTCTAGAGTCGATAAATTCAACAGCTTTTTGTGCAGCCTCTAGAACACCGGTGTGACCAACCATATCAGTATTAGCATAATTTAGTAATACAACATCGTATTTATCTATTATTGCTAAAAGCTTATCAGTAACTTCCTTAGCAGACATTTCAGGGATAACAGAGAAGTTATCTACTTTAGGAGAATTAATTAATACTTTGTCCATTCCTGGATAAGACTCTTCTTTCCCTCCATCCATGAAGAAGGTTACATGAGCATATTTTTGAGTTTCAGCAATACGTAGTTGTTTTAGCCCATTATCTGAAAGAACTTTACCAATAGGTTCATTAATTTCCATAGAATCAAAAGCAACATCAGCTTTATCGATGCCAACATATTTCATCATCGTAGATAACTGAACGTTTGAGACTGGATTTTTAGGTTTATCTGGATAAATATTTGAACCTACTATTAAGTGTGAAAGTTGACGAGCTCTATCTGGACGGAAGTTAAAGAATATAACAGCATCGTTATCTTTAAGAAAACTTCCATCTTTAGAAATTCCTGGTTCAATAAATTCATCGTTTAGATCTTTTGCATATTGCTCATCGATGTACTCAAAGACATCGCTATAAGAATTAGTTGCATTTCCTTTAAGTGCTTCAAAAGCTTTTTCTGTTTTTTCAAACATAGCATCTCTATCCATTGCATATAAACGACCTTGAATTGATGCTAGTTTAAATCCATACTCATCTAGAACTGGCTTTAGTTTTTTAAGTGATTCTTTAACACATCTTGGTTTTACATCTCTTCCATCTGTAAAGGCATGAACTGAAACATCTTTAAGTCCCTCGTTGTGTAGAAGCTTTAATACTTCATACAGATGCTCTTCAAGAGAATGTACTCCTCCTGGTGAAAGCAGACCCATAACATGAAGAGTTGAATTATTTTTCTTAGCATGTTCTACAGATTTTAGAAAAGCTTCATTTTTATAGAATGAACCATCTTCTATAGCTTTTTGGATAAGTGTTAGTCCAGTATAGACTATTTGTCCTGCGCCGATATTAAGGTGTCCTACTTCTGAGTTTCCCATTTGTCCCTTAGGCAGCCCTACAGCTACTCCTGAGGCATGAAGAGTTGAATTAGGATAAGACTTTAGTAATTCATCAAACATTGGTGTATTGGCATTAATAAAGGCATTCCCTTTTTCGTTCTTTCCAATACCAAGTCCATCTACTATTACTAATACTACTGGTTTTTTCATATTTCCTTCTTTCTTTTTACTTGTTAATTATATCTATTTAAATTGTAATTTTATACTATTGTTTTTAAACTGAGAGCAAACACTATCCCCACCAAATTTGCATGCTAACTTTATAATATGTCTAAATAATATGTTCCTCAAAATATTTTTGAACATCTTTGTCATCAAAGTATACATGAACAGATTTTGTAGCTCTAGTTAATAAAATCTTATATCTATTTAATATTCACTTTAATAGTTTTTCATTAAATAATGGATCCTTTTTCTTGGGTCTTTGATTTACGTGCATTGTATACTCTGGACGTGCAAATAACTTACCATCCTTGCAACCTAAATCCTTACCTACTATTACACCTACGTGTTCTAAATCGAAACCTTGAATTACATTATAAAATGTTACTTCTTCTAATTCAATTGCTGGTTTTGAATTTAATCATTTAG
>CAYTOW010000033.1:0-6391 GCA_964439655.1 uncultured Mycoplasmataceae bacterium
TGTTTTTCCTAAAGTTTTAGGAATTTTAGTTATATTCCAAGATCAAAAGATATTTGATCGGTTTCATCTAATTCCTTTAAAACTCCAATATTTTTAAGCTTCTGCATGCTTGTTTTCTTTAAGGAAGTTCTATTCATTAGATTTTTAATAGAAGTAAATTTGCCTTCATTGCGAGCTTTGACTACTGACTTAGCTGCTGAAAGTCCTAACCCATCAATTGCAGTAAAAGGTGGATATAATGATTTTTTGTCTTCTGCGATTATTCAATCACTTACTTCTGATTTTTCTAAAGAGATATTTCTAATTGAAAAGCCTCTTGAAATCATTTCTTCAATAATTTCATATGTCGATATTAATGCTTTTTCTTTATTGCTTAGTGCTCCAGCACCTCTAACAAATCTATTAGCTGAAAGATATTTTAATCTCTCAGTGATCTCATCCTTAGATTTAATAAATATCTCAATTTCTGTATTGTCACTACGAGTTGTTAAATATGTAGCATAGTATGCAAGGGGATGATATAGTTTGTAATAAGCAATTCTTCAAGCCATCATTACATAGGCAGTAGCATGAGCTTTAGGGAACATATATTCTATCTTCTTAAGTGAATCTATGTATCAATCTTCAACATTTTTTTCAATAAGAATTTTTTCTTGTTTTTCTGTTAATCCCTTTCCTTTCCGAACTGCTTCCATAATAACAAAGGCATCGATATTTTTAACTCCTTTATAAATTAAATATTGCATGATATTATCACGACAAGAAATTACTTCTGAAAGTGTTATCCCACGACTTTTTATAAGAACCTCGGCATTATTGGTTCATACATTAGTTCCATGTGAAAGTCCAGAGACTGCAATAAGATCTCCAAAAGATTTAACTTTTGCTGTTTTAAGCATTGTTCTAACAAATCTAGTTCCAAACTCAGGAATACCAAGGGCTCCAGTAGTTTCACCAGAAATGTCTTTTGGTTTAATTCCTAAAGCTTCAGGAGAAGAAAATAATGAAACTATCTTTGGATCACTAAACTTAATATCAACTGCTTTAGTCTTAGTAAGTTTCTCAAGCATTCTAATTGCAGTAGGATCATCATGTCCTAAAAGATCAAGTTTTAAAACATTGTCATGAATAGCATGGAAGTCAAAGTGTGTAGTTTGTCAGTCAGCATTTATATCGTTAGCCGGATAGTTAACTGGAGTAAAGTCTTCAACATCATATTCTTGTGGAATAACGATAATTCCACCCGGATGTTGCCCCGTTGTTCTTTTAGCTCCTTCAATTCCTTTAGCAAGAAACTCATTAAAAGCTCTTGAGTTATCTCTATTAGTTTCCTCTGCTCATCCTAGAACATATCCAAAAGCAGTTTTTTCTGCAACAGTTGAGATAGTTCCAGCTCTAAAGGCGTGTTTTTTCCCAAAAAGTTTTTTAACTTCAGCATGAATAGTTGATTGATAATCTCCAGAAAAGTTAAGATCTATATCTGGGACTTTATCTGCATTAAATCCTAGGAATGTTTCAAAAGGTATATTTTGTCCTTCTTTTGATAATTCTTTTTTACATTTAGGACATTTTTTATCATCAAGGTCATAACCGGAATTTAAAATAGAATCAGGAAAGAATTTAGAATACTTACAATTTTTGCATAAATAATGTGGCGGCAAAGGATTAACCTCTGATATTTTTGCAAATGTAGCAATTATTGAAGAACCCACTGATCCACGTGAACCTACTAAATATCCATCCTTTAGTGACTTAGCAACTAAAAGATGTGATATTCAATAAATAACACTAAAACCATGTTCAATAATTGGAGCAAGCTCCTTATCAATTCTATCTTGAACTATCGATGGTAACTTATCTCCATACATTTCATGTGCTGTTTTATACACTAGAGATTTTAGTTCTTTAACATCGTTTTTAAATGTTGGAGTATAAAGTTTATCTTTAATAATTTTTACCTCTTCGATCGTATCAGCTATCTTATTAGGACCTTTAACAACTACTTCACGAATGATCTTTGAATCTTCTAAGTAATTGACTTCCTTAATCATCTCTTTAGTTGTTAGATATGAGAGTGTAGGATATTGAGGATTTTTATCATTAAAACTATAGAGTGGATGACGTACTCTACCTATGCCTTTAGCATTGATTAGAACCTCATGATAGATTTTTTCTCTATCAGATTTATATCTTACATCCCCGGAAGCAATTACTATTTTCTTTTGTTTCTTTGCTTCTTTATAAACAAATCTAAGCATCTCTTTTATGAAAGACTCTGGAAATGATTTTGCAATTTTATGTGAAAAGGCACTGATAGGAAGAAGTTCTATATAGTCATATAACTTAATCTCTTCTTTAATTTCGCTCTTTGTTCCATATAAAATTAAATCAACTAATCTTGAGTCTAAGCCTCCAGAACCGAGCAATAAATTCTTACAATCTTTTATTTGTTTCATAAAGACTTTGCTTCCATTAAAAAATTGAGTAGTGCATCCTAATGAAATTAATTTAAATAACTCTTTAATTCCTTTTTGGTTCTTAGCAAGAACTGAAACGTTCTTAGAAAAGACTTTGCAATAAAGCGATTCTTCTCTAAGGTTATCGATGTCCTGTAGTGAAAGAACATTTTTAGCTGCAAGTTCTTTTCTCATTACTAATCATATTTTTGCAAGTACATTAGCATCATAATCAGCACGGTGTGCTACTGTTGGATCATAAACGATATTGTAGTGTGAAGCAATTCTCTCAAGAGAAAACCTTTTATTGTCTGGACGTAAAAATCTAGAAAGGACTAACGAATCTATTACTGGTGCCTGAATTTCTTTATGTCCATAAGCTGATAATTTTGCATTAACAAAACCAAGATCAAATTTAGCATTGTGAGCAACAGCTATTCCAGACTCTAGTATTTCTTTAATACGAAGTATTTCTTCTTTTTCGCTTTTGGCTTCTTTAACAGTTTCATTACTTATCCCTGTTAGCTTAGTTGTAAAATTTGAGATTTTCTTTTTAGGTTTAATGAAAAATTGAATAGTTTTAAGAATTTTATTGTTCTCAATTATAGAAGCACCAAATTCAATTATTTCTCCTAATTCAGGTGAAAGATGTGTTGTTTCTAAATCAAAGACAACATATTTATGTTTTTCTAAAAAGGCATCTTTAACGTTATAAACACCTTTATGCTTTTCATCTATTGCAGTAAGAGTAGCTCCAAAAATAGGTTTAATCTTTTTATCTTTGCAATAGTTATAGAAGTTAGGAAAAGATTGAATTGAATTAGTATCAGTTATTGCAACCGCTTTATGACCTAGTTCTATTGCTCTATCAACAATTTGCTCTGGAGTTAGTATTCCATCCATTGCAGACATCTTTGTTCTTATATTAAGTTCAACACGTTTATGAGTTGCATCATCTTTAGGAAGCTTATATGGATTTTCAATTTTATGTATTTTACTAACATTAATAGATGGGTTTCCTGAATAAGCATCAATTAAGTAGCGACCACTAATAGAAACAAAATCTCCTTGAGAAAAAACTTTAGTTCTTTTTATTGCTTTTTCGTGAATAAAGTGCTTTATGTCAACTGCATCTTTATAGTTAGTTATTGAATAAGTAACGATCTTTAAACCTGTTTTGGTAATAAATTCTTCAGGTTTTTTAAAAATTAACCCCTTAACAGCAACCATATTAAGTTTTGAATCAACAAGATCCTCAAGCTCTACCTTATGAAAAGAGCGAGAGGAAGAACCTTTTTTAGCCTCTGGAGCATCTCTTTCTTCTCTAATTTCACGTTCAAAGAAATCAGAAACTTCTTCCATTTTCTTTGAATGCTCTTGTTCTAAAAGATCTTCAGTAATTAAAAGCTCAGTTTCAAAAAGAAAGTCAGCAAAACCAAATTTTCTCATTACTCTTTCAATAGCATCTTTTTCCACTCCTAATGAATTGTTATTTCCTAGAGAAGAGATAATGAAAAATATCTGCCTCTCTTTAAGAGTTACCTCTGATTTTTTAATAACGCTTGCTAGATGTGGTTTATTGCAAACATTTGCTAGTATTCACGAAACATATTTTTTTACTTCATTTAATTTTGGGCTTACAACAGCAACTTCAAAGTATGGTGAAGCTTTATATTTAAAATTCTTGTTTAGACACTTAAGAAACTTTTCCATTTCCTCATAAGGGATTAAATAGTCTGAAGCAAATTTAATATTAAATACTTTCTCATCGTTTAATTTTGCCTCTAAAACCTTTACATTTTCAAAAGCTGGACTAGGAGTATATTTAATTTCAAATATTAACTTCTTAAATGCTTCATTCATAGTTTAACTATTATACAAAAGAGAAGTCTATTAAAACTTAAAAATAATATATTTTTAAAATAATTTATATTTTCTTTAAATGATAAAGATTAATGCTATAACAAAAAGTATCAGGGCAGCAGAATCAAGTCTATCCATTATTCCACCATGTCCAGGTATTAAATTAGAAAAATCTTTAATATCCTTTTCTCTTTTTATCGATGAGAACATAAGATCACCAATAGGAGAAATTATTGGAAGAACAAAACCAATAACTATTGATAGTATTAGTTCATTATCAGAACTAACACTCTTTCAAATATGCAGGTAATAACCTAAAAGAACTGTGCAGATAACCGCTGGAACATAACCAATAATTGCGCCTGCTCATGTTTTTTTAGGAGAAATTTTTGGAGCTAATTTCTTACCTTTAAAGATGTATTGTCTAAGATATTTCCCACCAAGATAGCCAAAGGAATCAGAGATAATTGCAATTGGTAAAAAGAATAAAATGTATTTATAGTCAAGCATATTAAGGAAATAAAATGATTTAGCAAATATAGGAATAACTGACATTACAAAGAAAAACATTATTAAGTTCTTAAAAAATACTTCAGCACTAGATCTAAGTTCTTTTTCTCAAATAAAAATACCAAGAGTTCCTATAAGAACACTTATAGTATTTTTTCATGTAAATATTTCTTTGAAAGTCCCTTGGGCATCGTTCCCGCCAAGACCATCTTTAATTAAGTTAAAATTTACAGGAATAACAAAAGTAACAACTAATAAAGCAGACAGGTACATAGCACTTCAAATTGAAATGCCCATAGCCTTAGTTGTTTCAAATATTGCTAAAGCTCCAATTCCAAAATAAGCAACATAGCCAATTATTCTTCCTACAAAACCAAGGTAGTAAGTAAGAGTAATAA
Source organism: uncultured Mycoplasmataceae bacterium (assembly GCA_964439655.1). Lineage (GTDB taxonomy): Bacteria > Bacillota_I > Bacilli_A > Mycoplasmatales > Metamycoplasmataceae > CAYTOW01. The sequence goes on from CAYTOW010000033.1 coordinate 5,228, forward strand.
CTGGTACTGCTAAAAGCAAAATAAATACAATCGATATGTATCTTCATTTAGTAGAACTTATTTTTTTTGATTTAGACATATAGCAATTATACATTTATGCCTTTTCTTGTGTATTATTTTTTATATTTTCTTTATTCTATATCTAAGTGGACCTATTTAAAAGGTTGAGCTAAGATTATGTTTTTATAAAGAATAATACAAAAGTAGTTAAATAAGAAGTATTTTACTACTTGCATATCTAAAGGATTTTAAGGATAAATTTGATAAATGTTATTGAGTGCTTCCAAAAGGAAGTCATTGACCACTCGCACTAATATTAAGGTGATTCCCTTCATGTCTTAAAAAAGTTTCTGTGCTAAGTGATTCATTTGCTTTTCCAAATATTCGAGCATGATTAAAATGGATATTGCTTAAGTCAACTTCATTCCCATTTTTATCAAAGGCCTTAATGATGTATTCAGTTGAATTTGGAATATCTAAGGATGAATCATCGATACTACTTATTGGTATTACCATTTTATGAGCCTGTGTTTTTGCAAGTAACTCATCTTTATAACCAAATAAACCATTAGCTGTTTTGGCTTGAATTGTTTTGAGTATGCTGTTATCAATCGGATTAATTATTTCAAGTTTGTCTATATTAATCCCAAATGAATCAAGTTCTATTCCACGAAGGTGAGAATAGTTATTTTCATCAACTATTAAACCAATATAAGATCTTGTATAGCCCATTAATTCTTTTAATCATCTTTGAAATAATTCTTGAGTCTTAGTATTATCTTTGCCACTTGGTCCAAAAACTCCAGTATGTGCATGGTGTTTCATCGTTAAATATGAATCAAGAAATGCAGGAGTAGTTACAGCTCTTACCTCATTTTGTGATGCATGATAATAATCTATTAGAAATGGATTGCTCATACCCTCAGTTGTAAACGAAAGCTCATTTAATACTCTAGTTGCAATTTCCATTGAATTAAATGGATAGTGATAATCTTGAATAGCTTTAATATTTTCAACTGATTGTCATTGTGAATATCCAGTTGGAAGATCACTAGGATCTGCATTTACATAAACCGCTTGCCCATCTGTAGTGATATTTATCTTATCAGCTACTGCCTTTAGATTATTTTCGTTAAGAATTTTTTGTTCAATATTCATAATCTC
>CAYTOW010000034.1:0-6288 GCA_964439655.1 uncultured Mycoplasmataceae bacterium
TGCTAAGGCTTTTAATCAATATGGAATTAAAGACTTTACTGTAACTCCAACTCCTGGTGGTGTGGCACTTCATACTGGAAAAGGTTCTGTTGGTATTAGTGCATGAAAAAAAGAACGTTAATAGCTCTTCTTAAATATTTCTAAATACTAGGTCTCTAGTATTTTATTTTGTTCCAAAAAGTCGATCTCCAGCATCTCCAAGACCTGGAATTATATATTTACTATCATTAAGTTTTTCATCTATTGATGCAGTAAATATATTTACATCCTTAAATTCGTCCTCAATTGCCTTGATCCCTTCTGGTGCAGCTACAAGCACAACTAGTGTAATATCAGTAAAACCATCATTCTTTAGTTTTTTAATCGAATCCTTAGCACTTATCCCTGTAGCAAGCATAGGGTCCACTACTAGTATTTTAGAATCTTTAGAAACATCTGGCATTTTATAAAAATACTCATGAGCCTCAAAAGTCTCTTCATCACGATATTGTCCTATATGTCCAACACGAGCTTCCGGTATTAATTCTTCAATTCCTTGAACCATTCCTAGACCTGCTCTTAATATTGGAACTATAACTATTTCTTTATCGAAAGTGTATCCTCTTGCTTTAGAACCTGTTGGGGTTAGAACTTCAAGGTCCTTAGTCTTATACTCTCTCATAATTTCATAAACCATAAGTGAAGCTATTTCATTTAGGTTCTTTCTAAATATCGTATGATCTGATTTTTCATCTCTCATCTTTGTTAATTTTATATTTATTAATGGATGTTTTAATTCTTTGTGCATATTTACCTCTTTCTTTATTCTTTATTTATTATAGTGAAAAAAGACTAATAGTCTTTTGTTGTATTTTCACCTTTAATTAATTTTACTCCAGATGAAGTTCCAATTCTTGTAGCACCAAGATTAATCATTTTTTCTAAATCCTCTGGGCTCTTAACTCCACCAGCTGCTTTAATACCTTTAGAGTTTCCGACTACATCTTTCATCATCTTAATATCATCTTCATTAGCTCCTCTAAAAGAGAAACCTGTTGAAGTTTTAACGAAGTCTGCTTTTGATTTTAGTACTATCTCAGTTGCTGTTCTTGCTTCTTCTTTTGTAAGTAAAGCAGTTTCAATAATAACTTTTAAAGTATGTTCTCCAATAGCTTCTTTAACTTTATTAATATCATTTAAAACATATTCATATTCTTTATCTTTAAGTTTTCCAATTTGAATAACCATATCAATTTCATCTGCCCCATGATCAATAGCAAGTTTGGCTTCATGAGCTTTTGCTTGTGTAATCATTGCTCCTAAAGGAAATCCAACTACTGAAGTTATACCAACCTCAGTATCTTTTAATTTTTTAGAAGCATATTTAACTCATGATGAATTAACACAGATTGTTTTAAAGGCATATTCTTTTGCTTCTGAAATAATTTTGTCGATATCTTTTTCTCTAGCCTCTGCTTTAAGATATGTATGATCTATATATTTTGCTTTATCCATTTTATTCCTATCCTAGTTTTTTTAAAACTAATTTATTTATTGATTTTTTCTTTACTATATTATAATGTTCTTTTACTTCCTCAATTAATAATTTATCAATTGATTTTGATGAATATAAAGTAATAACAATATCACCTTTAGAGACTTTCTCACCAGTTTTTTTATTTAATCATATCGATGCATCGTTATCGATAACATCACTTTTCTTTTCTCTACCGGCTCCAAGTTTCATTGCAACTATTCCAATTCCTTTAGCAGAAGTGATATCCATAAAACCTGAAGTCTCTGCTTTAATTTCAATCTTATGTCTTGGATTAAATCATGTTCCATTCTCTAGCTCACTTATATTTCCGCCTTGTTCTATAATTCACTCTTTAAATTTTTCTAATGCTTTGCCATTTTTGATAACTTTTATAACTTCTTTTTTAGCATCAGAAATGTTTCTAAATTTCTCTGCCATAACAGCAAGTTCACTAGCTGATTCGATAACTATATCTTTTATATCCTTATCTGAATTATTATTAAGAACATTATAAGCCTCAATGATTTCTATCTTATTACCTATAGCTTGTCCTAAAGGTCTTTGCATAGAAGTGATTTCTACTTTTACTTTTCTCTTTAGTTTCTTACCTAGGGAAATGCAAATATTTCCAAGTAAAGTTGCTTGTTCTATAGTTTTAATAAATGCTCCATCGCCAACTTTTATATCTAGCAATATTGCATCTGAACCTGTAGCAAGCTTTTTAGACATAATTGAAGATGCTATAAGTTCAAGAGATTCTGTTGTGCCACTCACATCTCTAAGAGCATATAACTTTTTATCAGCTGGAACAATTAAATCTGTTTGAGAAACTATTGCTAGGCCTATTTTCTTTGCTTGGTTAATTACTTGCTCTTTAGTAAGATTAACATTAAATCCATCAATTGATTCAAGCTTATCGATAGTGCCACCTGTATGAGCAAGTCCTCTACCTGACATTTTAACCATTGGTATTCCCATTGCAGCAACTATTGGTGCTAAAATTATTGTAACTTTATCTCCTACCCCACCTGTAGAGTGTTTATCTACTTTTATGCCTTTAATTGAACTAAGGTCTCATATTTCACCGCTATTCATCATTGTAAGTGTTAAATATTTTGTAGTATCATTGCTAAGACCTTTTGCTCTGACTGCCATTGCTCAGGATGACATTTGATAGTCAGTTACTTCACCTTTTACAAATCCATTGATAAGAAATTCTATTTCTTTTTTACTAAGTTCTTCTTTATTAAATGTTTTTTCAATTATATCTATTGCTCTCATAAGAAAATTATAAAGAAAAAACCTATAAAGGTTTTGGTGTTGGTATATCATCTCTTTTATGATGTGTTGATTTTATTTGTTTTTCAATTATTATTTTTGCCTTTTCACTAATTTCTTTTCCTTGAATATATGCATCAACCTCGTCATAAGAAACTCCAAGTTCATCCTCATCGGTTTGCCCTTCTCATAAAGCTGCGGTAGGTTTTTTAGTATAGACTACTTCAGGAAGATTAAGTTCTTTTGCTAATTTCTTTACTTGTGACTTTAATAAGTGAATTATAGGAAGTAGATCTACACCTCCATCACCATACTTTGTAAAGTAACCAAGAATCCATTCTGCTGCATTATCTGTTCCTAATACTAAAAAGTTATTATCTTGAGCAATTGAATACAAGGCAGTCATTCTTAAACGTGGTTTAATATTTGCATTTGCAAGTTTATTAGAAACACTAATAGCTTTTTTTATTTCTTCATATGCATTAGTAAGATTTACTTCTTTTGTTTTTATATCAATTTTCTTAGCAACTAACTTTGCATCTTTTAAATCTTGGCCCATGTCTCCAATCGGTAAAAAGACTCCTAAAGAGTTATTTGGAAAAGCCTCTTTTGCAATAGCTGCAACAACTGAAGAATCTACTCCTCCAGAAAGACCAATTATTAATCCTTTAGCTCCAGCTTCTTTTACTTTATCTTGCAACCAAGTAACAAGATAATCTTTATATTGAATTAAATTCATTATTCCTCCTCCGATCATTCAAACTCATATTCATAAATACGAACAAAGTCTCCATCTTTAACACCTAGTTCTCTTAGCTTACTTCAAACACCAATATCTTTCATTAGTTTATTAAATCTATTAAAGTTTGCATCAGTTGAAAGTGGTATTTTATCGTAAATTCTTTTTACTTGAATTCCACTTACTTCATATAATCCTTCATGTTCCTTTGTAACGATAACATCATCTTTTAAAGTTATTGTTTTTTCAGTGTCTTTAGTTTCAATGATAATGTCTGAAGCGCCTTTAAGGGTTTTATATAGTAGTACTTTCATTTCTTCAATACCCTCTTTTGTTATCCCTGAAGTTTCAACTATCTTTAAGTTAGGAAATTCTTTTTTAAATTTCTTAATATTGGTTTTAAAATCTTTAAGATCCTTTTTATTAGCAATTACAACTGTTGCTCTTTTTCCTAGTTTAGGTGAATAAGAAATAAGTTCTTCTCTAATTTGTTTATAGTCATTAATCGGATCTTTATCTGGGGAACCCATATCGATAATATGCGCAATAACTTTAGACCTATTTATATGACGTAAAAATTCATGTCCTAGTCCTTTCCCTTGTGCTGCTCCTTTAATAAGGCCAGGTAAATCAGCAACAACAAATGAATTATTTTTTACCTTAACAAGTCCAAGTTTTGGATTTATTGTTGTAAAAGGATACGAAGCAACTTTTGGTTTAGCATTAGATATAACGCTGAGCATTTGGGATTTACCAGCAGAGGGCATTCCTACAAAGCCAACATCAGCTAAAACCTGTAGTTCTAATCGTAAGTCAAATGATTCACCTGGATCTCCATTTTCTGAAATACGTGGTGCAGTATTTTTTGAAGATTTAAACTTAGTATTTCCTTTACCACCTTTACCACCTTTAGCTATTATGTAATCCTTTTCCTCTTTTATATCACAAAGCAATCTATCATTTTCATAAACAAGTGTTCCTAAAGGAACTTTAAGAATGTAATCTTTACCTTTTCTTCCATAAGCATTTTTAGTCATTCCATTTTTCCCATCCTCAGCTTTTATGTGTCTAAGCAAATGAATATTTAATAAAGTGTTAATGCCGGGTTCACCATGAAAAATAACGTTTCCGCCTCTTCCTCCATCGCCTCCATCAGGACCACCTCTTGATACGTGTGCCTCTCTTCTAAAGGAAACAATACCATTACCACCATTACCAGCAGCAACTTTTAATTTAGTCTCGTCAATAAACCTCATATAGATATTGTAATGAAATAATATCTTTTTTTAATTAATATGTTTATAGCAAAAAGTATTTATGAAATTTAAAAGTAAAAAAATATCCAAATGGATATCTTTAAATTAAACTAATTCGACAAACGCCATTTTAGTATTATCACCTCTACGTGAAGGAGATTTAATAATACGTGTATAACCACCATTACGTTTTTTATACTTAGGACCTAGAGTTTTAAATAAATAAGTACCTACAGGTGTTCCATCTTTCATCTTAACTGGTCTTAGAAAAGATTCAGCTTTACGACGAGAATTTAAATCACCTTTTTTTGCTTTGGTAATTAATTTATCTACATGACGTCTAACTTCTTTAGCTCTTGTTTCAGTTGTCTCAATACGTCCATGAACGATAACATCTGTTGCAAGTGTTCTAAGAACACCTTTTCTTCATGTAGCATTTCTTCTAAATACTTGTTTAGGATTTGCCATTATTTACCTGCCTCTAAATGTATATCGTGTTCAGATAATTTTTCAACAATCTCATCAACAGATTTTTTACCAAGATTTTTTATTTGGCTTAGTTCTTTATATGAAAGTTTAGTAAGGTCTTCTAAAGTTTCAAAACCTGCTCTTTTTAAACAGTTATATGATCTAACTGAAAGTTCTAATGAATCTATTTTTAGAAATGTAATTGCACCTTCATCTGATGCCTCTCTTGCTTCAGAAAAAATTTCTTCTCTTTCTAAATTAGATACATCTGCAAGAACTTCTAGATGAGCAATTAAGATGTGTGCTGCTTGAGCAATTGCATCTTTAGCATCAACTGTACCGTTAGTTTTTACGTTAATAATAAGTTTTTCTTCGATAACAGCAGAAGCTGAGTTCATTTCTACTGATTCATATGAAACATTTACTATTGGTGAAAAATCAGAATCCATTGCAATAAATTGACCGTTAGTAATTGAAGTTTCTAATTTTGAAAGATTCTTCTTAATAACTGATTTATTCTCTTCAAAGGATACAAAACCTCTACCGGAAATCAAGAATAATTCTAGGTCTAAATCTCCAGCTTTTGAAGATGTAGCAATGAATTGGTCAGGATTCGATATTTCTACTCCTGCTGGTAAAATGAAATCACTAGCATGAACTTTTCCTTTGTCTGATTTTAAAGTTACTTTAATAATTTCATTATCAGCAAAAACTTCAGGATTGTAAATAAAACTAACTTGTTTTAAATTAAGAATTATATTTACAACATCTTCAATAACTCCAGGTAGTATTTGAAATTCATGAGATGCTCCATTTATTTTTACAGCAAAAGGTGCAACTCCAGTAATAGATGAAAGTAGGGTTCTTCTTATTGCATTACCATAAGTATTTGCAAATCCTCTTTCTAAGGGGAAAATTTGAAATGATGTTTCATTTTCCGAAATTTTCTTTGTTTTAATTTCTTTGTAATTTAATCTAGTGAACTTTTGCATAATTATCTCCTTGCTGCCATTCTTCTAAGAATTTTCTTA
>CAYTOW010000035.1:0-6163 GCA_964439655.1 uncultured Mycoplasmataceae bacterium
GTATCTTTAAGAGGTGTCATAAGAGCAAGAGCAAGTTTTGTAAGTGCTTCTTCCATAGTTGGAAGTGTAGCAATTTCGTTTAACTCTTTAACTCCAACAACTTTACCTTCATAAGTACCAGCAACAAATTTTACAACTTTATGTTTCTTTGCAAAGCTAGCTATTACTTTGGCTGGTGATATATCATCTTCCATACCAAAGGCAAATGCATTAGGACCTGTAAGTGAATCTAAAATATCTAATCCTGCCTCTTTAGCTGCGATTTTAAATAGTCTATTTTTATAAACTTTAAATTCAACACCTTTTTCAGCAAGTTCAAATCTTAATTGAGATATTTCCTTTACAGATAGTCCAGCATAAGTAGCAACAACTAGAGCTTGCGAATCTTTAAGCTTTTGTGAAATTTCTTTTACAATAGCTTCTTTATTTTGTCTATTGGCGTTCATTATGCCTCCTGTACTTTAGGGCAATACAAAAAGATCGTGCAATACGATCTTAGTTCGAGATACATTCGGTAACATATTAAGCACCAAGGCAGTTACTGTCTCTATGTATTGCTACTATATTTTACTATAAAAAATACTTAAATATCGATGATATATCACTATTTTAATGTATATATGTATTATTCTTTTTATATATATTATTTATAATATATATAAAAAGAATAACACATATATAAGCATTTTGGTATAATAATCTTATGAAACAACCAAAGAATTCAGTATTAACTGGAGTAAAAGCCCTATACCTACATGGTCTTATTTCATTTAATCCTAATAAATATGATTTTGTTTTTCCTTCAGGCGCATCTATTAATTACTATAAAGAAAAATACACTAATGTTGTCCCTAGAACGATGATAAAAGAATATCATCATTTATTCACCGAAATAGTTGGAGACTACCTTCTTTATACAAAAGAAAGATTGTTAGTTGAAATAGATACTTTTGAGATAGATCATATCCTTAAAAAAGAAGCAATAAAAAATCTATACCGTTTATGCGACTATCAAAAATTTTTAAAAGTATATAAAACACTAAAAAAGAAAAATAGATTTACTCCTTCAGAAGCTTCCCTACGATATAAAGAAGTTAAAAAGGTTGACTTTTTAGGCTTATTAGCTGATCGAGAAAACCTTGAGATATATATTAGAGAATACATCCTTAATAGATTTTATGATAATAACCTTGAATATATTGCTAAAGGTGGAAGTGTAGTTGAATCATACGGAATGTTTAAAAGAGGAACTTTTGATAGTGATGCATATCTTCCAATGACAAGGCATGAGAATATTATTAAATTACTAGAGGAGAGAAAAGACGGAATTTATTTTAAGTGTAGTGATTTTAATAACAAAGATTTTAGAAGTATAGAAAAGTATAAAAGAAGTCAGATAGTTGTAAAACCAAAAAGTTGAATCGTAAAGCTATCTGTTGCACTAAAAGATATCTCTTTAATAATTGATGCAGATTATTCTTTTAGTGAGAAAGAAATAATAAAAATAAAAGATGAATATAAGATAAAGGAAAGAAATCTTTGAAAAACAAATCGTAAATATGTACCCTTAACTCGAAGTATGTTATTAGCTGAAAAAATATTATCTTCACTAGATTCTCAAAACAAAGATATTTGAAGGGCAAAAGATTTAATGGATATTCATGTTCTCTTAAAAGGAGAATATAAAATAAGTGATGTAAAAAAATGATTAACCTTTAAGCTAAAACATCAAAATAAGATTAGTAATGATAAATTTATTGTTGAGAACTATAAAGATTTTCTAAATAAATTAATTAAATCTAAAGAGGAAAAAATAAAGATATTAAATGAAACACTTTCTACTTACAATGTAAAAGACTTTGATTGAGATAAATGTATCGATTTTATTTCTGAGGCTATAAAGTAAAAAAACAATGCACTCAATGCATCGTTTTTTTATATGATAAAAGAAATTATCATTTAGATACTTTTTTACCATTTACCGTTAAAACTCCAATACCATTATAATTTCGAACTTTAAAGTTCTTGCGATTAACAATTCCTGAAGTTTTATCAGATTTTTCTTCATTTGATTTAGGCGCTAATGGAATACCATTTTCCACTTTAGTCTTACCACCTTTATCAAATGGTAGGATGTGATCAAACTCAGCAGTACGAAATGAAACACTTCTTCCAAAAACATCAGTTTGATTAGTTGAAGAACTAAAGTATTTCTTTCATATTTTTATCTTTTGGTCATTTGAAAATTCTCTTGCCATATTTATTCCTTTCTAGTTTATCTATTATGTAGGTAATGATGAACCTCAAACGAAACTGCTTCTAAGTTGTATAAGCTGTTATCCTTTGGGTTACCATTTTTATGGTGAATATTTCATCCGTACTCTGAATTTATATCACCATATGAAGGAAAGCAGATAACTTTTCCACCTACATCTTCCCTTCAGATCTTATGATCTTTACCATCAATTATTTCTAATTGATTAAAAACCAATCTCCTAACATTTTTTGAAAACTTTTTTCTATTCATTAATTGTTATTTGATCTTCCCTTTCCAGATTTATTTCCTGTTTTTGCTGGTTTATTTTCTGGATATTTTGGTCTAGTATTTTTAGTCATAATTTCCTTTCTTTTTCTGGATAAAGCATTTGTTTAATGCCCAGCTAAGTAATACCTAATTTTATTGTATTAATCCCTTCTTAGCTTATTTTGTTATCGTATCTCTACTAATAACAAATTAATTATAATATCTAAATGTACATTATATTAGTATATTGATATATAATTATTCTATGACTAGAATAAGAGTAATATATGAGATATTTTCATTTCTCTCAAGTTATACAGACTATAAATCGATTAAGGAAGTTTCTGAATTTATAGAAAAATCTCATGGCGAGCATGTTTCACCGCGTAGAATAAAACAATATATGATGGATATACAGAAAGAATTAAATAATCCTTTTGAGTCTCGGAGAGGACAAGATGGAGGTTGAAGAATTAAATCTAAAACTAAAAACCTACTTAGCATACTAGCTGTACATCAACTTAATGATCTTGACAGAAATGCTTTAAATGATGCTTTTGAAATAGCAGAAAAATCAAAAACATTTTTTTACTTTAATGATTTAAAAATTGCAAGAAATAAGATGAATCTCTATTTCAATCTAAAGGATCATGATTTTGAATATTACTTAGGTGCAGAACAACATAATGTTGAGGCAGAGCAAAAATTAAAATTACTAAAAAAAGCTGCAATGGAATATAGAATGGTTAAAATTTCAAGTAAATATAAATACTATAATGTTCCAATTGAAGAGAGAATATATGAAGTTCACTACATCATTCATGATAGTGATGAAACATTTATAGTTCTTAAAAGAGGTAATGATTATCTATTCCAAAATCTATTGAATATCAAAAGTGTTTGTTTAATTAATGAATATTTTAATGAAAAAGATAAGGTTCCTATCTCTAGTTTTATTAATAAAAATAGTTTGAAGATAAAGAAAGAGAGGAAATTAAAATTTACTATTGATGATGAAAGAGGAGAATGTATTTATAACTTATGAAACTATGAATTTCATGAACTAAAATCTATCGGAAATAAAAAAGAGGTAGTGTTTTATGAAGAATACATTGCTTTAGATTTCTTATTAAGAATGAATGAACATATAACTATTTTAGACATTAATGAGAATCTTAAAAAAGTGTGAAATAAAAAAATAAAATCATTAAAAGAAATTAAGTAAAACTACTTAATTCTTGAAAGCATAAATAAAGGAGCAGTTTCTGCTCGAAGAATTCTCTTGCCTAATGAAACAATCTTAACTCCTTTTTCTTTTGCTAGCTTAACTTCTTGATCACTAAAACCACCTTCAGGTCCAGTTATAAATAAAGAGTCACTTTTATAAAAACCTTCTTTTTCATCATGATTTTCATAAGCTAGATATTTATTTTTAATATCAACCTTTAATACATCTTCAAAAGAAGTTATCTTTTCAACTACTAAAGCTTTATTACGAAAACTTTGTTCTGAAGCATTCAGAGCTATTTGATTTCAACGTTGCAGTTTCTTATCTATATTGGTTGGAAGTTTTACAGAAGTGCGTGATGAAGTAAAAGGAATTATCTTAGTAGCTCCCAGCTCTGCTGCCTTTTGAATTAATCATTCAAATCTCTTCATATTCATTATTCCAGCTGCAACTATAACTTCACCTTCATGTTCATGATTTTCATCTATTTTTTCTTTTATTAATGCAACATCATCTTTTAATTCAGTTAAATAAAACTCACCTTTATAAATACATATAAATTCTTTATCTATTCGTGCAACCTTAATATGGTTAAGATTTTCTTTGGTTAAAATAAAGTGATTATCAATTTTATGATCTACAAAAAATCTAAACATTATTTAAATCCTTTAAGTCATTTTTCTTTAGTCTTATCATTAAGTTTATTAAAGTTATTCACAATAATAACACGTTCTTTTTTGCCTACTTTAGGAACATAAATTTTTACATGAATTATTGCATCACCTCTAAATCTTCCAGAGACATCTTTAAATCCTTTTCCAGAAAGTATTAATGTATCACCACTTTGTATATCAGAAGTGATTTTAACCTTATGCATTCCTGAAGGAAGCGGAACTTCAATTGTGTTTTCGTTCATAACATCAACAACAGAAACAGGAATTTCCAAATGGATATTATTATCAATTCGTTTTCAGTACTTATGCTCTTTAACTTTTACTCTTACAAATAAATCTCCTTTAGATCCTCCATTAATACCTTCACCACCATAACCTCTAAGGGCGATAGATTGTCCATCTCTAATCCCAGGAGGTATAGAAATTTTTGCTTCCTCTTTTTTGCCTGTCTCAGGAGAAGTGATCATTTCTACTATTTCTTTTCCAAAAAATGATTCTTTAAAACTAATCTGTACATAAAGTTGATAGTCAGCTCCTTTACGAGGTCCGTTCTTATTTCTAAAACCACCAAAAAACTGACTAAAAATATCTTCAAAGCCACCAAAATTTGAAAATCCTTCAAATCCCTCAAAACCTCTAAAGCCACCACTAGCTTCTTGGCCTTGACTAAAGGCTGCATGACCAAATTGATCATACTGTTGTTTTTTCTTTTCATCACTCAGTACTTCATAAGCTTCTGCTACTTCTTTAAATTTTTCTTCAGCTTTAGATTCCTTGTTCCTATCGGGATGATATTTCATGGCAAGTTTTCTATAAGCCTTCTTAATTTCATCTTGAGTAGCATCTTTAGAAATACCTAATATCTCATAATAATCTCTTTTATTCATATTATTATTTTAGCACAAAGACAATGAGAGTGCTAATAAATATTTTATTTATATGTGTTAAAATTATCTTATGAAAAGATTAGCAGTAATAGTAGATTCCTTTACAGGGATATCAAAAAAAGAAGCAGAAAAGAAAGGGTTTTACTTTATCCCTCAAAAAGTTCTCATCGATGGAAAGGAATATGAGGATGGTATTGATTTCTCAACTAAAAAAAATATAGATGATATAATGTCAGCCAAAGATGCTAAAACATCTCAACCTTCAGTTGGTAAACTTGAGGAGTTATTTAAAAAACTATCAAAGTCATATGATAATGTAATTATGATCCCAGCAGCTATTGCAATGTCTTCTGGTTATTCAACAGCAAAGGCACTAGCTAAAGATTTTAATAATGTTTATGTAGTAAATCCAAAACTTACTGGTGCTGGTATAGTTGAAGCAGCAGAGAGAGCAGTTAAGATGGCTAAAGCTGGTAAGGATGTTGAGATAATAGTTAAAATGGTTGAAAGGCTTGCAGATTCTTTTCAGCAATTTGTTATTATTAAAAACCTTGATAGACTTATTGCCTCTGGAAGATTATCTGGAGCTAAAAAGTTTGTAATGCAAAAGGCATCATTAATACCTCGTTTACAAGTAACTAATGAAGGATTTAAAACTACTGCTGTTAAACGTAACTTTAATAAATCAATTACTTCAGCTGTTGAAAAACTTGTTGAAATAGTTGGCGAAAAAAATATTGATATGTATACTTTTAACATCGCTTCAACAAATGATGAATATACAGACTCATTAGTTGCTAAGGCTTTTAATCAATATGGAATTAAAGACTTTACTGTAACTCCAACTCCT
>CAYTOW010000036.1:0-5924 GCA_964439655.1 uncultured Mycoplasmataceae bacterium
TAATTAAAAAGTAAAGAACAATGTCTTTACTCTTAAATATTTATTTCATATTCGATAGATAGTTTTACTATTAATAATTTCGATTTTTACCTTCAAGTTTTATTGCTCTAGTAAGAGTTTTAACTTTATTAACAAGACGTGTAGCTTTTTCAGTTTCTAGATATTTTGTTTTTGATGTTTTAGCCTCAATTTTAACTAATTCATTAAATGAGAAATTTGAATTTATAAAAGTTATAAGAGAGTTTTCAGCACGGTATGAAAGTAATGGATAAAGAAACTCATCTCTAAATCAAGATGCAATAGCTTCACCTCCCATGTCATCTAAAAATAAAAACTCTACTTTTTTTAATAAATCAAATCATTCATTCATCTCGTCAGATCCACTACCAAAAGTAGCTTTAATATCTATTGCTAGTTGAGGGACATTAATAATACCTACCCTCTTGCCTTTACGTGCTAAAAGATGGGCAAATCTCTTACAAATAAATGTTTTACCAATTCCGGTAGAGCCATAAATATAAAGACCTTTATCAGGCATCTTATCTTTAGTGTATTCTGCTAAGGTATTAATAAGAGTTAAGCGCTCAGGATCTTTATGAAAATCTTCGATCTTAGAAAAGTTAAAATCTTGCATCTCAAGCGTTACTATGTTTTCTTTATAAGCATTTGCCTCACCAACTTTAGAAAGTTCTTGTGTTCTTATAACAGCTCCAGTTTTAGTGATATCAAAAGAAGTTAAGTATTCCTTAATTCCATCTTCTTTATCATCAACCATATCGATAAGTATAGGAAGAGCTTCAGCTAGTTGTTCTTTAGTTGGGTTTAGTTCCTTAACTCTTTTAGCAACTCTTCTATTTTTAAGAAGCTTTTCTATCTCTTCTTTATATTTTGTATAACTCATTTACATCTCCTTTAAAAAGAATCACCTAATTTAGAAAAGGTCTCTTCTCAAGTAGTTTTTACTTCTTTAACTTCATCGTCATTTGATTCATGTTTTTTATGGCTCTTAACTGAATCTTTAGCATCCTGCAATTCACTAAGAACTTCACTAAAGCCTTTAATTCCTTTTTTTCTTAAATCTGTTGCAATTGTCTCAACATATCGATTAACTACTTTACCATTCTTTTCATAAGTATAAGATACTATTGCATTGATTGAAGGTGAAGAAAAGCCAAGTAGGTTTAACGAACTAAAGAGTGAAACTTTAGACTCATTAATTCTTTTACCAGTTAGGAACTTATAGAATTGAGCAGAAGTTAAGGATTTCATTGCTTGATCTGTATTCATAGTTTTAGGTATTTCTATCTCTAAAGTAGTTGCTTGATTTTTTGCATCTATGCTAAAGATGTCCTGATACTTAACTGTCTCTTCTCTATACTCATCTTTAGAGATTTTTCTTCCACCACTAAGACTAAAGACAACTCTTTCGATATCGATCTCACTCATCTTAGTTTTAAGTTTATTACTAAGGAATGGATTCTTAAGAAATTGCATTGGTGTAAGAGGTTTGATGATAGTAAAAATAATAGCTCTTTCATCTGCTCTTACAAATGTTCTTAAAAGTCCAACAGCTTCAAGAGACTTTCTAGTTCTAAGTAATTCAGTTTGAGTAGTACTTAATTTATTAAGTAAGTAGTTAATATCGTAATTTGCCTCGAGTACTCCCTTAGAAAAAAAGAGCATATCTAAGAGTGACATATATAAGGAAGTGGCCTTGATGCCTACTATAGGTTCATACATAGAACGTAGCATTATTAGGTCTTCACTTGTTACTTCATTTTTCTGTTCTATAAAAACAATAGTTCTCTGCATCAATCCTCCTTGCAATACAATAATATCTCTTGTAAAAAAGTATTGTTAAAATTAATTTTTATTATGTATAAAAATATGACTTATCTACAAATGTTTCCACATTTTAATTCTTGTAAATGCCCATAAATATAGGGTTTTAGGATTTATCCACATCTTTAGATGAGCGATAATTATCGATAATTTTGTTTTACACTCAATTGGTAAAAAAAGTAGGCATTTTATTGCCTACATTAAAATATTTTAATAACTCTCTTGAATTTCATCCTCATATCTCTTAACTAATGAGTTTAATTCATATTTTTTATAAAATTCTATTAACTTTTTGCTGACTTTTCACTTATATTTTAAATCCTCGATCTTAAAAGGAATTTCAACATCATACTCTAAGATAGCGAGTTCCTTACATAAGCGTGCAATCTTTTCATCGTTAATAAGTTTGCTTTGCACAGCGCCTTTAATCTTATCGATATTATCGTAAATGCATTCAAGGCTTTTGTACTCCTCAATAAGTTTAAGAGCACCTTTTATACCGATGCCTTTTACTCCTGGTAAATTATCAGAAGGATCCCCAACTATTCCTTTTATATCTGGAACTTGTGAAGGGTTATATCCGATAGTTTTATAAAAGTCCTCTATTCTAATAATTTTATTAGGAATAGAACCATTTTGTGGAGATATTATTGAAACACCTTTATCAACAAGCTGGTATAAATCTTTATCTGAAGAAAAGATTAATACTTCCATCTTGTCTTTATGTTTCTTAGCAAGAGTAGCGATAATGTCATCAGCCTCAATGCCATCAATCTGATGAACGTTAATGCCCATTAACTGAATCATTTCTTTTATAGCAGGGAATTGCTTAATTAATTCCTCAGGTGTCTCTGAACGACCACCTTTATAAGAATCAAGTTTATCATGACGATTAGTTTTTTTACCAGCATCAAAAGCTATTAGTATATGTGTTGGCTTATACTCATCAAGAGTTCGAGTTAACATCCTATTAAAAGTAAGGATGGCATTAACAGGAAAGCCTTTAGAGTTTGTAAGCAGTCCATTAAAGGCAGAACCATAGTAAGCACGATAAACGATAGAGTTTCCATCTATTAACAATAATCTATCCATTTATAACCTCTCATTTTCCAATAACGTTGTAAGTTATCCTTTGATTATATTCTTTAGCCTTTATCGTTACTTTAACTATTGAGCCTATTTTAGTATCTTTTAAATGAGATCAGGCTGAATAAAATACAGTGGCTGAAATGCTCATAGTAGAGTCGCTAAAAGTGACTCAAGCCATTTCATTACCATTTTTATCAGTCTTTAATTCGATAGAACTTATCTTAGCCACCACTGTTTTTTGCTCGCCTATTAATATTGAGTTTAGCTTATCTTCTATTTCATATTTTGACATCGGATCTTTGATAAAGGAAATGCCCATTAACTTCTCTTGGTCTTTGATCACTTTTTCTAAATCTCCATCAACTTTCATAATCTTTGGACGATCAACTAGCTTTTCATCAACTACTATATCTTTATCTTTTTTAATAGTAATCATTTCTGTATATCTTTTTCCTATTGGCAAGGCAGCAAGTAGAGAAGGTACATCTCCTCAATGATCCATTGAACCACTTTTTATAAGCAGTTCAATAGTACTTTCACCAATTCCTTTATTAATAGCTCTAGTAACAAAGTCAAAGAAATCTTTATACTCACCATTTTCTTGACGCTCATCGATAATCTTTTTAGCAGCTGCTGCACCAATACCTTTAATGATATTAAAAGTTAGATAAATCTTTTTATCTTCATTAAAAACTTTATCTATAGATTTATTAATGTGAGGCCCATTAACGATGATTCTATTTTCCTTTGCTTCTTTTACATACTTAGCAATAGAGGATTGTGAGCCTGTTGAGGCATTTAAAAGTGATGTATAAAATTCGATAGGAAATCTTTGTTTAAGGTATGCTAGTCGATAAGCTAAGAAAGCATAGGCAACAGCATGAGATTTATTGAATCCATAGTTAGCAAACATTTTAATCGATGCATAGACTTTTTTAATTACCTTAATGTCATGTCCATTGTTTATTGCGCCATCGATAAATTCCTTTTTTAAAGAAGAAAGTAACTCAAGATTTTTCTTACCAATAGCTCTACGGAAAACATCAGCTTTAGCAAAAGACATCCCGGCAAAAGCTTGGGCTATTAACATAATCTGTTCTTGATAAATAATAATTCCATAAGTATCTCTAACTATTTCATCGTATTCAGGAGAAACTTTTTCATAAACTTTTCCTTCATTTTTTCTAAGTCCATACTCTTCGATATTCTCCATGGGACCAGGACGAAATAGTGAAAGCATCGCAATAACATCGTTAAATGAATTAATCCTTGTTTTTCTTAAGGCAGCTTTAATTCCTGGTGATTCAAATTGGAAAATTCCATTTGTTTGTCCTTCAGTTAGTAGTCTAAAGACTTTAGGATCGTTAAAAGGAAGTTTATTAAAGTCAATTTTCTTTCCGTAGTTTTTCTTAATTTCTGAAACTATGTCATTAAAAATAGTTAAGTTTCTAAGACCAAGCAAGTCGATCTTTAGAAGCCCATGTCTTTCTAAGTGAGTCATTGAAAATTGAAGTTGAAGTTTATTTGAAGAATTCATTAGCACCGGAACTTTATTGACGATATCAACTTCTGATAAAACAAGTCCAGCAGCATGAGTTCCAAGTTGTCTTGGCAAGCCTTCAATTAATTGTGCTTTTCTAAATAAGTTTTCATATTCCTTTTTCTTAGTAACTAAAGCTCTAAACTTTGCATTTGCACTTTTAGCTTGACGCAGATGCATGTTTAGGGGAATAGCTTTAGAAATTGCATCTACATCTCGTAAAGGCATACCTAAAACACGACCAGTATCTCGAATAGCATTTTTTGCTCCAATAGTTTGAAAAGTAGAAATTAAGGCAACTTTGTTTTTGCCATATTTTTCAAATAAATAATTTATTACCTCATCACGCCGAGTATCTTGGATATCGATATCGATATCCGGAAGAGAAACTCTTTCAGGATTTAAGAACCTTTCAAAAAGAAGGTTATACTCTAATGGATCAACTTCAGTAATGCCTAAAAGATAAGAAGCCAATGAGCCAGCAGCTGAACCCCTACCTGGACCTACTTCAATTCCTTCTTTTCTAGCTCAAGCAATTAAATCTTGAATAATTAAAAAATAATCTGAAAAGCCTTGAGTAATAATTACTTTTAGTTCTTCTTTAATTCTTTTGGCATATCTATCAGGAACTTCATCACCAAACTTTCCTTTTAGTCCCTTAATAACTAAGTCCTTTAGAATTGTAGATGAGCGTTCTTTCTTATTAAACTTAGGAAGAATATCTTTATGATCTGGAAAAACAATATTACATTGATCGATTATAAACTTAATCTTCTTTTGTTGCTTGGGGGATACTTTTTGCTCATCATAAGCTAAAGTCTTTACTTCTTTTAAATTATAATCTCCACTAGAAAGAGCCTTAAGAATTGAAAGACCTTCAGTCTCTTCCTTGTAAAGAGTTGAGGTATTAGACATATAAATATGATTTTCAGATGTTGGCTTTTGAGTTCCTATTAAGTAGTTTTGAATCTTAAGCATCTTAGAGTTTTTAGGATAATACCCCTCTGTTGGATGATCGATAACAAATAGATTCTCAGCATTAATGTCCTTAACTTTTATTTCAGTGCCCGATAATTTCTTTGAAGAAAGGTGCATCAGCTCTTTATAGCCCTCGTAATTTTTAGCTAAAAGCACAAGACGGAAATCCTCAACATCTAAATCAAGACCGATAATTGGCTTAATATTATTCTTTTTGCATAGATAAATAAAGTCAGCAACACCATAAAGATTGTTGTGATCTGTAATTACTAATGAGTCTAAAGAATTTTCAAAAGCAAAGTCTATTAGCTTCTCTAATTTAATGGTTGAGCCTAGTAATGTATATTCAGTATGTGTATGTAGTAATGTAGTCATAAAAAAATTATAAAGAAAAACCACCATAATGGTGGTTAGAACCCTAAAGGGTATATGGTGCGCGAAGAGGGACTTGAACCCTCACATCAAAGATACTAGT
>CAYTOW010000037.1:0-5525 GCA_964439655.1 uncultured Mycoplasmataceae bacterium
TTAATAATATTTCTTCTAAAGATAAGTTTTTATATGGTGATTTAAACGGTGATTTAACTTTTATCATTATTCTCCTTTATTCGAATAATGCATGTATTTATTGCTGCACCAACATTACATTATTCTTAATAATTATATTATTTATTAAGAATCTCTAATATTATTTCTTTAACCTTATCAGGGTGTGAATGTTGAGGAGAATGGCCAAGATCTTTAATGACATGCATCTCACTACCTTTAAGAAGCTCAAAGGTTTTAATAGTTGATTCGAGCGGAACTACTATATCCTTTTCCATATTAATTAAAGTGATATTTTTAGATTTTATCTTTAGGAATATCTTCTTTAGTTCTAAAGCATATTTTTCTGAAAGTAATTGCTTGTTTAAAAGATAAGCAAAATTCTTGGCGTTGTTTTTCATATGTGCTCAAGTATATTTAGCAAATTGTGGTGCTAAGGAATTATTAGGAATCATCTTCTCAAATATCTTAATTAATGAAGCTTCACTTTTAGGAGTAATAACTTTAGCAAGAGAAGCAACTGAAGCTATTTCTAAAACAAAAGGATTATATGGATCAATAAGCACTAAATTTTTAATATCGATTTTTGAAGCTACATATGCTCCAACAACTCCACCTAAAGAATGTCCTACGATTGAAACTTCACTTAATCCTTTTTCTTTAATAAAAGAAATGATCTCCTCACCTATGCCCTCGATTGACAGTTGCATCTTAAAACTTTTACCATGAGTTGGCAAATCAATAGCTATGTAGTTAATCTTATCTTCTAAAGTTTGAAGTAAGTTTGTAAAGGATAAAGAAGAGGAGTGTAATCCATGTAAAAAGATTACAACATTTTTCTTCTTGTTATTATTTGATTTATAAAAAAGTTTCTTTTCCATATAAATATTCTAAATAAAAAAATATTCGCAATGAATATTTATTTAGAAACCTTTATTGCTTCTTTAGCTATCATTAGTTCCTCATCAGTTCTAATAACATAAATTGGCAATGATTTTTTGGTTGATATAAGTTCATACTCGCCAATTTTTCCCTTGTTCTTTTTATCATCAATTTCAAAGTTTAGAACATTTATTTTATCTACAACTGCTTTTCTTACTAAAAAGGCATTTTCTCCAACACCTGCAGTAAAGACAATTCCATCGATATCTTTACCAATTTTATTAAGATAAATTGCTAGGTAATCAACTATCTTTTGAGCATAAAGATCTATAGTAAATTTAGCTTGCTCATTCCCACCTTTAGCAGCTTCGATAATATCACGCATATCTTGTGAGATTCCTGAGACTCCTTTAAGTCCTGATTCTTTATTAAGAATAGTATCAAATTCATCGATAGTAATTTTTGCATTGTTACATACAAAAGCATGTATTGATGGATCGATATCTCCAGATCTTGTACCCATCATAATTCCAGCTAAAGGTGTAAGTCCCATTGAAGTATCTATAGATTTAGAATCTTTAACAGCACAAAGTGAAGCCCCGTTACCGATGTGAAGGTTAACAAAGTTTACTTTATCTTTACCAGTAATCTCTTTCATCTTCTCAGTTATATATTTATGTGAAGTTCCATGCATTCCATATTTTCTAATTCCATACTTTTTAGCTAACTCTTGCTTAATTGGATAAGTATAGTTAACAGCAGGAAGAGTACTATGGAATGAAGTGTCAAAAGTTGCTGAACCTTGAGCATTTACAAATATCTTTGAAAAGGCTTTCATTGCTTCAACAGCACCTGGATTATGTAGAGGCGCTAGGTGTGAAAGCTCATCTATTTGTTTTATCTCTTTAGGCCCAACTAAAGATGTATCAGTAAAGATAGTTCCACCTTGAACAACTCTATAACCAATGTTAGTTACTTCGTTTAAATCTGTAATGATATTTAAATCAGTAAGATCTTTATAAATTTCTTTTGAAGCATCTACGTGGTTATTAAGAGTTACTTCTCTTTTGTGTTTTTCTCCATTGTATTTTGTTTCGATAAGACCATCGACAAATATTCTATCTGCTAGTCCTTCAGCAATTACACTAAAGTCTTCTTTTGAAAAAAGTTTTCACTTTATTGTTGATGAACCAGCATTTACTACTAAAATTTTTTCCATTTATTTCTCCTTAATTTTTACTAATTAATTATATATATTATTTTTATAAAAAATAAAAAACACAAAAGTGCTTTTATTCATATGACTGCAATGCAGTTACTAATGCAGTGTTATAGACATCAGTTACTTCTGAACCTCTTGAAAGGTCATTAACAGGTTTAGAAACACCAGTTAGAATTGGACCAATAGCTCCAAAGCCTGCCATTCGTTGTGCTATTTTATATCCTATATTTCCTGCACTAAGTGAAGGGAATATAAATATCATTGGTGAGCCAGAAAAGGATTCTTTTGAGTATTTAAGCTTTCTAACTTTTTCAGAAATAGCGGCATCAAATTGTACTTCACCTATTGCTTTAGTTCCATCTGTTATTTCATTAAAGGCATCAGTAGCCTCTTTTACTCTAATAGACTCTTCAGCAACAGCTGAGCCTTCAGTTGAATATGAAAGAAATGCTATCTTTTCTTCAATTCCAAATGTTCTAGCAAAGTTTCTTGCATTAATTGCTATATCTACAAGTTGATCTTTTGTTGGAGTTATGTTAACTGAAATATCTCCAAAGATATATCAATCTTGACCTTTTTCAACGATCATGATTGAAGAAATAGTTTTAGTTCCTTGTTGGGGTCCTATAAGTTTAAAGGCTGATCTTAGAATAACTGAAGTAGGATCTTCAAGACCTCCAATTACACCATCAACTTCTCCAAGCTCAATCATAAGCATTGCAAAGTTTGATCTTTCTCAAATAGCTTTAATTGCTTGCTCTCTAGTTTCTTTTCCCTTTCTTTTATTTAGATAAGCCTCAACTAAAGCTTCTTCTCTATCTTTTCACTCCTCAATAACGATTACTGAATTAATCCCTGCTGGTCTTTCACTTTCAGTTCTAACAAGAATTACTGGTTCAAGATAAGATTCTGCTTGATGCATTTTAGCAGCTTCTACTGCTCTTTCGTCTGTTCCATCAACAAACAATATTTTCTTTTTATTTTCTTTGGCTTTTTCACCAAGTTGTTTTACTATGTATTCTTTAAATGTCATAGTTTTATTATACTATTACAATTTTAAAAAATAGTTATTAATTTTCTAGAGTGAAAGCAAAGAAATTTGGTGGGGATATTTTTTATGAAGATGGAATTTTTATTTTCTTTTACAAAGACTTTGTTTAAAAAAATGCTTTCCTAAATATTCTCTTCTTATGGAATTAATAGATTTCTTAATTACAAAGACTAAAAAAAATAACTCCATTTCTTTTAAGAGTACTCCTAAAGAATATAGAATTATTTTTATTTTAAATTACGCTTTTAACCATAGTATAAAGGCATTGTTCCAAAGTATGCTATTGCCAGCAAGAATAAAATAATCATTACTGGATTAATTACTCGAGCCTTATAGTCTGGTCGTTTATCTCGTATCTCTTTATCGGTTATTGTCATTTGTATCGACTCATCCATAACATGGAATTTCGGTTTGAAATGAGTAACTATTAGTGCAATTAGATTTATTAGATAGTAGATAATAACTCCAGCAGCAATACCTGTTGAGATTGAGAATCCTAACATACCAAAGATTAATGTGACAAATAATACAGGTATATCTATTATTTGATCTCATTCAAAGAATTTAAGTTGTGATACCATAAGTGAACCAACAAGAACTAAGATAGGACCAGTTACTGGCATTATCGTTCCACTTTGAGCAAAGACTTTATCTTGAGTATGTGCAATTGGTAGTATTGGGGTAAGAATAGGTCACATTGCTATACTTAATCCAAATAACAGTGCAATTACTACTGAAGAGAAACCTGTTCTTGCTCCTTGAGAAACACCAACAGAAGACTCTATAAATGAGGTTGTTGTTGAAGTAAGAAGCACGGAACCAAGTATTGTTGACCCTGCATCAACTAAGTTTGCATTCTTTAATCACTTTTCTGCTTCTTTTTTATCTTTATTTAGACCTGCTTGTTGACCAATAGAAAATAGTGTTCCGGTTGTGTCAAAAAAATCAATATATAAAAATACAAATATAGCAATGTAGAATGTACCTTTGGTAAATGCATGAGTAATAGAACTTCACATTCCTTTTGATAAGTCACCAAATTTTCCAAAGGATTTATAATCTTGTAATTTGAAAGCTTGATCAGCATCTCCAACTCCTGAAAACTTAAGAATTGCAAGCATAAGAACACCTGTAAGAATAGCAATAATAGCCGCTCCTTTTACCTTCATAAAGTGAAGAATAAATACTAATGCAATAGTAACTAAAGCCACTATTACAAATGGATCTGCAAAGTTTCCAAGTTTAGTTGCTGTTCCAATACTTGCGGCGCCAGGTTGAAATGCAGATAGAGGTTTTTTTCATCCTGTAGGTCGTCCATCATCACCAAAATGCATTGCATTCCCCATTGGATTTGCACCTGAGACAATAATTCCTGAATCAACTAGACCGATGTAGGCTAGAAATAATCCAATCATAGCTCCTATACCTAGTTTCATATTTTTAGGAAGTAATTTAGCAATATATTTTCTTGCTGGTGTTAAAGCAATAATTGCATAAAGAAGTCCAGAGAAAAATGTCGCTAAAAGTGCTTCTTGAACATCCATATTTAAAATTGTACCAGCTACAGTATAGGTAAAGAAGGCATTAACACCCATACCTGGCGCTAAAGCAATAGGGACGTTAGCTTTTAGACCCATTGCAAGAGTACCAATCATAGCTGAAAAAGCTGTACCTAAAAAGAATACACCAGTATAATCCCCCGCTCCATGAGCATGACTTAACATTCCAGGGTTAACCGCAAGAATATAGCCCATAGCTAAGAAAGTAGATAAACCACCAATGATTTCTTTTTTAAACGTTGCTCCTCTTTCTTTAAATTTAAAGAAAGAAGAAGTCTTAGTTAAAATCTTATTCATTTTTTCCTTTCTTTTTATGTACAAAAAGGGAATATAAAAAGTCCCAATTTGCAGTAATGAGACTTAAAGATAAGTTGTCGACATTTACGGTGTCTTGTAGAAACATCTCTCCATATTAGAGATATAAACTCATTACAAAATCATTATACTAAAAAATTGAGTTAATACTCAATTCCTTTTCTAGCTTTTATTCCTTGTTCAAAATAATGCTTTGTTGGTGTGTATTCTGTAATTAAATCAGCTTTTTTAAATAACTTTTCTAATTTTGTATGTCCGGAAATTAATATCTCTTTATCATCTCCTAAAGATTCTATAATAGAAACAATTTCATCTTCAGACATAAGATTAACATTTTTAGCTGCTAAATCGATAAACTCATCAAGAATGATCATCTCATAAGAATTAATAATCTTTTTTAACTTCTTAATTGTTTTATTTAACTCTTTTTTTGTTTTCTTAAATTCTTCTTCATTCATTTGAATAACAAATTTTTCAG
>CAYTOW010000038.1:0-5345 GCA_964439655.1 uncultured Mycoplasmataceae bacterium
AAAACCTATTTGCATCACTAATGTTTAATCAAAGAAGATATAACCTTTCTAAAACGGGTAGATATCTTTTAAATAGAAAACTTAACCTCGTTGAACGTATCAACGGAACTATCCTTGCTGAAGACCTTAAAACATCAACAGGAGCTGTTCTTTTCAAAAAAGGGACTAAGATTACTTTTGATATGGCTGTTGAAATTCAAAGAAACTTCGAAGATAAAGTTTTCCCTAGAAGCATAATCAAAGACATCTCTACTGATATTTATGGTTCTCAATTAGAGTCTTTCCCTAAACTTAAGAAAAGAAATAAAATAATTATCGTTAACGTTTGAAAAACTATCGATGACATGAACAACAATGCTGAAACAATTAAAGTTATTGCTAATGACTTCGATTCAACTGAACACCACCTATTAGTTTCAGATATCATCGCCGCTGTTTCATACTACTTCAACTTTAATGAAGGACTTGGACTTCAAGATGACCCTGATTCACTTACTTCAAAAAGAATCGTGGCTATCGGTGAACTGTTACAAAATCAATTCCAAATTGGACTTTCAAAGATCGAGAAAAATGCTAAGGAAAGAATGTCAGCTCGTGAGGTTGAAAAAATTACTCCTAAAAATATCACTAACAACAAAGCAATATATACACAATTTAAAACATTCTTTAACTCATCACAACTTTCACAATTTATGGATCAAATTAATCCTCTTGCCGAAATTTCAAATAAACGTAGAATCACTTCTTTAGGACCTGGAGGTCTTAATCGTGGTACAGCTACTGCCGAAATGCGTGATGTTCATTCTACTCACTATGGGCGTATCTGTCCTATTGAAACACCTGAGGGACCTAACATTGGTCTTATCTTAAACTATGCTAACTATGCAAGAATTAACTCTCTTGGTTTTATTGAAACTGCATACTACCCTGTTAAAGATGGCATAGTTTCTCCTGAAGCTGTTTGAATCTCTGCCTTTGATGAAGAAGGAAAAACTTTTGCTCAATCATCACTTGAATTAGATAAAAACAACAAAATCATCGATAAAGAAATTACCGTTAGATGTAATGGAGAATATAAAGTAATTAAATCTACAGATGTTGATTTCATCGATGTTTCATCAAAACAAATCTCTTCAATTGCTGCTTCAGCTATTCCTTTCCTAGAAAACGATGATGCTAACCGTGCACTTATGGGTGCTAACATGCAACGTCAAGCAGTTCCATTACTTAAATCTGAGGCTCCATTAGTAGCAACAGGTATCGAGGCTGATATAGCTAAGTTCTCTTCAGTTAACATTAGAGCTACTGGAGATGGAGAAGTTAAATATGTAGATTCTGAACTTATTAAAGTAAAACAAGGTTCAAAGAATGTTTCATATCAACTGAAATCATTTGACAGATCAAATCAAGGTTCTGTAATTTCTCAAAGACCTATCGTTGAAGTAGGACAAATAGTTAAAAAAGGAGAACTTCTTACTGATGGACCTTCATTTGATAAAGGGGAATTAGCTATTGGTAAAAATGTTACTGTTGCCTTTACTACTTGAAATGGATATAACTATGAAGATGCTATTATCCTTTCAGAAAGATTAGTAAAAGACGATGTTTATACTTCTCTTCATATCGAGGAACATATTGCTCAATTCAGAAAATCTAAAGCTGGAGATGATAGATTAACTAATGAAATTCCTAACGTTTCAACTTTCTCAAAACGTAATCTTGATGAAAGAGGAATCGTTGTTGTTGGTTCTGAAGTTGTTGCTGGAGATATTCTAGTAGGGCGTGTTTCACCAAAAGGAGAAGAAAACCCTACTCCTGAGGAAAAACTAATTGCTGCTATCTTCTCTCAAAAAGTTAAGAATGAAAAAGATACTTCACTTAAAGTTAAGCATGGACACTCAGGTACAGTTATTGGTGTTGAAATACTTTCTCATGCTAATGGAGACAAACTTCAAGATGGTATTGATAAAATTGTTAAAGTCTCAATTGCTAAAAAACGTAAAATCAAAGTTGGAGATAAGATGGCTGGACGTCATGGTAATAAAGGTGTTATCTCAAGAATCCTTCCAGTAGAGGATATGCCTCACTTAGCCGATGGTACTCCAATCGATATTATGCTTAATCCACAAGGGGTTCCTTCTCGTATGAACATTGGTCAAGTATTAGAACTTCACCTTGGTATGGCAGCTAAAGAACTTGGAGTTAAATTTGTTTCACCAGTATTTGATGGAATTAAATATGAAAATATCATCGAAGTTCTTAAGGAATCTAATTTACCTGAGGATGGAAAATTTGATTTATACGATCCAATATCTGGTAAGAAATTTGATTCTAAAGTTTCAGTTGGTGTTATGTACATGCTTAAACTAGCACACATGATTGATGATAAAATGCATGCCCGTTCAGTTGGACCATACTCACTTATTACTCAGCAACCTCTTGGTGGTAAGTCACAAAATGGTGGACAACGTTTTGGAGAGATGGAAACATGAGCTGTTGAATCTTATGGAGCAACACATGTTCTTCAAGAACTTCTTACTTATAAGTCTGACAACATTGAAGGACGTAATAAAGTTTATAACGCCATTGCTAATGGGGGACCACTTCCAGAACCTGGAACTCCTGAATCATTTAATGTTCTTGCCTACGAATTAAGAGGGCTTGGAATGAAACTTGGAGTAAAAGTAAATGAAAAGAAAGGACGTAAATAATGCCTAAAGTTCTAAAAACAAGACAGTTTGCAACTATTAAAGAAAATCTTATCGATTCAGTTTCACTACATCTTGCTTCAGCAGAAGATGTTCTAGAATGAACACATGGAGAGGTAATTAAACCTGAGACTATTAACTATAAATCATATAAACCTGAAAAAGGCGGTTTATTTGATGAAGTTATTTTTGGTCCTACAACTGACTATAAATGTCCTATTTGTGGAACTAAATATAAAAGATCTAACGAAGGACAAGTTTGTGAAAAAACTGATGATTGTAAAATTATTAAACCCGAAATTCTTCCACGTTCATCTAGACGTACAAGAATGGGGCACATCTCTTTAGCTTCACCAGTAACACACTTTTGATTCTTTAAGATTGACCACTCTATAATTACAAAACTTCTAGGATTAAAACCAGTTGGAACTTCAAAATTACATTCTAAAAAAGCAATCGAAGATCTTATTTATTTCAAAGCTCATATGGTTGTAGAAACTGGAGGATATAAATCAGTTCCTAGATATGAGTTAATTGAAATTAACAAAGCTGCTGTTACTTATAGAAATATTCTTAATGAAATACTTCAAAACTATAAAAAAGATACTGAAGCATATCAGGAAATTTCATTATGTATCGAAACTCTTGAAGAGATGGCCTCTTCAAAAATTGGTAAAGACTATGGAGTTGATTTTTACGAATTAAATGAAGTTATTGAAGAGTATTCAGATGTTAGAGATTATGAAGACTTTATAGTAGATGTAAATAAAGATGGAAATACTAAAGCTGAGATCCTTGATTTATACTCAAAAATGAGAATTATGACAGGTACTGCAGCTATTGAGTATTTATTAGAAAATCTTGATATTTCTAGAGAAATTAAAAACCTTAAAGCTGCTATTAGAAAAGTTAATAAAGATATTGCAGAAAACATTTCAATTGCTAACAGAATCATAAAACGTAATAAACTTTACAAACGTTTAGATGTTCTTTATGCTTTTAAAAAGTCTGGTCAAAAGCCTACAGATATGCTTATTAAGGAGCTACCAGTAGTTCCAGCTGATTTACGTCCATTAGTTCAAATTGAAGGAGGGCGTCACTCAACTAGTGATGTTAATGAATTATATCGTCGTATCATCATTAGAAATAATCGTCTTAAAAAATGATATGAACTTGATGCTCCTATGCTAATTATTCAAAATGAATTACGTATGCTTCAGGATGCAGTTGATGCTCTTATCGATAATGCACGTAAAAAACCTACACCAGTTCTTTCAAAAGATAATAGACCTCTTAAATCTCTTTCAGAATCACTTGTTGGTAAAAAAGGTAGATTTAGACAAAACCTTCTTGGTAAACGTGTTGATTACTCTGGACGTTCAGTTATCGTTGTTGGTCCAACACTAAAAATGCACCAAGCTGGTATTCCACGTAATATGGCAGCTAAGTTATTTGAGCCATGAATAGTTAAGGCCCTTATCGAAAAAGAACTAGCCTCATCTATTAAGATAGCTAAGAATATGATCGACGAATTTGATGTTCGTATTTGACCTATCGTTGAAGAGACTATTAAAGGCAAAGTCGTTCTACTTAACCGTGCTCCTACATTGCACCGTTTATCAGTACAAGCTTTTGAACCTGTCCTTGTTAGAGGTCAAGCTATTAGACTTCATCCTCTTGTAACTACAGCCTTTAATGCTGACTTTGATGGTGACCAAATGGCTGTTCATGTTCCTATTGCTCCTGAAGCTATTCGTGAAGCAAAAGAACTTATGCTTGCAAATAAAAACATCCTTGGACCTAAAGATGGTGAACCTATTATTAACCCATCACAAGATATGATCCTTGGTCTTTTCTATCTAACTAAAGAAATTGCTGGAGCTAAAGGTGAAGGACAATACTTTGCTACATTTGATGAAGCTAAAAAAGCATACGATCGTGGATATATATCACTTCATGCCCGTATTGCTATTCCAGTAAAAAACATCGATAAAGATGCTCTTGCTTCTAAAAATGGATATGCCATAACTACTTATGGTAAGTTCTTGCTTAACAAAGCTTTCCCTGCAAACTTCCCATTCATCTCAGGTAATGAAGGTCATAACATAGTTAAAGATAAAAATTCTTTTATTGCTCCTCTTGGAATAAACTTAAAAGAATATATTTCTAAATTAAAAATCAATAAGTCTCTTACTAAAAAAGAAATTGCAACTATTGCTCGTACTGCTTTTGATAATTATGTTGCTGCTATATCTAAAGGTGATGTTGCTGAAGTATTAAAAGAAGTTAATACTTCTAACTATAGAGATAATATTATGAAGTTCCATGAACTTATCGATTATAAAGGTGAGAAGTTAAATAAAATTCACTCTCAAATTCTAGATAAAATTGTTAAAGAAAGATTTGAAGAAATAAATACTAGAATTGCCTTAGAAAACGAAGGAGTTGAAAGAACTTTCGAAGTTCATGAAAGAGTTGAATTGCTAGAAAAAGTATGATTTGACTATACAAATGTAGTTGCAAATATTCTGGATAATATTAAACAACTAGGATTTGATTATTCAACTATCTCTGGTATTACAATGTCTATTGATGATATTAAACCTTCTCCAATTAAACACTCTATAATTTCTGATG
>CAYTOW010000039.1:0-2192 GCA_964439655.1 uncultured Mycoplasmataceae bacterium
GAAGCGATAAATTAGTGGAGATAACTCAATAAAACATTATGAGATATCTCCACTAATTTCGAAATTTTCTTTATATAACAAACAATTATTCTATTCTTTCTCCATATTTTCTTCACTTACATGAATAGTATTTTTCTACACTTTTAATATTTAATTTTTCCTGTATAGACTTTCCATGCATCATTTAAAACCATTTTTATTTTAGATGATATAGTATCACCTCCTTTTACTTCATTAAATATTCTATGATTACCAACAATAATCAATTTACTTTTAGCTCTACTAACTGCTACATTAACTAATCGTTCTCCTGTTACACTTTTATATAAAGAACCTATTGGTTTATCCACAGTATCAACAATATCCCATATAATAATATCACATTCAGAACCCTGGAATGTATGAATCGTACCAACTCTAACTTGGTTTTTATTAAAATCTAGACTTTCCAAGTCTCTCTTATAATCCATCACTTGCTGACGATATGGAGTTATAATACCTATACTTTCAATATGAGGATCTTGTTCTAATATAAATGTTAATAATTCTATTACCTTTCGTCTTGAAAGGCTATTGTATTTAGATTTATTTTTAGAGTATTCAGCACTATTTGTTTCATCGTTTGGTAAATCGAGGAATGATATATGACCGATACTATAACCTAAATTAATTGCAGTTTTATGATGTTGTCTTAATTCAGTAGTAAGCCTATTATCATAAAAAGGGTAATTAATTAATTCTGCTATTGCAGGTGCAGATCTACGCTGCTCAGTTAGCATTGAAATAGCTTTATGCTTTATTATCGAATCTCCTTCTCCTAACAATGAAAATAGGCTTGGATGCAACCACCTCTTAGAAAGAGAACTATTTGATAAAGCGATAGGTCCCAACTGTCTAAAATCTCCTGTAATTATAATCCGTTTTCTTACTTTTTGTGATAGTGCTAGAAGAATTGGAATAGACATCATACTCCCCTCATCAATCACAAGATTATCTATTTCTAACTCATTTATAGATTCTTCCAATATAAATTTTGAGGATGTAAGAAATATAATTTTAGAATCTGACAACATTTTTTTGGACTCATCATCATACTCCTTCTTTAGCTTATCCTTTTGAGATAATAACCCCAACTTTTCCTCTTCATGCTTTTTAAGATCTCCTTTTTCTTTTATTCCCTCAAGTCTATTATAAATCGAATTTAATTTTTCAGATAATTCAATTAATTTTGGATTTTCAAATTTTATTTCTGGGATATCTCTTATCTCTTCTGATTGAGAGTAACCTAAACGAATAATTCTCCTTTCTGAAAGCAGATTCTTTTTTGTCTTATTGAAATAATCATTATTAAAAACATCAACTGTTTTTAATAACAAGCCATCAACTGCGACATTAGCAATAGCACAAACAACAGTACGTTCTTTTTTATTATAAAAATTTAATAACAATCTAGATAACGTATGTGATTTACCTGTACCTGGCGGTCCCCATATATAAGATATATTATTTGATATTGCTCTTTTTAACGCTATAGTTTGACTATTATCTAAACCTTCATCCCAAATATTACTAGAGTTAAAAATATTTTTGGGAAAATTATTGCTTTTGACTAAATCCCATATGGGATAATTATCCTCATTAATATTACCTAATCTATCTTTAAGTCTAAATAACAAAGAAACACTTGAACTATTAACTTTTGCTTTATCAGGAATAATACTTGTTATTGTTTGAAATGATAAAGTTTCTTTTTTCGAATTATATTCTAGAATTGTTACCTTTTGGCTTGGATAGTTATTAAAAATTAATTTGGCTTGCATACCTTCTGAAAAAGAAACGAAATCATCATTCTCAATAATTAATTTAGATGAGTAAATTTTTACATCATTTATTGTTGAGATTAATCTTATATCTTTAATATTGATGTAGTTATTTTTTTGACTTCTATATGTCTCCTTTATTTCATCATCTATTGCAGAAATAATATTTTCTTTCGAAAAAGTAGTTTTATCTTCTTTCTTACCAGTCCATATTCGAGGATGTTCTTCATAAATTAAATCATAATCAAGCTTCTTTTTCGCCCCCTTTCTGATGAAATAATTGCCATAATCTACTATTATCCTTTTTAAATATACACTGTCCGGATCGTCAAACACCAACCTACTCATTTGTAAATGAGTCAAATAATCCTC
>CAYTOW010000039.1:2292-5327 GCA_964439655.1 uncultured Mycoplasmataceae bacterium
CTAATCCTGATGCCAGTTAGTCTCTTCAGTTTCAAAAATATCTTCTAAAAATCCTATCTCTTCTACATCCTCATCAGAAGTTATAGCCATATAAAAAGAAGCCCTCGAAAGACCTACATAAAGGTTTTTCATTAGCATTTCTTCTGATTGGTAATTTGCTGCAACCTTATGTATATTATGGAAAAAAACTGCTTCGAACTCCATACCTTTAATATACTTAATAGAGAAAACTCTAACAGTATTAGAATCCCCAAGAACCTGACCTTTATTACTAGGCCTAACTTTAATACCTACATCTGCTAGGTCATCAATTTCTCCTAATTGGGTAGCAAATTGTTCCAAATCATTCTCGTCTGGTAAAAATATTGCGATTGAAGGAATCCAATTACCATAAGCTTTATATATTTCTAAAATACGTTCACTAATCCATTCAATCTTTTCATATTCATCATCGTTAATATATAAAATTGGCTTAGGTTCTCTCTCATCCTTATCCATAAAGCTAATATATTCTGCTTCTGAATTAGTTGCTCTATTATAAATTGCAGTAGCCACATCTAAAAGAGTTGGACTCTGACGATATGATATTTCTAATTTTTTTTCTTCAAAAGGCTTTATAAATAACTTCAACTCTTCCCATTTCCTTATCCCTTGGTCAGTTAGCCTTTGCATTATATCTCCCGAAAATGTAACAGAAGATATTTCTATATCAGACAAACTATGTATAGCAAGCAAATCTATAATATGAAAATCTGTAGCCTCATCAATTCCTATTACTGGAACCATATTTTCTTTATACGCTTCAAAATAAGAATGAGATATTTTACTACTTTTTAGTTTAGAAACCTTGTAACTTTTTTTGATTACACTATTTATAAAATAAATAAGTAAAGCTTGTTCATTGGGATGGATACGCTTATTCTTTGACTTATCCTCTTCTACTATATATTTAAGTATTTTATAATTCCATTTATTTTTTTGCAAAGACAATTCTTCTTTTCTAAATTTCTTATACTGCTTAGGAATCTCTGAAATAATATTAGAGACTATACCTCTAGATATACGTACAAAGTATTTATTGAAAAAACCTAACTGCCCAATTCTATCATAGCTCTCTAATTTATCTAGAGATAGGACTGTTTCTACTATTTCTAGTAATTCTTTATAACGCTTATTTATTTTAACAGATTTATCATATACTGATAGAGATTTGTTCTTTACAAGAATCTTTAATTTACCAAACAAATAGGCCTCAGAGTCTGTAGAATCTTCCTCCAATTCAATATCGTCATCTTCGATATTATCTTCGTCTATATTATTCTGTGATTGCTTTTTCCAATCTTCTACAAATTCGTATAATTTACTATTTACTTCGTCATGCTTCTTTATCTCTATAATAATCTTTGCAGCAACATTTTTTAGTAAATTGTTATATTCTTTAGTAAGTTCTTTTACCTCTGCCCCAAAATTATCTTGAATATTAAAATAAAGCTTAATAATGCCTTCTAAAGAATAATCCTTTTCTTGACGATTTATATAATTTTGAATTGATTTACCTTTATTTTTCCATTTAAATGTAGACACATCAATTTTAGCTACCTTATTAACACTGTCGTTAAGATTCTTAAGAAAAAACTTCTCAAATTCCTTCAATATAACGCTTAATTGTTTACCATTATAAGGCAGTATATTCTTATCACTATGTTTCCTAAGAATTAGGAACGGATTTTTTGTTTCAGGATTAATCAGTTTATATTTCTTTACTAAAACTGTTAAATAATCTTCCCAAATGAGGACTCTATCATCATTTGCATTTAGTCCTTCCTGAATCATACTATTTTTCAAAAACAGTTTCAACAACTCATTAGGCGTAAAGAAAACCCAATTATTAGGGTTATTAAAAAGTTTTTTCTTTTGATTAGAAGTCATATTTGGCATGTATCCCAAACTAGCTAATTCATCATTTCCTGCATCACTCCCAAGCATTGCATCTCTATCTATCAAGAACTTTATACGCTGTATAAGAGCAGTTGTTTTCCCTGTACCAGGACCTCCATCTATAGCAACAGTAGAATTAAAAATATTAGATCTTTTTATTTCTTCCTGCCATGGATCAAGAATAGGTTGATAACGCATCTCTGCATTCTTACGTATAAAATTTTCTGCATCCTTCAGTGATTGCTCTTTTTCTTTACGTTTCGATTCTATGTCGGAAGTCAGCTCTATGATTGCTCTGTCCTCCTCTTCTTTCTTTTGTAATAACTCTTGCTTTCTTTTCTCTAACGCTTCTGCTTCTTTTTTCTCTTTAGCTAATGCAAGTTCTCTTTCTAATTCGGTAATTTTATCATCTTCTGCTTTTCTTGATGTTTCTTTCTTAGATACTTCATCCTCTAAACTTTCTATATCTTTATTAGTTTCTACTACCTTGTTCAAAATTTTATTTAACGATTCATATGTTCGTGGTTTTGCCTCGTTTATATGAAACATTAAATCTTTAGCATTTGAGGAATGAGGATCAGGCAAATAGGAACAAAAATTAAAAATTTCTATTGGTTGTAATCCCCTAGGCGTTTTTATCTCATGTTTACCTTTATGATTCTTAATCAACACCTCTCCAAACCTACTATTTTTTGAAGCTACAAATCCATCTGTAACTAAAGTAGTAGGTCCTCCCACATAAGTTTGAACTCCTGCACCTGTAATATCTTTTACGACCCTATGTCCTCCATTGTTTTCTTTATTGGTAATCCAAATTCTTTTATTACTTCCAAAATAATAAACATTAGATAGGGCTATAGCGAGGTTCTTATCTGGTCTTCTTATTTTAGATGTTTCAAGTTTCCTATGTCTTTGAATCGTTTCTGCTATTTCAAGAACCAAGCTATCGTTTTTCTTTTTATCCATGATTATTAGATACTATTGTTTGTGCTAAGGCTTATTAGGTATTGATTAAATATCAACGCGGGAAAATAGTAAATGAAAACACTTATTTAAATGACATTTGTTATATCATTTAAATATAATACATCTATAAT
>CAYTOW010000040.1:0-5216 GCA_964439655.1 uncultured Mycoplasmataceae bacterium
TTTTTTATTCATTCTTTTTTCCTTTATTTTCTTATATAAATAATGAGATTATGTATTTATCGCTGCACCGACATTCCATTATTCTTATTAATTATATTACTAAAAAGATTTTAGTTTTTATTTATTTTCATTAATAGTTTTTATGATGAAATGCATAAATATCCATCGATAAAATTAATGTCATAGCAATTGCTTGAATAGCAACTTCGATAGAGAAATTAATTAATTGCTCTTTAATATTCTTATTCTTAATTCCATCTTCCAATGCAACAACAAGTCCAACGAAAGGAGAAAGCATTACAAAATTAAATTTGCTTGTAAGATAAAAAATAAGTGTAAGAACGATACAAAGCATTAATGTGTTAAGAACTATACCAGTATCGTATGTAGTAGCATCTAAAGTTGGTATATATAAAATAACTATTAGTAGTAATGGTTGAAATAAAAGTGATTTAATACTTGTTTGCTTATATGTAATTGATGATTCAGATTTTTGAAGACTGCTTTTACCTATTAAAAAATACTTATAAAGAAGGTAAACTCCTGCGCCTAATAAAGTACCTAAAAATTCAAAAGCAATGATAAAACCTAAAGCTGAAAATGCTTGATAATGGAATGACATTAAAAGTGCAAAGACAGGAGACATTAGTGATCATCCATGACCATTGCCTGAAACTGCTGAACCAATACTAAAGCCTATTAATATCGATGCAAGTACTGAAATACCAAAAAGAAGCGGAACAAGAGTTTTATTTTTAATAGTTGCTCTTACTATTAGAATTAATAGTACTAATAAAAATGACGAGCTTAACTCACCCATTGCAATTCCAAGATCTCAATTCATTTCTAGGTATTGTTTCATGAAAAAATTATATAGTATTTGCAACTTGTATAAAAAAAATATACAAGTTTGACTTTATATGATTTATAAGTATAGATATATAATTTTTACATAGGCATTGCCTATATAAAAGGAGAAAAAATGAAAGTAATATTAGTAGGTGTTAACCACGCTGGAACTTCAATGGTAAGAACTTTAAAAACATTGAATAAAGATATCGAAATTGCTGCTTATGACAGAAATACAGATATATCATTCCTAGGTTGTGGTATAGCACTATGAGTAGGTGGAGAGTTCAAAAACCCTGATGGATTATTTTATGCAAATAAAGATATCCTAAAAAATGAATTCGGTACAGATGTTAAGATGGAACACGATGTTATTGAAATCAATTCAAAAGAAAAGTATGTCGTAGTTAAAAATCTTAAAACTGGAGAAGAGTTTAAAGATACTTATGATAAATTAGTCTTTGCTGGTGGAACATGACCAATCATGATTCCAGTTGAAGGACATGACTTAGAGAATATTCTATTTTCAAAAATATTTGCTCATGCCCAAAAAATCCATGCAGCTAACAACAATAGAAAAGTTAAAAATGTTGTAGTTCTTGGTGCTGGATATATTGGAATTGAATTAGTTGAGGCCTTTAACAAAGCTGGTAAGAAAGTTACTCTTATCGATATGGCTGATAGAGTTATTCCTAGATACTTTGATAAAGAGTTCACAGATCCAATCGAAAAACAAATGAAAAAAGATGGTGTTCACTTTGCAGCTGGTGAAACACTTAAAGGTTTTAAAGGTAAAGACGGAAAAGTTACTACTGTTCTTACAGACAAAGGTGAATACAAAGCAGACCTTGTTATTATGTCAGTTGGTTTCAAACCTCTTACAGATATCCTTAAAGGTCAAGTTAAAATGACACAAACAGGAGCAATCATCGTTAATAACATGCAACAATCTTCAAACAAAGATATATATGCAATCGGTGACTCTTGTGCAATTAAACACCATATACTTGGAACTGCACACGTTGCTCTAGCAACAAATGCTGTTAAAACAGGTTTAGTTGCTGCCTTTAACTTAAATCAAGAAGGTTCAATTAAATTCCCTGGAGTTAATGGAACTAATGCTATTGGTGTCTTTGGATACAAATATGCCTCTACTGGTGTTTCAGAAGAATCATGTAAGGCTTTAGGAATCAAGTGTAAAAGTGTTTACATCGTTGATAAAGATAGACCTGAGTTTATGCACAATGCAGAAGACGTAGCTTTTAAAGTTACTTACGATCCAAAAACATTAAAAATTATTGGAGCACAAATCGGTTCAAGAGATCACGATCATACTGAAGTAATGTATGCATTATCTCTTGCTATTTCAGAAGGTAAAACACTTGTTGACTTAGCACTAATGGATGTATTCTTCTTACCACACTTTAATAAACCATTTAACTTTATGATTAAAGCAGTACTAAAAGCAATTGGTATCAACTACGCAGACAATAACTAGAGATAAAATTTAAACTAAGAAAACTCGAGCATCGTTGCCCGAGTTTTTTGATTACTTATTTTTTTAGATAAATAGGGTTACGTTTGAATCATCAGCATGAGAGATGTATTTAGCTACTCCAGCAAATGAAACACCTTCAAGTAACTCCTCTTTTCTTATACCAAGAAGATCCATACTCATAGTACATGCAATGAATTCAACACCAAGTTCTTGAGCATCTTTAATCATTTTATCTGGAGTTTTAACGTTATGTTTTTTCATTACAGATTTAATTATCTTCTTACCAAGTCCACCATAATTCATCTGTGTAAGTGGAAACTCTTCAACTCCTCTTGGCATCATTTTTCCAAACATTTTTTCCATGAATTTCTTCTTAGGTTTTTTACGAGGTTTAATTCTTAGAGCATTAAGTCCTCAGAATGTTGCAAAGACAGTAACTTTCTTTCCAAGTGAAGCAGCTGCCTGAGCGATAATTAGAGCTCCAATAACTTTATCATACTCTCCAGAGAAAAGAACGATAGTTGCTCTTTCTTTATCTTTCATTAATGCACCTGCAATAGCTTGTGAGTCTTCATTAATTACAGAAGATTGTCCTTTTTGAATTTTGGCATAAACTTTTTCGTCATCAGAAGAGGCTGAAATTAGAGTATGGCCATTTTTCTCAACTCATGTTTTAACATCATCTTCAAAACCAAAGTCTGAAGCAGTAACATCGATGATAGTTCCATTTTGCACTTCATTAAGTTTTTTATGAAGTTTTAATAATGGTCCAGGACAAGAGAGACCTGTACAATCAAGAGCTATTGCTTTTCCAGGAGCAGCTGAAGCACTAGCAACTGGAGCTTTAGTAGTTTCTTTTACTGCCTTTGGAGCACTAGCAACTTTCTTTCTTCCTGTTGTTGGTTTATACTCACGAGATCATTTAAAGGCTTGATAACGGTTATTACCACCAATAACGTTAACTAAGTTGCTATATCCTTTAGATTCTAATATCTTAAGACCGTTGTATGAAGTATGTCCTGTATTACAATGAAGATATATCTTGGCATCTTTATCCTTAGGAAGATCTTTTGAGTCAGCTAAAGTCTCAAGTGGAATGTTGATAGAACCTGGAATAGATGAGACCTCATGAACTGTTGGAGGATTAACATCGATAATAAACATTTCTTTTTTTAGTTCCTCAGCTTTAATGCTTTGTAGTTTTTGATCTCTTCTATTAACAGCAATTGAAGCAGCAAGATTTACCACATCTTTAGCAGAACCATATGGAGGTGAATAAGCTAGGTTGTAGTTTAGCAAGTCCTCCATAGTAGCATTATGATAAAGAGCAGTTGCTATAACATCGATCTTTTTATCAGCACTAGCTCCAACTGATTGAGCTCCTAGAACTCTTAATGTTTCTTTTTCATATATTACTTTTAAGACAACATTTTTAGCTCCTGGGTAGTATGAAGCATGATGATTGCCACTATAGTAAACGATATCGTAATCTATCTTGGCTCTTTGTGCTTCGAATTCAGACATACCAGTCATTGCAGCTGTAAGTCTAAAGACTTTAATAATAGCTGTTTGCATAGTATCTGGTTGTTTATCTTCAATCCCAAAGATATGATTTGCTATTACTTTTGCTTGTCTATTAGCACCTCAAGCTAAAGGTGAGTATTGCTTATTACCTGTAACGTGATGTTTTGAATAAACGATGTCTCCACCTGCATAGACATCTTTATCAGATGTTTGCATGAATTCATTAGTTATTACAACTCCACGATCGTCAACCTTAATACCTGACTTTTTAATAAATTCAGTATTAGGTCTTACTCCTGCAGACATTAGAATCATGTCGTATTTAATTTCCTTGCCTGTAGTTAAAATTGCAACTCTTCTTTTTGCATCTACTTTTTTAACTCCAGCATTTAAGAAAAGATTAACATTTTTTTGTACAAGTTCTTTTTCTAAAAATACTGAAATATCTTTATCGAACTTAGCTACAGTATTAGAAATTTCTGCAACATTTACTTCTTGCCCATCTTCAGCAAGAGACTCAGCTGCTTCAAGTCCAATAAAACCTGCACCAAGAACTAAGAACTTCTTAGCACGTGTTCTCTTTCTAAATTTTTGTATTTTATCTAAATCATCTAGATTCTTAAGCGGAAACTTATTTTCTTCTTTTTCGATACCTTTTATAGGAATCTCAAAAGCCCTAGTTCCTGGTCCTAAAACTAACTTGTCATAACTTTCTTTAAAAGTTTTTTGAGTTTTAAGATCTTTTACCATTACATATTTACCCTTAGTATTGATAGAAATAACTTCATGTTTAACAAATACATCAACATCAAATTTTTCTTTCATCTCCTCTGGTGTAACTAGCTCTAAACGTTCTCTGTCAATCTTACCAGATAAGTTATATGGAAGTCCACAGTTTGCATACGAAATATAGCTAGATTTTTCAAACATTTTTATCTCAATATTTCTATCAAGACGTTTCATTCTTGTTACGAATGAGGCTCCTAAAGCAACCCCTCCGACTGTTATTATTTTCATATTTTCTCCTTCTATCTAATTAAATTATATTCCCCCTATATTAGCGCCTAACAAGTCTTAAGGGTAAAGTTGTATATTTAATGTATATAAGGAGGAGGACATGTTATTTTTTAAGAGTCTCAAGAATTATTTTCTAACTTCATGTACTTTATATTGATAAGTGGTATGGGTGCCTTCCTTAATAATAAAGACAATGTGCTTTTACTTATCTTTTAAATTCTTGTTCTAAAGTCTGAAGATAAGATCATGTCTATTTTAGAAACAATGAGTATTATTTTATTAAACTCAAGTTCTTTATTGTTAAACTTGAGTAGGTTCTTTTCAAATT
>CAYTOW010000041.1:0-5189 GCA_964439655.1 uncultured Mycoplasmataceae bacterium
CTAAATTATTGATTAGTCTTTCTATTTAGACCTAATACTAATAATTAATTATCTAGAGAAGACTTATATTTAATATGAATAATGAGTCTTACCTATTTATTCATTTATCATATCTCCTTACTTTAGATCCTTATATAAAAAAACACCCCTATTTAGGGTGTCTTTTTATATGGCGGGCAAAGAGGGATTCGAACCCCCGCGGGCGGTGAAGCCCCTGCTGGTTTTCAAGACCAGTCCCTTCAGCCAGACTTGGGTATTTGCCCCTATTGAAGTGCTATATTATTATAAAGAAAAAAATGCTTTATGCTTTATTAAAGTTGTTTTTAGGTTCATTAGGAGCCGATAGTGATAGATGTAAAAATAATAATATGATAAAAATTATCTTATAGACCTGGGACTTAAAGAGAACTTTTATTTTGACTTTTAGACAATAGAGAGTTTTTTTAATTCTAGTTTTTTAAAAATAAGGGTTTATTGGTCTAAGGGAGATGTTCTTAAAACTTAAGGTTATTGATTAGATACTCAATATTTTTCTTTCCTTCTTCTAAGGATTTTGCTTTAAAACCTGAAGAGTTAAAGTGACCGCCACCGCCAAAGACCCTTGCAAAGGTTGAAACATCTACTTTGCTTTTAGATCTTAATTCCCCTCTATAGCAATGATCGTTATTTTTAGTGATACCAATATAGACTTCAAAACCCTCTTTATTGGAAAATAATGCTGTCATTTGTCTAATGTAGTCATTTGGCACAATATCGTCTGAAAGAAGATAACAGACATTATCTTTAATTACTAGTTCCTTGCTTAGTTTATTGATATGCTCTTGTTCTTCTTTTGAAAGTTTTAATTTATTAAGAATGACTTCTTTATCTTCTACTAAAGTCTTAATAGCTTCGATAGTAGTGCTAGAAGGATTTCTTTGAGTCATTCCCTCAGTATCAGTTCAAATGGCTACTCATAGCGCTTCAGCCGCCCTTTTATTTATCTTTAGCTTTAGCTCCTTAGCTAATTCATAAAGCACTTGTCCAGTAGCGGGTCAGTTATCTCCTCCTATTTCTAACTTTCATTTTCCTTCATTAGGATGGTGATCAATTTTAATGCTTCTTTCAGCAACAACTCTTTTGTCATAAAACCTACTTTTAGTTGAAGTATCAACAACTATTACTTGTGAAGAGTTAAAAAACTCATCTGATACTCCCTCTGACTCTTCTAAAAATGAAACATATCTTGGAGCTTTATCACTAGATATCTTTACATTTTTATTATCTGTATTCTCTAGTATTAAATGCTTAAGT
The DNA here is from genome assembly GCA_964439655.1 of uncultured Mycoplasmataceae bacterium. Lineage (GTDB taxonomy): Bacteria > Bacillota_I > Bacilli_A > Mycoplasmatales > Metamycoplasmataceae > CAYTOW01. Next base: position 1,294 of record CAYTOW010000041.1, read on the forward strand.
GCTGTAGCAGAACCGATAGTATCTGCATCAGGCATAATGTGGGTAACGATAGTTATATTTTCGTGTTTAATAATTTCTTCTCAAACTTCTTTATATGTATTCATATAGGTATTATAGATAAATAAATTAGTAAATAAAGAATAAAAAAACAATCTATGCTTTAAAGAAAATCTTATAAGTCATAAATTGTTTTTTTTACTAAAATTAATATCTAATTAATTAGGAATATTTATTAATAACTTTATCGAGTGAAGAGCTTTTAACTTCAGAATTAATAGTTGTTTTAATTACTTTATACTTCGCTTTATTTTCTTTTAATCTATTCATTCTTCTACCAACATAGTTATTAAACTTAATAAACTCTTGATTCCTTTTAAATTCAAGATCAAAAGCTTGTGCATAAGCAAGAGCACTAAGGGTTGATTGATTTCTAAGATATCTAAGCGCAAAGTTATTTTTAGAAACAAAGTGTCCTGTCATTATCTTTCTTCTTAGTGCATTAGATATTTGCTCTAATGTTAGGACTATTGCCATCGTTACTAATAAGTAAGGAGTTAGCCTATCAAAGTTGTTTGGATCAGATGAATATATTCCTATTTGTTGACCAAAGGCAGAGGCTCCAACAACACCAATTTCAACTGTAGACTTAAAGTTAATTTCAATTCTATAAATTGCATTTGAAAGAATTGTTGGCATCGCTTCTTTTATTAATGCTCATCTTGTAGAAATAATTCTGGAAGAACCCATTACCTCAAGAGCTTTTCTAGATGCAAGATCGATTGAATCTAATTTTTCATATGTTAATTTTCCAAGCATTCCTATTGAGTGAATTCCAAGAGCTAAAACCCCAGCAAAAATGAAATGATTCATTGGGGATAAAAATACAAATATCATTGCATATACAAATGCTGGCACTGATCTTATTGCAATTATTATTACTCTAAAAAACCATGAAAAATATTTACCCATAAATGCTTTTGAGCCCATTATTCCTAATATAAACGATAGAAATAATCCTATAATAGCTGAAGCAATAGCAACTAATATTGCCTCACCACCTAACTCAATTGCATTCTCTCCAGTTCCAAGGTGATTAATATATGACCAGTCCGGATGGAAGAGATCTTTTAATCCTCTTTTAAAGAATGAAAGTTTTGTTTCAGAAGCAATACTTCATTCAACTGTTTGGATTGCTAGTACTATTAGAGTTATTAATGCGGCTCCTAATATAGCATTTAGTATTCATGTTTTAGGTCTTTTGTATTTCACTTGTGCTATTTTATATTTAGTGTTTTTACTTTTATCAATATCTACTTGTTTGATCTTTCGATTAAGAACATACTTTTTAAAAATTAATGTTAGAATCTCGATAGTAATAATAGTAACAATTAAAACCATAAGAACAATACTCATATGTCCCCATTTATTTGGTGGTGCATATATATCTTTTAATAGCGCTCCAATTGTAACGATTCCAACAACCCCAAGAATTGCAGCAAACCTAATAACCATTTCAAAGGCATAAACACCATATGAAATAATAGATTTAAATAGATATGGCATTACTGCTTTTACTATCGATCTGTTTTTTTGATTCCCTAGTGCTTGCAATGAAGAGAAAGCTTGAAGATCAATAGAGTCAAGTTCCTCAAATAATCATTTAGTCATTATTGATGTAACAAATATTGATAAGGCTATTGTTCCTGATAATGTTGGTGTAAAGACATTAAACATTAAGAAAGCAACAATTAGAGGTGGAATAGATCTAACTAATGACATTAGCACTCTAAAAGGTGTATAGATATATCATTTCTTCATTATATTTTTTGATGAAAGAAATGCTAGTGGTATTGAAACAAATATACCTATAATAGTCCCAAGTAGAGAAAATAATATAGTGTTTCAAAGTAACTTTAGCGAATTTATAAAAGTATCACCTATTGTTAAAGTGGCATAAGAACCAATTCTAATATCACCAAAATTAAAGAAGTTTTTTATTAGTTTAGTAAAGGTTTCATGGCCATTAAAGTTAGGAGTAACCTTCATAAAAATAAATATTATTAATGCTGTAACTAAAGCCCCGACTAAGATCTTGGGTCAAGGAGATTTCTTTTTAACTACCTGACCATTAATGTTAACTATTTTATAATTATTAAAATCTTTTAATCTCATAGATTACCCTTTAACTTTCTGTCTTTTTCTCATAATCTCTTTTAGTTCATGAGCATCAAAACCTTCGAGTGTATCACCATAAATCGTTTTAAGTATCTCTAGATTAATTTTTGTTGAAGGGCCATCATAAACTATCTGCCCTTCTTTAATACCTATTATTCGATCTGCATAAGTTAAGGCTAAGTCAACGTGGTGGAGATTCATAATAACTGTTTTGCCAGTCTTTTGATTAATCTCTAAAAATGAGTCCATTACAGATTTAGCCATTATTGGATCTAAAGCTCCAACAGGTTCATCTGCTAAAAATAATCTTGCGCCTTGAGTTATAGTTCGAGCTAGAGCAACTCTCTGCATTTGTCCACCAGAAAGATCTTCAGCCCTTGCATAAGCTACTTCTAGGATATTAACATCTGCTAAAGCTTGAAAAGCAATTCGTTTATCTTTTCTTGATCAAAGTCCGGTAATAGCCCTTCATCAAGGCATTTTAGATAATCTTCCTGAAAGAGCATTATTAAGAACTGATGCTTTATAAATAAGATTATATCTTTGGAATACCATACCAATGTTTGATTTATACCTTCTTGCAACTTTACCATTTAATTTTTCTACTTGGTAATAAGGTCTATTAACTTTGGCTTGTAAGTATTCTTGTTTAAATATATTGAGTCTTTGTTTTAATCGTTTAATTAGTTCTTTATTAATGTGTTTTGTATTCTCTTCTCATTTTTTGCAAAGTTTAATAGTATTATCATTATGCTTTTTAACTTTCTCATATTGTCTTTGTTTTAACTTTAGTTTTAATTCTAATAGTTTTAAATCAAAGCTCTTTTCTCTTATTTGAACTTTATATGGAGCAGCAATGCCTTTAGAGAATTTCTCTAAAGCTTTGTTGTAGTCTTTTTCTAATGATAAAATTTCTGCTTTAATTTCGTCTATTTCTTTCCCAACTTTTTTAACAACACCATCTCTATATTCAGTTTCTTTGTGCAGGTCTTTAATGAAAGAATCAACTATCTTTTGATTTAATTCATGAGTTTCAAGAAATGACTTTAGCTTTTCACTTTCATTTCTAAACTTTTCTTTCTTTTTCTCAAAGTTAGCAATTGCTTCTTTAGATCTATCTCCAACATATAAACTACCAGAAGTGATATCCTGAAGTTTATTGATAGTTTTAAGGAGTGTTGTTTTACCTGCACCAGAAAGCCCAATGATGGCAAGCATTTCACCTTCATCGATTCTTAGATTTATATTCTTCAGAGCTTCTTTACCATTAGGATAAACAAGCCCTACATTTTCAAATTCTATATTTCATTTGTAATTCATAGTTTTTTTCATAAAAACAAAAACAATTTAGATTGCTTTTGTTTTATTTTCTCCTTTATATATGTATTATTATATCTTTATTATTTAGTAAAGTGTTCATGGAATCATAATTCTGGAAATAGATACGAAGCTGAAGAAGTAGTTTCTGTGTATCCATAGATGACTTCAGAAGCAACACTAGAAAATGGCATTTGTCAACTTCCATTGTTATCATTATGCTTATCACTAATTATCTTATCTAAAGCTGAATCTTTATGAGTGTATAACCATGATTCATATGATCCTGTAAGGAATTTACTTTGATCACCACCTTTAGCTAATTCATCTGCAAGAATTTGAATTTTATACTCTGGACTACCATTAGATTGGGCCGCCATTTTAAATGTTTTCAGTAGAGCACC
>CAYTOW010000042.1:0-5094 GCA_964439655.1 uncultured Mycoplasmataceae bacterium
ATCCAGATAGTGAGAATGTTGTAAGACCAGTAGCAAATTGACCAGCATTACATCCATCAGCTAAACGAGCTCCGAATCCTAAACATGTTCCGGCTACAGCAGCAATTGAATATGTTTTAAGCATTGATTTTCAATTACGGTCTGAATCTAGAGTAAATCTAAATCTATTACTCATTAATGCATAAGAAACAGCTCCAATTAATATTCCAAGGTTTCTTCATGTTCCACTATCAGATAATATTGATCCTGGACCGGGAACATTATGTATTTTTAACCCTGTATAATTGTCATTAATATTAAATACTCAATCGAACATCTTAGCAAATGAAGTTGTTACCCCTCATCCTTTTTTATTTAATGCGATTGAAACTATTAATAAGGTAGCAAATACAGCTGCACCAAATCATAATGATATTTTTTGTGCAAAAACTTTAAAATATACTTTTCAGAATTTTGAATCTTTTTGTCTATTAGTTAGTTGTGATGCTAAAGCTCACTCTGAATAGACATCAGGAAGTTCATCCATCATTCTTTCAATTTCTTTAAAATCAGCATCAGAGATCTTTCTAACTTCTCTAATTTTTCTTGCAACTAATCATGCTACAAGACCAAAGGCAACAAAACCTACAAGTGAAATTAATAGGGCAGATAGTAGTCCTACTGAAGTAAGCGAGTCATTTTCTGCTTTTCCTGCTACTCCATCACTTAAATAAGCAGCAAGTGAGTGTATTCCGTCATCGTGTCTTCAAACAGCAATACCATCATAATCACCTCCACCAATATGACCGCCATAAACTAGTGGTTGTAGCATTTGCCCTGGGCCTGCTCCAATTACAAAGAAGACAAGAACAATAGCAACTCTTAGTGAACCAGTTGACATATCAGTTAATGAACCTGAAGCACAAGCTCTAGCTAGTATCATACCTACACCAAAGATTAGCGCACCGATTACTGTTGCTACCCCAAGATGTCTAGCGTGGGCTATAATAGCCACTTTAAATGGTTCAATACCAGCAGCTGCAAGACCTGCAACAGCTATTGCTACGATAGCAAATAAGAATAAAACAGCATAAGCTAATTTAGGATTACCTTTACTTGTTCTTGCAGCAGTACCTGCAAAACCAAAGAATGATCTTTGAAGTACATATCCTAGAAATAATCCAAGCACACCATTCATAGCAACCTTAGTGCTCATATCAGAAACATATTGTCCTAAAAGAGTCATAAGAATTCCATAACCGATAAACATTAGGATACCTATTACTGGTTTAGTAAATGGACTATTTGTTATTGGACATTTTCTTTTAGTTAAAGTTGAAACCATTTATTTGCCTCCTTTACATGATTTACATGAAGTTATTTTAGCGCATTTATTTTTTCCGCCAACAACTTTAAAATCTCTATAAACAACGTAGTGATCGTATCCACCAGCTAAGTTGTAAACATTTGTAAATCCATTAGCACGTAGAACAAGACCAGCATTGTATGATCTAGCACCTGTTTTACAGTGAATAATGTATTTACCATCTTTATCAAGATCTTTAATATCTTCTCTGAATGATGATAATGGCATCGCAAGAGCCCCTTCAATCATTCCTAGTTTCATTTCGTGTTTTTCTCTAACATCGATAAGTGTATATCCTTTTGCTTGTAATTCTACAAGTTCTTCAGGAAATACTTGAGCTAGAGTTCCATCAGCAACGTGACGAGCTAATCTAGCTGCCATAGTTGTTGCATCATAAGTTGTATCCACTGTTGGTGAATAAGCAACCATGAAATCTTCAAAGTCTCTAAATTTCATATTATTTTGCATAGCTAAAGAAATGTAAGAAACTCTTTTTTCAGCTGATTTAGGACCAGCACTTTGAGCCCCAAGGATAATTCCTTTATCGTTGTAAAGAACTTTAAGGAATACATTTCCTCCACCTCTAACTGGACCTATGTTAGCTCCACGGGCATTAATTGTTTTGTTGTAATTAATACCTTTTTCAATAAGTGCAGCTTCAGTCATTCCTGTTGAAGCAATAGTTACATCAAATAATGAAAGTGTTGATGAACCAGTTACTCCTTTATATGTATCAGGTTTACCTTTTTCATCTCTATATTTAGAAAGGTTGTTAGCTGCAACAACAGCTTGTCTTGAAGCTGGGAAAGCTAAAGCAATTCTTGAAGGATTACCAAAGTGGTCTTTAGTCTCTGCTAAATCACCAACTGCATATATATCTTTAAAGTTAGTTCTTTGTTTGTTGTTAACAACTAAACCACCTGTTTGACCAATTTTGAATCCAGCCTCTTTAAACATTTTTAGCTCAGGTCTAACTCCGACATTCATAAATACTACATCAGCTTTTATTTTACTTCCATCACATAATTCAACATCGCTTTTATTAATTTTTACAACTCTTCTTTTTAGAATTAAATTAATTCCAGCTTCAACTGCTGATTTGTGTAGATATGAAGCAAAGTCCATGTCTAATGATCTACTCATTAGTCTATCCATTTCATCAACTACTGCAACGTTTTTATAACCTGCATGTACTAAGTTTTCTGCAATTTCTAGACCAATAGCTCCTCCACCAACGATAACAAAGTTTTTAGGTTTTGCTTTGTCGATGAAGCTAGTAATTTTCTTAACATCGTCTGGTGTTTTTAAAGTAAAGACGTGTTTAGAATTCACACCATCAATTGGAGGTATGACTGCTGCAGCTCCAGCTGCAATGATTAACTTATCAAAAGATTCAGTAAATTCTTTTTTACCAAGAATGTCTTTAATAGTTAATTCTTTTTTAATTGGATCAATAGCAATTACTTCATGTTTAACTTTAACATTAAGCTTGTATTGATTTTTAAGTTCTTCTGGAGTAGTCATAATTAATCCAGCAAACTTAGGTATTTCGTCAGATAAATTGTATGGAAGCCCACAATTTGAATATGAAGCGAAACCACTTCTTTCATAAATTGTAATCTCAGCATCCTCATTTAATCTTCTTACTCTAGCGGCTGCACCAGCTCCACCGGCACCTCCACCAATAACTAATACTTTCATATTTTCTCCTTTGTTTATAGATATATTTATTAATAAATATATCGTTAATATTATACTTATGAAGAGTAATAATTACTTAATAAAGTTATAAATCTTATTTATACAAGAATATTTTTTTCTTAAATTTAAACTAAAAAAACTTATTAAGGCAAGATAATAAGTTCTTTATTTTATAGATTTAATAATTCTTTTTCCAGACCAATATGAGCCAGCAAATAAACCGATGGTTCCAAAGACAATAAGGATATATCAATAATTTTGAATATTACCAAATCATTTTTCAGATCCTGAGTTTATTTTATCGATTATAATGTGGTCTATTACTTTATAACCAACTGTGATGCCAACACCTACAACTGTTATTACTATTGCAATTCAAATAAATCAGGTTAGCTTTATCTTTTTCTTTATAGCCATAATAAAGATTTTAAATAATATCGATGCTTGAAGAGTCATAGAAATTAAAATTATGATGTCTGAAACACTGTCAAAGATAGTTAAGCCAGCATGTTGATTTATAAATGCTAGTGTTAGTATTACTCAAGGCAATATAGCAATAGAGAAAGTTATTGCAAATAAAAGTCAATAGTTTTTATTCGACTCTTTCTTTTTATAGTCAATTAATATCTGTCCAATTGAATGTTTTCACATCGTAGTAAAACCGTTTAAACTTCCAAGTCCAGATATAACTATTATTCCTAAGACTACATCTTTTAGTGCTCTAAAGGAATTTGATAAGTTATTTGGATCCCCACCAAAATAAGAAACGATTGCATCAGGCATGCTGTTTGTTCCTTCTTTTAGAACAGCAATAGTAGCAAGGATATAGACAGCTACAACGATAAGCATTCCAATACCTAGAGCAGCTTTTAGAACTTTTGGACCAGCATTTTTTTTATTTGCTGAGACAGTTAAATATCCATCGTAAGCAAATTTAGTTGAAGGAATTATTCAAAATATTATTCCAAAAGAATCTAATCCTTTAGTTGCTTTATATGAAGAATTATCTTCTATATTAAGATACTGCCCACCTTCTTTTTTCCAATAAGCATTTGGATTGTTCATAAAGAAAGTTGAGATTGCAATAACTATTAAGATAACAAAAGGAAGAAGCTTAATTACAGTTGTAGAGACCTGAAATTTTATTGCAATGCTTTCGGCGTAAATATTAAGAGTAACGATTAAAAATGTAATTACTAGTGAAAGCATTAGCAGGACAAGAGTTTGTTCTACTGAAATTGAGGTCAGATCTGAAGGAAGATATCCAACCATTGAGAGAAAATACTTAGTTGAAAACAGAGCAATAACGAAAGAATAAGTTGGATAGTAAACAAAGGTAAAAGTATAGGTAATAAATTTACTAAATTTTTCGTTGTAGGCAAAGCGAGTATATTCGCCAAAGTTGTTGTTAGTTTTTTTAGTATAAAAAGCTAGGTGAGCAAAAGAAAGAGCAGAACAAAGAGAGATAATTCCCCCAACAGTTCAACCAATTATTACATATCGTGTATTGCCATGAGCAGCAGCAATTATCGATTGGTTCTTAAAGAAAATACCAGTACCTATGACGATACCAATAGTTAGAAAAAGATTATATAAGAGCTTTGAGTTTTTAAACATGTAAAAATTATAGCAACAAATAAAAAAAATGACCCTTTCTGGTCAATGTCTATGTGTTTCATAGAAACGTTGAAAACTGAATAGCGTCTTAAGATACTCTAATCTTAAATTATGTGCGTTTTAAACCTATCAATATATTAGTATTGGTCAGCTAAATGTATTGCTACACGTACACTTCCAACCTATCAACCTCATCGTCTATAAGGAATTTCAAGGGAATATTCATCTCTAAGGAGGCTTCCCGCTTAGATGCTTTCAGCGGTTATCCTTTCCGTACTTAGCTACCCAGCTATGCCACTGGCGTGACAACTGGAGCACTAGTGGTACGTCCACCCCGGTCCTCTCGTACTAAGGGCAGCTCTCATCAATATTCCAACGCCCACAGCAGATAGGGACCGAACTGTCTCACGACGTTCTGAACCCAGCTCGCG
>CAYTOW010000043.1:0-2004 GCA_964439655.1 uncultured Mycoplasmataceae bacterium
ATATGTCAAATTTGTGAAAAAGTACCCTGTTTTTCCTAAAGTTTTAGGAATTTATTAACTTAAAAGGCAAATTACTTTAACAATTTTCTATATATTTTAATAATTATAGAATTACTTTTTTGATATACTTATTAGGCACAAGATAGAGGTTGCTCAAAAGATTAGTAACTTGTTAAGACGACAGTCTATGAGACAAGTGAAAGGCTTAGAGCCGAATGAAGTTATAGGTATATAACTCTCATGGGACTAAAGAGAATATCTTTAGGACTCCTGCAAAAGCAGAGGAGCTATTAGTGTAAGATATAATTCTTACACCTTTAGAGCTCCACAATGGAGCTCTTTTCTATCACTAGTGCTTTGAAAGGAAAAGATGAAAAAAACTAAAAAGATTTCATACATCTCGATAATCATTATGATTATGGGTGGAACGATTGGTGCTGGAATATTTTTTAAAAATAAAACTCTTTCTGAAATGGCTCAAGGTCACTTTGGAATAGTTCTTGCAACTTGAGGAGTTGGTATTTTTGCAATGATTGCCCTAGCCTTGGCACTTGTGGAAGTAACTTCAGCTCAAAAGAGTGATCGAGGGACATTAGAGTGAGTTAAGCTCTTTAGTCCTAAGTGGTTTCATAAATCTTCATCAAATTATCTAAAATGAATATTTATACCGATAACACTTTTTACTATGCCTTTATATGTTTCAAACGCTTTAGAAGACGCTGGTTTGCCTCTTCATAACGAATGACTTGCCTTGCTCTTTGCCTTTGGAATATTTTTCTGATTCATGATTATTAACCTTATATCTCTAAAGTTCTCAGAGGTTTCGCAATGAATCTTTACATTAATTCAAACGATTCCATTATTAGTTTTACCTATTTATGGATTAATTAATGCAGGTGATGTTCAAGGGACTATTATGAATAAAGATGGCTTTAGCACAAATGGTCTAACAGGAACTTCACCATGACTAGCAACTATTGCCGGCATTTCAGCTATTGCTTTTGCCTATGACGGTTTTTATACAGCAGCTTCGTTAAGAAATGAGATGAAAGATCCTAAAAAAATTGGACGTGGTTTAGCTGGAGGAATTATAGGTACTTCAGTAATTTACCTATTTTTAACGATAGGCTTTAACGTTGCAGGTAATGGCTCATTATATGGAATGTATAAATTTGTTGGCTCAAAGTTATTTAAAATCTTCAATGTCTTTATCGCTGTTGGTATTATGGGAATCGTTAATTCCTTCTCGATGTCTACACCACGACAATTTCGAGATATGTCCTCTAGGGGCGAGCTTGAAATTAGTAATTGGATTCAAAAAATTATCTATCGAAGAAAATTAGATAATGATTCAAAAACACAAAAGTTTGTTTCTGCTTGATTATTTATTTTTCTTAGCACTGCTTTATTTTTCATAGTTCTCGGATCGGTATCAATTCTTTGATATCAGGATGCTTATTCATCAGAAAGTAGTCTTAAAGGTGATTATTCAAAAGTATATGCTGGTGGGAAGTTATACTCTTTTGCAGATACTTTAACTAACTTCACGTCTCTATTAATGTTTATTATTATTTCAACATCATTACTTGGAGCAATATTTAATAGAAAAAGTAATAAAGTTAAAGTCCAAAAGTCATGATACTTTCTGCCCGCTGCTTGAATAGCTGTAGTTATTAACTATGCAGCTGGGCTATATATGATTATCGAAGCTATAGTTAATTCCACTGGTTACAATAATGCTGATGGCACTTCAGCTTTAATTAACCTGCTTGTCTTTATAATTATTATTGGACTATCAGTAGTTCCTGCGCTTTTCTCTACAAGTAGGTTTTCAGAAAAAATGAGAAAAGTTATAAAAAAACATAATTAATTATTTATAATGAAAATATGAACAAAAAATTATTATTATCGTTGGGCTCAATAGTGGCTATCACAGTGCCAATTGCTACAATTGTTTCTTGTGGTTCTCCAAAGGAAATTCGTGGGGATGACTTTTTTGCTAAA
>CAYTOW010000043.1:2104-4846 GCA_964439655.1 uncultured Mycoplasmataceae bacterium
ATATTATCGATGTTGAAAGTGTTGAGGATTTAGCACAGTTTTTCCATAGTTTATCAAGTGATGGATCAAAAGGACTTGATAAATTTCATAGCCAAAGCCGAATTAGCTTTCACCCTGGACTTAAAATTCCATTTAGATATAGAGACACAATATTTTCTGTAAAATTAACAAGTTCATTAATTAGCACTTTAAATTTAGGCAAAGATCAAACTGGTCAAAGTGCATTCCATAGAGTAATTCATGCTCTAATTGATGCTTCAGATCTTGATACAAATAAACAAGCAGAAGTAGAGGACAAGATTTATCAAACGATAATTAGGGGGATTAATAATGAAGGAAAAGGAAGAAAACATAACTTACGTTAAAATGTCATTTAATGATTGATATGTAAAACACAAAAATAATATTTACAAATATGTTATTGGAATAGTTTCAATATTCTTTTTCCTTGGTTTTCTTGTATTAATAAATCCAATAAGAGAAGTGCTTAATTATTTTAATAGTCTATATCTTGAAACTACTACTTTTAATGTTATTTCAGCTATCTTTACTGGAATAATGTTCTTCTATCCAACGATTAAAGTATTTTATTTAAGAAACAAGAAGAATAAAGCATTATGAGTTACTAAAGAAATATCTATATTTATACATCTAATTTTATCTAGTGTTTTTATGATGTTTGCCTCATGACATTCAATCGTTGATTTATATTATATTTCATCTACAATGACTGATGCTGAACTTACTGGACTACTCTTTTATATAGTATTTCTTCTCTTATACTTATCTGGAGTTTTTATAACTATGTTTTATATTTTTTCACAAAAACTTAGACTTCGTCACATTCACATTACTTTATCTCTTGCCTTCACTATACTTTTAGTACTTCACTTAGTTTATTCTTCATAAATATAATCAATAACTAATTAGGCATTTTTTATATTTTATATTCTTATATAATAAAATAATGAATACACTAAAAGGGCACTTTCCGTCAACAAAAGAAAAATGAAAAGCATATCTTAAGATATTTCTTCCAGTTATAGCTGGTTCAATGCTTTTTGCCCTTAATGGCGTAGTTGATAACTTCATGGTTGGACACCTTAAACAAGGACAAGCAGCCCTTGGTGGTATTAATGCTTGAACTGCTATTCTAACTGGTTTTTTTATCGGTACTGCAGCAGCTGGTTCAGTTGTTATGGCTCAGCATTATCATGCTGGTAATTACGAGAAGGTTCGAGAGATAGCTCGTTTAAGATTTTTGCTTTGTTTAATAGCGGGGATACTTTTAGCAATAATAGCATGAGTCTCTCCATCAACTTTAATGGACTTATTTATTCATAGTAAAAATCCAGACTTGCAATATCAAGCAAATAAATACCTAAAGATCATTGCTATTCAATGAATACTAATTTCTATTACCTTTAACCTTGGGAATCAAATAAGAGAACTAGGTTATGGTAAATATACAATGATGTGAGGTTTTGGTACTTTAGGAGTAAATATAATTCTAAATGCTGTCTTAATGTATGGTGTTGGAATGGAATCTGATGGAGCGGCTTGAGCCTCTGTTGCAGGTCGTATCGTAGCCTTTACTTCAGGAGTTGCTGCAATAATATATAAAAAGATTCCAATAGGTTTTAAACCTTGAACAATATTCATTATTTCAAAACAGATGCTGAAAGAATTTTTCAAGAGATGAGCATATTTTCTATCGCTTTTCACAGTTACTTTCTTTATCATCTTTAGAAACCACTTTTATGACATTGGATTTCCTTATGGTGTTTTTGGAGAAGGAGTCTCAGGATTATCAGTAGTTTCTCTAACTGGATCTATAATGAATATCTTTACAGTTTCCTTTAGTGCGCTAGCAACTATGGCTGCTAACTTTGTTGGTTCTGAACTTGGGAAAGGTCACATCAAACAAGCTAAGATCAATGCCAATGAATTAAAAGGTTTTAATACTTTAATGGCTGCTTCACTTTCAGTAATAGGATGTATTCTTGCAGCTTGCATGCCATTTATGCATTTTCTTTCAAATGCTAAAAACACCGATAATGCAGAACAATTAATACAAGTTTCACATGCTATGTTTGTTATTATGATTTTCTATCCAATGTGAATTTGATTCTCTACTTCATACAGAATAGGTAACTCAGGAGGAAGAGGACATTGATTTGCGTTTATTGATTGAGTAATTACTGGACCTATTCAAATTGGATGACTAGCTGCCATTACTCTTGGCATCGTTCCTCATAATTCATTTATGCAACATAACTTCTGAGTTGCATATGCTCTATTCCTTTCATCGGATGTCTTGAAGTTATTTTTTCAAGAAATTCTTTATTACAAATATGATTGAGCAAAGTCTATCACTAAAAGTGATGCTGAGATAAAAGAAATTGCATCACGAGAGTCTCTATCTAAAGAAGCAAGTAAAAACTCAACATAAGAGAAAATAAATTTACTATTTTAAACTAGGATATTTTCTAAAATTTGAGAAATTCAGAATGAAAAAAGTAAAGACTAAGTCTTTACTCTGATAGGTTATTTTTAGTCACTATGTTGTCTAGTCTATGAGATACATAATCAATCTTGCTTTCAAGATTATCTAGTCGTTGAATTACATTTTTATTAAACTCTAGTTGGTTCTTTTCAAATTGATCAAATCTATTTAGTAATTGTGAAAAACCTTTTACTAATTCTTTTAACATTTCTTTTTCTGTAGTCGCGTTTGTTCTC
>CAYTOW010000044.1:0-4790 GCA_964439655.1 uncultured Mycoplasmataceae bacterium
ACTTTTCTTTGAATTTCATCTCTTTTTCTTTGAAGTTCTTCAAGTTGACGTATTTTATTAAAATTATCTCTAAATTTTTGAATATTATCAGTTTTAAATTTATTTAATCAAGTGATATAAGTATCAGAAGCATGAATATCTCTAGCATTTTCTATTAATTTATCCATTAATTTAGAAAAGTCTTCAGAACTTTTTGCACCTAATTCATTTCCATTTTCTATTTCTCCTGCAGTTTGTATTTTCAATGCTTGAGAAATATTTTCCATTATTGAACGAACTGGAAGATTTGCTGATGCAATAGTAGAACTTAATTTTCATTCATTATATAATTTTTGCAATGTTGTTAGATTTAAACTAATAATTTATTCCTTATCACTATCAGTAATTATCTTAGCTGCAATGGCTGCATCAAGATCGCTAGTAATATCTAAGTCACCAGAAACTGAGTAGACACCATTAACTGGTTTAATTTGATGCTGACTAATAATAAATCTTAGTAATTTAGCAAATGGTGCGCTATCTCCATCATCATCTTTTGTAAATAATCCATCACCATATCTATTTAGTGCTAAGGTAGCAATATATTTTGCAAGTGCATCTTTATTTGTTGCGGCATTAGCACCATGGAAAATTTGGTCATAAAGGAAGTTTATAATCATCATTGAGTTATCAAGACTGTAAGTAGCCTCAATTAATCTTAGAAGATCAGATGCACTAGAACTTGAGACACCCTTTACACTTGGAGCTATTTTACCATTATGATCAGGATCATTTATAACTGGGAAGTTAAACACTTCAACTTCTTCGCCTTCATCTGGCTTAGGTGATTCTGGCATTAAAAAGTCTAATAGAGGTTTTAAAGGATTTTTTAAAGCTTTTTCATTTCCTAAAATTTGAGCAAGAAGATTTGAAAGTTTATGAGCTAAAGAATCATTAAGAAGTTCATTTTTTAAAAGAGTTGTCCCATTGGTATAAGTAACAATTTCATCCGCATTTACAAAATGCCCTTCATAAAAGTCATCATGAACATTTGTGACTCCTATTTTATAAACAGCATCATCTCCTGGTGAAAATTTTTGGTAAACTTCTTCATCTTCTACACTTGTTGGTTTTTTAATTTCACCAGCAAGTTCTCTAAATAATTCATTACCTGCAACTAAATGCCCAGTATTACTTGGGTGAATGTCTGCAAGGTTATGCATTAATTCTTTGTTAATAATTTCTTGATAGTGATTCTGATTAAATAATCCTTTTTCATGATCATATAGTCTTTTTCTAAAGTCATCTTTATCATGATGTCCTTTGATATATTTAAGACCATTAACTAGTAAATCATTAAAGTCAAGGAATTGAGTATAGTCTGAAGAGACTGCATCTTTTACTAATGACTTGAATTTAGTTTGATAGAATTCCTTAATTGAAAGATTGTCAAAATTAGGAATTTGTTTGTTAATTAATCAATCAGGTAATCCATCAAAAGGAAATTCTGGGAAGATAAATTTAATATGCGCATTAGGTGCCAATGCATGTAAATCATGCATTAGAACCATTAAGTCACGTTTAATAAAATCTAATCCAACTTTAAGCGCAACTGGATGTGCATCCAATAATATTGAGTCTTCTGCTTTTGGATCATTAAGAAATCTAAATAAACTTTGTAAGATGTCATGCATGTTTTCTGCACGTTCTTCTTTATCATCTCCAAGACTAAGGGCTCCGCCCCCCCCGCCAGGATTAGGCATTAATAGATTAAGTAGTGATGCAGTTCCGATATGGAATAATCTAGTAATTGCCATTAAATCATTTGAAGAAATTGAAAGGGTAATAACATCGGCGTTATAAAGTCTTAGTTGAACATCAGGAATTCTGATTGTTTTTATAACATCACCAATCTTAGCCCCATCATTTGCATAGTTATGATAAGAAAGCCTTGGGTCTACATCACTGGGACCACCAACAGACTTAAGGATATCACGTCCTAGTACATCTGCATAAGAGAACATGTCTTTGCCAGCAAAACCATTATATCCGGCAGTGATTGAATCACCTAGGGCAACAACGTTTAATCTTTTGCTAGGATCAATTTCAGGTGGTTTACCACCATCTAAATCAACAAAGTTTGATAGTGCATCATGTGCACGATTTGTTGCTATGTTTTTAATTACTAGAGGAACAGCTACAGCTGCTGAACTGGCTCCAACAAGTGCGGTAGAAAGTCCCCCTATTATTCATATGTATTTTGATTGCATTTTTACTCCTTTGTAAAATATTTCTTATAGCATAAAGCTATATGTCTATGTTTTGAAAATAATCACTCTTTAATGTTTATCTAATCTTAGATTGTAGGCGGGACTCTTTTTACCCAAAGAGATCTTTTAAATTCGATATGATGATGAGTCTTATTTAAAGTTATTTATATTGTTATTTGTATTTATATATTCTATTTAGAATAAATAGAAGTCTTCGCTCACCATATAATAATTATACTCCTATAACCTTAGTTCAGATTATTATTCATTAAAGTAAGTAAAGAAATTTGGTGGGATAGTTTTTAATTTATGTATCAAAGAGATGAAAGCAAAACTCTCACTAGATTCTAGAGATAATATTGTCTTTTAACATTGGTTATAACTTCTTAACTTGGCATTTAATCACTCTTCTTATAACTCATAATTTAAATCACTTTAGTCCCTATATACTTTTTGTTTTGACTATAACAAATAGAGCAATACCTCAGGTATTTATATAAAAAAGCAAGGATTAATAAATCCCCACTAAATTAAGATATTAACTTTATTAATAAATACCACTATGCATCGATCGATAATTCTTTTTCAAGTTTCTTGTCTAGAACTATAACCTCTATATCTTTATTACCTGTTCTAGTATATTTTTGAAGTCTAATTCCGTGATGACCCATTCTTTCAAGAAGTTTAATTTCAGCTAAATAATCAAATTCACATTCTGTTCTTCTAATAACGTGGTTAGTTGAAAACTCCTCAACTGTTCTATTTAACTTATCAGATAGAGCTCTAACTTCCTCTTTACGTTTAGATGAATATCTTACAAGCTGTTTAATTCCCCGTTTAGTAATAGAGTTGACTATATTTAAAAGATAGTCTGATTCTTTGATGATAGAAGGATGAACATTAAAACTTCCTTTTTTAAGAGTATCTCTTAGGGCATCAAGAAAACGTTGTCCTAAAATAGGAACTCTCTCAAGTGACCGAACAGAAAGTATCATTGCCATGTGTTGATTTGAAATATTTCTTGGTAAATCATGCGCACCTATTTGAACTAAGTAATTTGAAAGAGATTTTCTTGAGATTTCTATTAGTGTCATTAATTCAATATATTTTTTATAAGTTTCCTTTCTTGGATCTTTAATATATTTCTTTAACAGTGCAATTGAATCAAGTGTCATATCTCCCATTACTTGTGATGCTTTTTTTGTAGACTGAAAAGCAAGAATAGGATCTTGTCCAAGTAGATCGGAGGAAAGATTTAAATCATATGAGTGATGTACATTTTTTTTGCGAATAACTTTATTGGCTCATCAATCAAGTTGATTAACCAATCAGAAGAATGAAAATGCCATAACTATATTAAAGAGCATATGAGCTCAGGCAAGCTGTAGTTTTAATTTAAAGTTTATATCGGTGACAGTTTTAAGTAAATCATCATTATTAGTAATAGGATCTCCAGGTATATGAATTGGTTGTATTATTTCAATAAACATTGCATAGTACTTAATAATTGGCATTATTATAATTGCCATTATAAGATTAGTTGTTAGCCAAATTACAGCAACTTTTCGAGCATCTTTATTCCCTCCAAAGGAAGCAATTAAGGCCGTAAAAGTTGTACCAATATTAGCACCAATAACCATTGCAATAGCTGAGCCTAGACCCATTTCTGGAGCTAAAACATGGTTAGCAGCATCGACATGAGTAGAATATATTCCTTGGACAACTGTTACAGTTGCCGATGAAGATTGTACTGCTCCTGTTAGGGCTGTATTTGAAATAAGAGCAACTCATGGATTAGTTCCGACTCCTCCTACAAATGATTGGAATCAACCTTGGTTAGCAATAGCCTTCATTCCAGCACCCATTACCTTAAGTCCTAAGAAAATTGCTCCTACTGAAAAAATTAGCATCGCTACTTGGAACTTTTTAGGCTCTTTAATAAAGGTTATCATTCCAGCTCCAACAAAGACTAGAAGAGGGAAGTATTGAACGAATTCAAATGCTCCTGCTGAGGCTGAACCAGCAGCAACGATTAAAGCAGTAGTGGCTGTACCAATATTTGCTCCAAGAATAAAAGGTATAGCTTTTTTAAACTTAAGCATACCAGCTGAAATAAGAGCAATAACCAAAGCAACAGATCCATCAGAAGATTGAATCATAGTTGTAAATAAAATACCAATCATGAATCCACGATATTTATTTTTGGTGATAGTCTTAATCATCTTCGAAATAAAACCAGAAGACATATTTTTAATTGAATTAGACATCAGCTTAATTGCTACTAAAAATAGTCCTAGACCAGCTAAGGCAAATACAATCGCAACTCCAATACCTGAAGAAAACTCATTAATATTTATTACCATAGTTTCATTATATATATTTACTTAGCTTTTAAATAATGAAATTTCGTGAGCAAACAAATTTGGTGGGGAAAGTTGTTATGAGTTTTACATCATATCCATTAAAACCTAAGATATGCAGTAATTTATCAAATTTAAGAAATAGCAACTGGTTTCATAAACTTTTAGGCATTGGTAATAA
>CAYTOW010000045.1:0-4713 GCA_964439655.1 uncultured Mycoplasmataceae bacterium
ACTTTGTTAAAAAATACATTAGTGTTGAAAGTTTTAAGAATGCAAAACTTTGAAATCTAAAAACAACTAAATGTACAAAATGTTCAAGTGATAAAAAAGTTAACAATACTTTATTAGACTTAAGTGACGAGGCTAAGAAAGAATTAAAAAAAGCTAAAGTATTAGCAGAGACACTTAATTACGTACGTAACTATCAAGTTATGCCACCTAATAAATTAAACTCTGAAAAATATGCTAATATGGTTAAAAATGATTTTAAAAATATTAAAAACGTTTCAGTTAAAATTCTTAACAAAAAACAAATTACAGAACTTAAAATGGGATTATTACTTTCTGTAAATCTTGGATCTGCATATGAACCTAGAGTTATTATCCTTGAATATAAAGGAGATCCTACTAGTGAAGAAAAAACAGTTATAGTAGGTAAAGGTATTACTTTTGACTCAGGTGGTATGAATATCAAGACAGGAAAGTATATGTTGCATATGAAATATGACATGTCTGGTTCAGCAATTGCTCTTGGAGCTATTAAAGCCATTTCTGAGCTTAAACCAAAAAGTAATGTTTCAGTAGTAATGGTTGTTACTGATAACATGATTTCACCAAATGCTTCAACTCCAGATTCAGTTTTTACTGCAATGAACGGTAAGAGTGTTGAAGTTAATAACACTGATGCTGAAGGAAGATTAGCTTTAGCTGATGGACTTACATATGCTGCTAAAAAATTAAAAGCAACTCGTCTAATAGATGTTGCGACTTTAACAGGTGCTGTAGTTTCAGCTCTTGGGCACACATATACAGGTGTATGAACAACAACAGATAAAGCATGAAAAGATCTTGAAGAAGCTGCTAAAAAAGCTGACGAGAACGTTTGAAGAATGCCACTACACAAAGACTTCTTTAAATTTATGAAAGGCTCAAAAGTTGCAGACATGAAAAATACAGCTCTTGATGGTCTTGGTGGTTCTTCAAGTGCAGCTATGTTCTTAACTCAATTCATCGAAGGTGTAGAATACATCCACTTAGATGTTGCGGGTACAGCTGATGTAAACGATGTACCTATGGGTGTAATGGTAAAAACACTTGTTGAGGTAACTTCTAAATAATGTCTGGAGGAGTTATTGCGGCTATAGCAGTATTTGCTCTAGTATTTTGATTAGTTTTTACTGCAATTTGTGTTTACATAATGGGTTCAAAAGGTCAACCAACATGAAAAGGTATTTTATTTGGAGCATTTTTAGGTCCCTTTGGAATCATCGTTGTAATTTTTTATCCAACAACAGATGAAGAAATCCATAAACAAATGTATGAAAGAAAAATGATTGATATAAATGAATACAATAAGATACTTTCATCAAATGATAAAAAGAGTTAATACTCTTTTTTTATATAATACCCTTATGAAATTACTTATTGATACAACTGGAAAAGATTTATTTGTTTCTCTTATAAAAGATGATAAGACTCTTTCATATCTTCACTACCCTCTTTTACAAAAAAAATCTGATGCCCTTCCTGAAGTAATAAAAAAATTATTGGGTAATTATTCTCTAAAGAATGTTGATGAATATTTTATCGTTAAAGGACCAGGTTCATTTATGGGTCTTAGAGCAGGATTAATTTTTGGTTTAACTGCAGCAATTATTAACGATAAAAAAATATTTACCATTGATTCATTAAACTTTATTTCTAAAGGTAAAACCGGTACTTATTTTAGAGATGCTTCAGGTAATAAATCATATGAATATAAAAATGGAAAATATAAAATAATTGAAGGCACTTTTGAAAGTGAGTATCCATTTCAAGATATTATAGATAATCCTCTTGAATACTTATCTCTATTTAAGGAAGATAAAACTTTAGATCCTAACTATATTAAAGAACCGAGGGTAGGATAATGAAGATAATTGCAATCGAAACTTCACACGATGATACTTCGGTAGTAATATATGAAGATAAAAAGATTCTTCATGATTTTTCTTTTTCTCAAACAGACTTTCATAGACAATTTGGCGGAACACTTCCAGAGTATGCTTCTCGCTTGCACTTTGATAATCTTAAAAAAATAGCAAAAGAATTATCTAAGATCGATCTTGCAGATGTAGATCATATTGCCTATACTAAAGAACCAGGGTTAGTAGGATCGCTTCATATGGGTCGTCTTTTTGCTTATGCTTTATCGATGATTTTAGATAAGCCTATAAAAGCCGTTAATCATATGCATGCCCATATCTTTGCAGTTGCTTTTAATCATGAAATTAAATATCCAGCTATTGCCCTTATCGTCTCAGGTGGCCATACACAACTTTGAAAAGTTAATTCGGTAAATGATATTAAGTTGCTTGGCGAAACTAAAGATGATGCTATTGGTGAAGTATTTGATAAAGTTGCTCGTAAGCTTAAAATAGGTTTTCCTGGAGGACCTGTAATCGACACATTATCTAAAAAATCTTTAGACCCAATAGATTTTAGTATCGATTTGACTAACGATTATAATTTTTCCTTTTCTGGACTAAAGACTAAAGTTATGAATTACATTAACAACAATAAAAACTTTAAGGTTGAAGATGTTGCCCGAGGCTTTCAAGAGGCAGCTATTAAAAACTTAATAGGAAAGTCTAAAAAAGCTATTAAAGATTTTAAACCCTCTTCAATAATATTGGGTGGTGGAGTAAGTGCTAATTCCTTATTAAGAAAAGAATTTCAAAAACTACTTCCTAATGCATTATTACCAGAACTTAAATACACTACTGATAATGCATCAATGATTGCAATGATCTCACATTTAAAAGAAAAAAATAGCAATTAATTTGCTATTTTCTCTTACCTTTATATTTCCAAATTGGAAGTTGCATAATAGTTGAATAGTTATTATTAAGTTCAATAATTGGATCAGCAAGGTAATGAATAATTACTTCTGCTAAATATTTTTTACCCTTTTTAAAGTCTGAGTTCTTAAAGATTATATCGTTAGTAAATTTAAAGATATTAGCATTTCAAGAGTCTCACATCTCAATTATATTGTTTTTAATAATAAAAGATTTTGGACCACTTGATTTTACTAAAACTTCTTGAGTTAAAGGTGTAAAGATTAAATTAGCTTTTAGTTTATCGTTAGTTACTATATTAAACTTATGATTAAATTTAGAGTTCTCTAATTTATGTTTAAGTTTGTGTCCTCCACTAACACGAGTATTTGCTGCGATAAAAAAGTTTTTCGAATCTTTTCTAAAGAAGTCAATTGCTCCAATTGAAATTGATTTATCTCATCTTCTATCATATCTTACAGTACGAGTACGTATATTTCCTTTAGAATCTGTATATGTCTCTGTTCTATAATAGTGATACTTTATCGAAACAGCTTGGTTCTCAAGTGAATAGTGATTATAAAACCCTACCCTACTAACATTTGATCAATACTCATAATCGATGATTGAACCCATTGGAAATGAATTTACTGCTAGGTTTCTTTCTCTAGCAAGTTCAGGTATTCTATCTTGAGTTTCGTGAATTTCAAGAAAATCAAAGTAAGTGTATTGATTAAAGAAATCGTTGTAATCTTTTAAAGTGATGTTAATATCTATCTTCTCATTTAAATAAACATTTAATTTTTTTCTTTTTCTTATATATAAAATCGTTGGAATAAATAATAAGAAAAATGTTACTCATGCCATTATAGCTACTCATTTTTTAGTTACTAATCTAAATTTATCGGGTACTGAAAAATCTGCTGCATCTAATTCTTTAAGCTTTACTTTTTCAATATACTCTTTTACTTCATCATAGATTCTTTGATCTGAAATTTTTTCTATTACTTTTATCATAGTATTAATTATATATTTAAATTAATAAGATAATGAAAACATTTAAAAGATATATATAATATAAATATTAAAAAATTAAGGAGGAAACATGGGGAATTTAATAAATCCAGCAAATCAAGAAAAAGCAGCTTTTGAACCAAATGTAGATAATACATCTATAAAAGCTCAGTCTTCAGCTTTTGGAAAAATAGTTTGATACTTTTTATTCTTACTAATTATTCCGATCTTTATTCACGTGGTAAATGTAAATAAACTAAAAAGAAAAAGTATGAAGATTAACGAGATGGCTTCTGGAATTGATATTCAATTACAAAAAAGAGCCGATACTCTTAAAAAGTTAGTTGCAGCTACTAAATCATCTATGAAGTATGAAAAAGATGTTTTAACTCAAATAACTAATGCTAGATCAAATGCTTTTAAAGGAACTGAGGGTGCTGCTAAATTAGATGCTTTATCAGCTAATATTATGGCCGTTGCTGAGAATTATCCAAATCTTAAAGCTGAAGATAACATCGCTACTCTTATGGATGATGCTTCATACCTTGAAAGAGAAGTAGCAGCTTCAAGAAGATTATATAATTCTGAAGTTACATTTTTCAATCAAATGCTTATGTCATGACCTGTAAATGTTCCAGCATCAGCAATGAAATTTACAACTATGCCATTATTTAAAGCATCAGCTGAATCTAAAAAAGATGTTGATTTAAATCTTGATATCTAAAAAATATTTGCATTAAAATATACGCTTATAGTATATTTTTTTTGTAAAAAAAATTAAATAACTCACTTACTTTTTGTATAATAATAAAGCATTAAAACAGCTTTGAATTCCTAGGAGGGGTAGCAAAGCGGCCAAATGCGGGTGGCTGTAACCCACTTTCTTCGGATT
>CAYTOW010000046.1:0-4484 GCA_964439655.1 uncultured Mycoplasmataceae bacterium
GTTCAGTTAAATAAGTGTGCATGAATTAGGTTTCTTACTTTGTATTGCTTAGCTGACATTGTAAAGGCAACTGAAGGAACAGCTGAAAGAATAATTGAATGTGTAACAAATGAATGGAATGGAGCTGTGCCATTTGTACCATAGTGATCTATCAATGTAGAATAACCACCAAACAGTGATGTAGCTGCTACTCATTTTATTAGATCTGCTCTTCTAAAGATTAAGAATACTCCATTTATATACATAAGCATTCTACAGAAATCAAATCCTTCTCTAAATTGTCTAAACATCTCTTCACTAACAGAAACGCCCTGACCTCTATAAGCAATAGCAGAAATGTCATATCAAAATTCTCATATAAACACAAATACTCCTAGTGAAGTATATGTAATATTTTTAGCTTTCTGTGGAGCATTAGATAACTGCTTTCTAAATATAAAAACAGTTAGGATAATAAGTCATGGAAGTGCTAAAGCTACAAATTGCATTGGGTGTGTAAAGTTAGCACCTTTTGGTGACCACGGTATATTGACCTCGTTAGGTCAATTTCAAAAACTTTTCATATTATGTAATCTCCTTTTCTTTTTTAATATTTTAGTTTTAATTAGAAAAGGAAAAGATTAGGGGCACGTATACCAAATATTTTAACTATGATAGATTGTAGCTTTATTTTTAATTCTGATTCTTTATAGTAATGCTTTATTAACTCATGCTCCTGTTTATATTCATAGAGCTTGAACTCGATCTCTTCACGTAGTCAGTTAAAGATGTTTAATAAAGAAGTGCTTTGAACTGAATATAGAAGATAAAATAATAAAGTAAAGAATTGAAGATATGAAATAGAAATAATAGCAATTAAAGTAAATAATGCTTTTTTAAGAAAATCTTTTCTTTTAATAACTAGAAAAATAAATGCAATGAATATTCCAAGATAAACTAAAGCTTCTAATCAAAGTAAAGAGGAAGCACGTGAAGGTGTTTCGATAATTATATTAAGATGGTTAATAGCTTTTTTAGCTCTAATTCCAAACTCATTTAATATCTTCATATCTGTATGATTATCCATTATGATTTATATTATATATATTTTTAAGTAATAATTCTTATTTAATTATTAAATAAAATTTTTACTGAATCTTAGAATGAGTTTCTTTAAGTTTTTTAATTCCTTTTTTAATAGCATCGTGTACAGCACTTCTAGTTGCAGCAACTATTTCTGCTATTTCAGATAAAGAGAGATCTTCAAAATAATAAAGTTGAATTGCTTGTTTTTGTGTTTGAGTTAAAAAGCCATTATACTTTTCAAATAAACTAATAATTTCATCTCGCTCATCGATATTATTCATTATCAAGTCCTTTTGTTAAACCATATATAAATGCATCGAGATCAAACTCTTGAAGATCATCAAGTTTTTCGCCTAAACCAATCATTTTTACTGGTAGCTCAAGCTCATCTTTAATAGTTAAAACTATTCCACCTTTAGAAGTTCCGTCCATCTTAGTAAGAATAATTCCAGTTAGTGGTGTAACATCTTTAAAGTGTTTAGCTTGAGAAACTCCGTTTTGTCCAGTAGTTGCATCTAAAACAAGTAATGACTCATGTGGTGCATCTGCTACTTCTCTTTGAACAATCTTAGACATCTTCTCAAGTTCATTCATAAGATTAACTTTATTTTGAAGACGCCCAGCTGTATCGATAATTAAAACATCAGCTTTTTCATTTTTTGCTTTAGCTAAAGCATCAAAAACAACTGAAGCAGGGTCAGCTCCCTCTACTTTAGGTTTTATTATCTCTGCTCCAACTCTTTTGGCTCATACACCTAGTTGTTCAACAGCTCCAGCACGGAAAGTATCTCCAGCAGCAACGATAACTTTTTTGCCCTCATCTATTAACATCTTTGCTACCTTTGCAATAGTAGTTGTTTTACCAGCACCATTAACACCTACAAAGATAAGAACATTTAATCTTCCTTCTTTAATGTCTAATGTTGTATCTACTATCGATTGGTTAGCATATACTGCAAAAAGTTTATCAGCAATAATTTCGTTAATAAGTGCAGAGTCTTCGATTCCTTCTATCCTTACTTCTTTTTTGATTTCTGCAATGATGTTTATAACAAGTTTCATTGAAATATCAGACATAATAAGTTCATCTTCAAGTTCATCAAAAAACTCTTCATCTAGCTTTAGATGACGTGATTGGAGTTCTTTTATCTTTCTTGAGAGAGAAGAACCAGACTTCTCAAGACCTGCAACATACTTATTAACTTTCTTTTCTTTTTTAAGTTGTTTAATTCGTTGTTTTTCAATCTTTGCTTGAAGTCTTTTTTCTTTAATCTCTACTTTATTGGTTTTGCTCTTCTCTTTTTTAATTTGTTTTGAAAGAGGTTGAACATCTTTTTTTGATTCAACTTTCTTTTCTTTTGGTCTTTCAAATGGATCCACATCTAAAGTGAATAATCTATCTTTTAGTTCTTTAAAAAATCCCATAAAACTATTATAGATAATAAAAAAGGCATAAGCCTTTATTTAATAAATTTAAATCCAATGTCATCTTTATATATTCGTCTTGCATCTTCATTTTTAATTTCAAGCACAATTGGATCTTTTTCTCTTTTAGTAAAGTACTTAAGTGCTTGATCGTATAGTGATGAATTAAGATTTACAAGAAGTAGTTTCATATATAAAATCCTATTATTGTTGTTGTTATCTAATTGAGTTGGAAGCACAAGCACATGGTTAGTTTCATCATAATGAGGAAGTAATGAGTATATAAATGAAATTTCAGGTTTTGCATCTTTAGAGTTATTTACTCATAAAAGATCTTTTAATTCCTCTTCATTCTTAGGATCGAAAAATTTTCCATCTTTGAAATATCCTATGCGCTGCTTACCAAGTTGTTTTACTTTTGATAAAGTATCAAATTTTGCTCTAGTAGGTTTAATGGTTGAGATGCCTTGATATCCCATATATCGACCGATTTGTATATTAGATTGGGGAGTCTCTATCAGTAAATTCTTTTGAAAGTTTAATATTTCCTTATCTTGATCCGATGTAGGAAAGTTTTCTGTATTTGTAAATATAGTTTGAAACTCTTTATGAATAGATAGCCCAACATATTCCCCTTCAATAGGTTTTGATGTTCATTTAGCAAAAAGATGTTGGCTTAATAGTTCCTTGATAAAAGCAAATTTATCATCTTTAATTATTGCATCGATAGAGTTTTTATCAATTTGGTTGCCATCTTCATCTTTCTCAATAAAAACTTTAGTTCAATCTTCTTTATTAACATCTAGATAATATGTGCTAACAATATCCTTTAGCATTTGATTTCTATAAGAGTATTGTTTATAGTGATTATCATTTGCTGCTTGTTTTGTAGATTTACCAAAAAGGAATGAAATAAATCAATCTTGATTAAATGTATTATCACTAGCTAAGGTATTAATATCAGAAGTTTTAAAATATGGTTTAAGTAATTCATTAATTTTAGTTGTTTTATCACCTTCATCGTTATCTGTTCCTTTAGAGTTTCAACCAGGTGTTGAACGAACAGTCTGAATTTTCTTACTTAAATATAATGGATCTTTTTGTAAATTACTTAAGATGTTGAGTTTAACTGCTACTTTAAGAATCTTCTTTTTGTCTATTTCAGCAGAAACAGCACTAGTAGAAGTTACAGTAATACCTTCTTTTTTTGCTATTACCTTCTCTAATCAAGTTTGCTCAATAAAAGCCTTTGCCTCTGGTTTTTTAAGTATAGTTCTTCATTTTGAATCCTCATCACTAAGAGATTGATCAGAACAAGAAACAACAGCTACTATTGGTGCAGCTATTGAAGCTAAAACTCCAATTGATAATAGATATTTTTTATTTAATAGTTTTTTCATTATTTAACCCCCGCTTCTTCTTTAACTGCATCATAAATATCTTGAATTGGTGTTTCAGCAAAAATATGTGCATCTTCCATATCTAAGAATTGTTTATATACTTCATAAGTAAATTTGTCAATTAAAGAGTTAAGATTTTTATTTGATAATAGTGGATTTATTAAATCGTATAGTTTCTTAGTAAAATCATCTTCTGTAATTTCTTTATCATCGTTAATTTTCTTTCTTTGCTTCATTAGCTCTGCTCTTTCATCTGTATAAGCATCACCATCATTTTCGAGAATTGTTTTTAAGATAGTAGGATTATTAAATCTTTTTGTAATTAATTTAGAAATATCAACTTCTATTTCTGAATCTTTACCTTTAACCATAAGACTTAATCCATCTCCTAAATCTTTTTCTAAGCTACTTTGGTCCTTAGGAGCAAATTTTACTAAATGGAATCCAAATTGTTTTGAATAAACTAGAAAGACATTACCACTACTTCCAACTTTAGCAACGAACGGGAATCCTTTTGTAAGATCTAATGCCCCGCCATTACCTGAAGTAAATGAGTGTCATATATCTGAGAAAACAGCATTCTTTTCTGAAGGG
>CAYTOW010000047.1:0-4484 GCA_964439655.1 uncultured Mycoplasmataceae bacterium
ATTTCTTTTACTTATAATTATTTTATGTTTAAAAAATTGTTTATCAACTCGATTAAAGATAAGAAAAAATTAATAATTTTGACTATTTTTACAACAATTCTTCTTATAATTGAAATCACATTATTTTTTACTATTTCATCAACTATACCTTTTATTAGTTTTTTAGGTGTTTTACTTTTTATAATATTAAGCTCTTGAATTTCTAATGTTATTATTCCTAGGAGTAAGCTAAGAAATAATATTCCAAAAAAATATAGTAATGCTTATTCAAAATACGATTTAAGAATTTCTCTAAAAGATTTTACAGAGATCAACCTTTATGCTGATGGACTATCTTTTATTACTTTAACTTTATTGCCTCTTCTTATTACAATAATCTTTGTAATTATTTAAATTTAAATTCTAAAGAACATTTTTTGCTGCTGCTACATATGCTCTTATTAATCCACCGGCACCTAATTTTTTCCCACCAAAATACCTTACTACGATTACTAATGTATTTTCTTTCTTTTTTAAATTAAGTAAATTCATTAATGGCTTACCAGCTGTCCCTGAAGGTTCTCCATCATCAGACATGCCACCAGTATTACTTATAAGAAAAGCATAGACAATATGTCTTGCATCTTTATGCTCATTTTTTATTTCTTCTAATTTATCTTTAACCGCTTCAGGTGTTTTAATAGAAAAGCTGTAAGCTATAAATTTTGATTTTTTAACTATATGTGTATACATATAGATATTATAAGGATAAAAAAACAATGCCTAATTAAGGCAAAGTTATAAATTATTTATTTTGAATAGCTTCTATACCTGGAAGTGGCTTACCTTCCATATATGTAAGTGAAGCTCCACCACCAGTTGAGATGTGAGTAAACTTATCTTCAAATCCTAACTTAATTGCTGCAGCTGCTGAGTCTCCTCCACCAATAACTGAGAAAACTCCAGGTTGAGCAACAATTGCTTTAGCTACTGCTTCTGTTCCAGCTTTAAAGTTTTCAAATTCAGCAACTCCCATTGGTCCGTTTCAAACAACAGTTTTAGCTCCAACTAGTGACTCCTCATATAGAGAAATTGATTTAGTTCCAATGTCAAGCGCCATTTTCTCTGCTGGTATTTCAATGTCTGTAGTAATTTCTCTCTTTTCATCTGCATACTCTTTTGAAACAGCATGATCAATTGGAAGTATTAGTTTTCCATTTGATTCAGAAAGGAATTTCTTAGCCATATCTAAATAGTCAAGTTCAACTAAAGATTTTCCAATTTCATGGCCTTGTGCTTTAAGGAATGTATATGCCATCCCTCCACCTATAAGAATTTTATCTGCATTCTTTAATAGATTTTCGATAACAGCAATTTTATCTGATACTTTAGCCCCACCAACAATTGCTACAAAAGGTTTTTCAGGGTGGTCTAATCCTTTACCTAACATTTTAAGTTCATTTTCTACTAAGTAACCAATTGCTGATTCTTTAATGTTTGATGCTATTCCTACATTAGAAGCATGAGCACGGTGAGCTGTACCAAAGGCATCATTAATAAATACATCTCCAAGTGAAGCTCAGTATTTTCCCAGGTCAGGATCATTTTTTGACTCAGCTTTACCATTAAGATCTTCATATCTTGTATTTTGGAACATAAGCGCTTCACCAGGATTTAATTGATTGATTGCACTTTCAAGTTCTCCTCCTCTAGTAGCATTAATAAATTTAACTTCTTTACCAAGTTTTTCTCCTAGAAGTTTTACTACTGGTTCCATGTTATTTTTATCTTTATCTGCTTCAGTCTTAATTCTCCCTAGATGAGAGAAAAGAATTACTTTAGCTCCATCTTCAAGTGCCTTCTTGATAGTAGGAAGAGCAGCTACTATTCTCTTATCTGATTGAACTACTCCATCTTTTATTGGAACATTGAAGTCTACTCTAATAAGAGTTTTTTTGTTGTTTAGATCTAATTGATCAATAGTTTTTTTATTCATTTTATTTCCTTTCTAATAACGATTATATCGTTAAACAAATCCCCTACTTTAAACCCTGGAGTTTGTTAGATTGCATTTTAAAAACGATTTACATTTTCTTTGGGTATAAAAAAATTATACTATATTTGATAATCACTAATTTTCTATAATTTCGATTTTTAATAATAAAAATAAAAAATAAATTTCTATTTTACAACGATATTTATTATTTTTAAAGGCACATAAATTTCTTTAATTATTTTTTTTGCATTAATATGTTTTTTAACATTATCATTTTTCTTAGCAAGAGTAATTACTTCTTCTTTAGAAACTTCCTTTGTAATTTTAATAGTTGCTCTTAATTTACCATTAACCTGAACTGCTATTTCGATCTCATCTTCAATTATTTTTTTTGGATCATATAAAGGTCATTTTTGATTAGCTATTTCTGCAACACCTATCATTTGCAATAATTGTTCTGAGATATGCGGAGCAAAAACTGAAAGAATTACTGCAAAAGCTTCTAAATAATTTATAGTTTTAATTTCACCAATTTTATAAACATCATTTACAAAAACCATCATCTTAGAAATTGCTGTATTAAATTTAAATTCATTGATGTCTTTAGTTATATCTCTAACAAACTTATGATAATAAGAACTTATCTTAGAATTATTAGAATTTTTAATTCTTATTGAGTTATTATCTTTGTCTAATATAATCTCATACATTCTATAGACTCTATCAAGTCATTTTCTAATACCCTTAACACCTTCAGTGCTTCAAGGTTTAGTGTCCTCAATTGGACCCATAAACATCTCATACAATCTTAATGTATCTGCTCCAAATTCATTGACTATGTCATCTGGATTAATTACATTCCCTTTAGACTTTGACATCTTTGAACCGTCTGGACCGAGAATCATTCCTTGATTAATTATTTTTTGAAAAGGCTCCTTAGTAGGTACAATACCTAAGTCATATAAAACCTTATGTCAAAAACGTGCATATATAAGATGAAGTGTAGCATGCTCTTGTCCACCAACATAAAGATCTACTGGTAATCATTTTTTAAATCTTTCCTTTGCTTCTTTTGATTCAATATCAGTAAAACTACCATCTTCATTTTTCAGAATGTATCCTAAATAATATCAAGAAGAACCAGCTCATTGAGGCATAGTATTAGTTTCTCTTCTTAATTTTTTTCCATCTATTTCTATTTCCAATCAATCGGTAATATTAGCAAGAGGAGATTCTCCTGTACCTGATGGTTTAATATTATCTATCTTAGGAAGAAGGACAGGAAGTTCATCGATTAGATAAATTTCTCCATTTTCATCAAAAGCAATAGGGAATGGCTCTCCTCAATATCTCTGTCTAGAGAATATTCAATCTCTAATATGTAATGAGCCATCTTCATTTTTTATTCAATTTTTTTGTAATGATTTAAGACCATCACTTCAATTTAAGTCTTTAAGATCATCGAATAATCTATCAGCATATTTAGTTATTTTAAGAACTCATTGTTTCATTGGTTTTTTAATAACTGGGAAAGAGCCTCGTTCAGAGACATTATTTCCATTTGCATCTTTAACTATTTCCTCATTGGCTAAAACAGTTCCAAGTTTCTCACATCAATTAACATCAATCTCTTTTATTTCTGCAAGACCTTTCTTATACATCTGAGAAAATATTCATTGTGTTATCTTATAAAAAGAAGGATCAGTTGTTGAAAGTTCTTTATTTGGATCGTATGAGAATCCTAATGACTCTAGTTGTCTTCTAAAATTATTTATATTTTTTTTAGTAAAACTTTCAGGATCATTACCAGTCTTAATTGCATATTGTTCAGCAGGTAGACCAAAAGCATCATAGCCCATTGGATGAAGAACATCAAAACCATTAAGTCTTTTATAACGAGCTAGTATATCAGTTGCGGTATATCCCTCAGGATGACCAACGTGTAATCCACTACCAGAAGGATAAGGAAACATATCTAAGATATATGCTTTTTTATTAGAGTCATTAGTTGTTCTAAAAGCTTTTGTTTCTTTTCAATGTTTTTGTCATTTACTCTCTATAATTTTATGATTATACATAGAAGTATTATATAAAAAATAGAGCAATGCTCTATCTAATATATTTTAGTTGATTTTAATTAAGCTATTACTTTAACGTTAACTGCTCTTTCTTTTCCATCAACTGTTTCTACTTCTAGCTCAACCTTGTCGTTTTCATTTAATGATTTATAACCATCAGACTGAATTGCTGAGAAGTGAACAAAGACATCGTCTCTACCCTCTACTTCAATGAAACCGAACCCTTTAGTAGAGTTGAAAAATTTTACTTTACCTGTCATTGTTTCTCCTTCCTTATAAAATAATGATATAGGAAAAGTGCAAAAATAAAAAATGCAGCATTCAAATACTACATTTTTATTTGACTAATATTTATATCTTGATTAAGATTCAATTGAAGTAACTGAACCAGCACCAACAGTACGTCCACCTTCTCTAATAGAGAATTTTGT
>CAYTOW010000048.1:0-4285 GCA_964439655.1 uncultured Mycoplasmataceae bacterium
TGACTCCTAAGAAGGCATTTCTTTGAGCATCACTACTGAAAGTACCTTTATAACTGTTTTTCATTTTTAGTTCATCAAATTTATCTTGAGTAAGTACATATGGATTTCCTGAACCTACTTGTACTTTATTTCCTACTTGAAGATTTTTTGTAGCATCATCAGCAAAGCCTTTAACAGCATTAATTAAATCATTCTCTGTAGCAAAGACTTTTATGTATGTAACTTTTGGAATAGTTATCGTTCTGCTTAATGAGCTTTCACCACCTGAAAGGACAAAACCATCTTTAGGTGTAGCAGTAATAGTTATTTCTCCATCAGTTCCATCCGGTGCACTAGAAGTTCCATCTACTGCAGCTTTAGAAATAGTTGCAGTGATAGTAAAGTGTTTTAGATCTCCAGTTGAAAGTGAAGATAAGTCTCCTTTAATTGTAGTAGAAGCACCTGCTCCACTTACAAGAGAGTCGAGTGAAAGACCATTAAGAGCAGATTGAACTTCACTTGTTCTTGTAATTGAGATGTTAAATGTAAGAGTTTCAACATTACCATCAGCATCAGTTACAGTAATAGTAATAGAACCTCCATCTTCAGTTAATGAACTTTTATCTATAGCAATTGAATTACCAGTTAAAGCATTACCTTTAGAATCTGTGAAGCTAAAGGCATTTTTAATCATGTCATCAGTAATAGTACTTGGGTCATGTCCATTTATAACTTCTAGAGAAGCAACTAAAGCACCTGATTGATCTGGACTAAGAGTTACATCACCACCAAAGATATTTTTATGTGCATCGTTAAGAGTTATTTGAATTCCTGAAGCTCCGGCTCATGAGAAGCTAACATGATCTCAATTTCCACTACCAAATATTCTATCTTTTCATTGACTAGTATTAAATTTAGCATTTAAAGTAGCATGTGTTGAAGATTTATTATCTATTGACGTGAAGGCATTATCAGCTATAGTTGTTGCTAAAGGAATCTTTAATGAAGTTACTGGACAATTTGCAAAGGCATTTTGAGCAATAGTTTCTACTTTTGGTAAATCTATTTCATGAAGTTCTCTCGCTTGTCCAAAGGCAGAAGCTCCAATTGAAGTTACTTCTGGCAAGTCTATTGCATCTACTTTAGTAAATTGGAAAGCATAAGCACCGATATCAGTTGCTTTTGGTAGTGAGATAAAAGTTAAATTATTCTCATCTTTAAATTGATTATCACTAACTTGAGTTGTAATAGCTTTAAAGGCATCTCTTTGAGCATCACTACTGAAAGTTCCTTTATAACTATTTTTCATTTTTAGCTCATCAAACTTAGCTTGAGTTATTTCGATTAAAGCTCCATTAGAACCTACTTGTACATACTCTCCAACATGAACATTAAATGAAGCGTCATCAGCAAGACCTTTAACAGCATTAATTAAATCATTTTTACTATCAAATACTTTTCTATCAATGTAGTTAATTTTTGGAATAGTTATTGTGGCAATTAAAGCTCCATCTAAAGTTGAAAGGGCAAAACCTTCTTTAGGTCTTGCAGCGATAATAACTTGTCCATCACTTCCTTGAGGTGAGTTTTTTGTTCCATCTATTGCAGGTGTAGAAATCCGTGCACTTATATCAAAGTGCTCTAGAACACCAGTTTCAAGTGAAGTGAAATCATCCTTAATTCTAGCAGCAGCACCTTGTCCTGTTACTAAACTAGAAAGTGGAATATTATTAAGGGCCTCTTGTACTGTAATAGTTCCAATAGCTCTTTGTCTAATAACAAAGGAAATGACTAGTGAGTGTCCTTTAGAGTCTGTTGCAGTAACTTTAATAGTTCCGCCAGTAGCAGTTAGAGATGATCTATCTATAGTGATTGAAGAACCAGAAAGGTGATTCCCATCTGAGTCACTAAAAGCAAATAAATCTCTGACTACATCATCAGAAATTGTTGATATATCTTGTCCTTTTGCAACTTCAAGGTTAGCAACTAAAGAGTTATGATCATCTAATGTAAGAGATACTTCTGAATGAAGAATTCTTTTATAGTTACTATTAAGATTAACACTAATACCCATATCAGTACTTCATGCAAATGTTATGTGTTCTCAATTATTAGTAGCAAAGAGTTTATCTTTTCAATCATCAGTATTAAATTTAATTGGAAGAGTAACTTTAGTTGATGGTGAATTTACAACAGCATTGAATGTCTCATCCTTACCAATAGTGTTTCCTGTATATCTCTTAAGATTAGGAGCATTTATATATGTTAATCTTTTGTTTCCTAAATCACCAAAAGAACCTCAATCAAGACTAGTTAATGATGGGAGATTAATTCTTCTTACAGCTGTATGTCTAAAGGCTTCGGGTCCTATTTGCTCAACTTTAGGTAAATCAATATATCTTAGATTTGTAGCTTCCTTAAATGCACTTAGTCCAATTGTTGTTACATTTGGAAGTGAAATCATAGTTAATCTATTTTCATCGATAAAAGCTGGTCCACCAATTTGTCTTTTAAGAAGTAAAAAGGCAGTTCTTTTTGCATCACTACTAAAAGTCCCTTTATAACTATTTTTCATTCTTAGTTCATCAAACTTTGCTTGAGTTATCTCAAATGAAGAGTTTGAGGCTAATTGAACTTTATCTCCTACATAAACATTATTCCTATGATCATCGGCAAAACCTTTAACTGCATTAATTAAATCGTTTTCTGTTTTAAATATTTTTATAGCTGAGTTATCAGAAGCCTCTTCAGCAGAATCATCTTTTCTAATGTGATAATCTAAAATGAAAGGAGTTCCATCATGATATTTAGTATTAATAAAACTACCTTTATCTTCAGACTTATCAACAGTAGTATCTTCAGGAACTGAAAAATTCATTGGAACTATCGCATCTTCAAATGCTTGATTCTTAATTTCTTGTATTGATAGAGGAACGATAAAACCTTGACCTCTATTATTTTCTAGGAACTGTGCTCCATAAAAAGCAAAGGCTGGAATTATTTGTATAGAAGAAGGAAGTTTAAAAGTTGAAGGAAGTATTGCATATTCAAAGGCATGTTCACCAATAGTTGTTACTTTGTTTTGAATAGAAAAACTCTCAGGTATTTTTGTTTCTTTAAAAGCTCCTTCACCAATCGAAGTAATGGTTGTAGGAATCTTGAAACCATCTGGAAGTTCTGCTCTAGCAAAGGCATTATCTTTAATTGCTCCAGTATCTGCTCCAGAAGGATTTTTTGTTCATTGAATTGCTTCTTTAGCTTTTTGAACAAAATCTTTATCAAATTTATTTTTATCAAGAAACTCTTCTCATCCTTTTTGACCAGAAGATAATAATTGATCCATATGAGATTCTTCAGGATTTAAAGATTCTCGATGTAATGATTTATTTTTATTTAATTGTCAAATAACAAAAGCAACAATTGGTGATGAAGTAATTGTTAATATTCCAAGTGATGATAAAACCGTTCATTTTTTCTTCATGTTGTCCTTTGTCTTCCCTAGAGAGTCATTAATTAGAAACTGAGCAAAATAACTTTCAATATAATTATATCTTTTTTTAAAAATTAACAAAAATATTTTTTTACAATTTTTTCAAAAAAATGTATAATATTTATTTTCTTTTAACTCATATTAATAATATTTTCTTATTTTGATTTAGTATTTTTGCTCAATTTTTAAGTATTTTTTTATTGATAAATGCCTACTAAATATTAAATGATCATAAATAATATTAATAGATAATATCTAAGAGCATTTAATAAATAAAATAAAAAAATAGCCTATTAAAGACTATTGTGTTAGCATCCTTGCTCTAATAAATATTCTCAAGTTCTATAGTAAGGAGTGATTCTTGTTCTGGTGCTGGTGCTGGGGAAGCTGCAACTGAAACATGAAGAGTAATTACTAATGTATGACCATCGCTATCAGTAGCTGTTATAGTAACATCTCCACCAGTAGCACTTAATCCACTTTTATCAATTACAACTGAAGTTCCAGATAATGGAGTGCCGTCAGGCTGAACAATAACAAATACTCTCTTAAGCATATCATCAGTTATTCCAGTAGGATCTTGATCACTAGCAACTTCTAGATTAGCTTCAATAGTTCCAGGAGTTCCACTAATAATAGTAACATCTGCTCTAAGAACACTACTGTCTACTTTATTAACTAAAACTGTTGGATGATCTTTATCTATCCATATGAAAGTAATATGGTCTCAATTACCACGACCAAATAATCTATCTTTTCATTGATCGGTATTTCAAGATGAAGGTAAAGTAACAACTGTTCCATCAGCATTCTTAA
>CAYTOW010000049.1:0-4129 GCA_964439655.1 uncultured Mycoplasmataceae bacterium
GTTTAATGTTAAGTCAATAACAAAAGTTAAAGTTCCATCTACATCATTTCCTGTTACATTAGTAACTACACCGCTAATGTCACCCTCTATAGTTATAGTTTTTCCTTGTATTGTTTTTCCTTGGTCAGGCTTTTCAGTAATTATTTTAGCAACTGATGTTGCATAATTTTGTTTATCTATTGTTCCACCTAGTTTAGTTTTAAGCGCATCCTTAATTGTTTGAACTTTAACTTCCTCAAGTTTCTTTTGATCAGGTGTTAATTTAGTTGAACCACAAGCAACAACTGCTGCTACTGGTGCTGCAATAGCTGCAATTGATCCTAGTGATAGTAATAATTTTTTATTTTTATTCATTTTATTTAAATCCTTCCATTTTAATTGTTGGTTTAGATATGTATTAAAGTACCATTTATATATCTAAATCAACAGTATGATATCATTTTATTTTGGAACGGTCTTACCCTTAGTTCCTAATTAAATTATACATTTTTCTATAAATTTTTAAAGCACATAGATTTTTTCTTATCTTTTATTTTCATAGGTTACTTGCATATGAAATTAAGAGGTTTTTATATAACTATTAGATTAGAATTAATACTATATAATTTAACCATGAAAACATTAGCAATAGACTTAGGTGGAACATCAGCTAAAATAGCTTTGTTTGACCATGATAAAATTTTAAAAAGATGACAAGTACCTACTAAAAAAAGAGGTATTTGACAAAATATAAAGGATAATCTAACAGATTTAAAAGATGAAGAATACGATGTTGTTTCTATAGCAATGACAGGTTTTATAGATCATAAAACTGGAATAATTGTTTGAGCAGAGAATTTAGATGATTTAAGAGATTATGATGCTAGGGCAGATGCATCTAAAGTTTTTGGAAATAAAATGACTTATGTAATTAATGATGCCAATGCCGCAGCTCTTGGAGAATATTGAAAAGGATCAGCAAAAGATGACGAATCAACTATTTTCTATACTATTGGAACTGGTATTGGTGGTGGTATAGTTATGAATGGTCAATTAATCTATGGAGTTAGAGGAATGGCAGGAGAGTTTGGTCATTGTGGAGACTTTCAAACAAAATACAAATGTATCTGTGGTCAAAAAGCATGTATCGAACCTTTATCTTCAGCGGTTGGGATTACAAAACTTCTAAAAGAAAATGGTTTTGACATCACTGTTAAAGAAGCTGGAGTAATGTTGAATGAAGGAAACAAAGAAATTGAGAAGATTTTTAGAACGGCCTTAAAACCTCTTGCAGTACACATGGCCATTATGGAAATGGCTTTAAACCCAGAATCTATTATTATTGGTGGAGGACCTTCAGCTATAGGAGAGCCACTAAGAAAAATAATTGAAGATCTAGTTAATGAAAATTGTCTTGACTTTATTGCTGAAGCTACAAAAATTAAATTAGCTGAAACAAAAAATGATGCCGGTATTTATGGAGCTGCCTTTTGAGCACTACAACAAGAAGGAAAGCTTTAAGACTATTAATAAATAAAATATTAAATTCTACTAAAAGTCACATTAGCATCTAAGTCAATATCAATCCATTAATGATTAGACATTAAGTTGTATAATTTTTATGATATCTTTTTAGGGATATCCAATATTTTAAGGAGAAAAAATGAAAATATTATTAGCATGTAGCGCGGGTATGTCAACATCATTATTAGAAAAATCTATGAATGATTATATTAAAGAAAATGGATTTAATGATTCTGTTGAAGCCCATGCCTCAGAAGCAGCAAAATCTATTATTAACGATTTTGATGTTGTTCTTTTAGGGCCACAAGTAAGATACTTAAAAGCTTCATTTGAAGAGTTATCTAAAGGGGCTCCAATCGGAGTTATTCCACCTCAAGACTATGCTCTTGCAAAAGGTGAAAACGTTTACAAATATGCAAAAGAAGTTTTTGGAAAATAAGAAATATTTCAAAATAATAGTTGTATCAAACAACTATTTTAAATATATAGATAAAGGAGAAAAATATGTCCGATAAAAAATTAGACTGAGAAAAAATATCATTCCAAATTATTACCGAAGCTGGTACAGCAAAGTCAGATGCTATGGAAGCATTATATGCAGCTAAGGAAGGAAAGTATGACCTTGCTAAAGAAAAAATGAAAAGTGCAAATGAAACTATAGGGAAAGCTTCACACGCACATTTTGAAGTAATCCAAAAAGAAGCTCAAGGTGAACAACTAGAGTTTAAAGTTTTATTTCTACATGCAGAAGATCAACTTTTAACTACTCAAACATTGATTTTATTAGTTGAAGAACTTATTGCAGTACATAAAAAAATAGATAGTAAATAAGAATTAAGGAGAAAAGAATATGGCAAAAGATAAAAGAATTAAAATTGTAACAATTGGTGGGGGATCATCATATACACCTGAACTTGCTGAAGGATTTATTAAAAGATATAAAGATATTCCTATCACTGAATGATGGTTAGTAGATATAGACGAGGGTAAAGAAAAACTAGATATCGTTTATAACCTTATTAAGAGAATGATTAAAAAATCTGGTTTAGATATTAAATTATTCCAAACATTAGATAGACGTGAAGCAATTAAGGACGCTGATTTTATAACTACTCAATTACGTGTAGGTAGATTAGAAGCACGTGAAAAAGATGAATACATTCCATTAAAAAATGGTTTTGTTGGACAAGAAACTAATGGAGCTGGAGGGATGTTTAAAGCCCTTAGAACCATTCCAGTAATTTTAGATATAGTTAAGGATGTTCAAGAACTAGCTAAACCAACAGCTTGATTAATTAACTTTACAAATCCAGCTGGACTAGTAACTGAAGCAGTTAACAAGTTAACAGACTATAAAAGATTTATTGGTGTCTGCAACGTTCCAATTACAAATAAAATGGATGTAGCAGGACTACTTGATACAACTATCGATCACATTCAAATGGATGTAGCAGGACTAAATCACTTATCATGTTTTACTAAATTCTATAAAGATAATGTAGACTATACAGATAAAATAATTGAATTAGTCTCAAACCCTGAAGTCTCTAAAAAATTCTCAATGAATAATATTGCAGAGATTCCTTGAAACACTAACTTTATTAAAGATTTAAAAGCAATTCCAAATCCTTACTATAGATACTACTATAAAACACGTGATATCTTAGAGGAATATGAAGAACTTGCTAAAACTATGAAAGTAAGAGCAACTGTTGTTAGAGAACTAGAAAAATCTTTATTTGAAAAATATAAAGATGAGTCTCTTGATGTTAAACCTAAAGAATTAGAAGAAAGAGGTGGAGCATACTATTCAGATGTTGCTGCAGGGATAATTAAAGCTTTACACAAAAACACAAATGCTGAATTTGCTGTTAATGTTAGAAATGATAATAAAATCAAAAACCTACCAGCAGATTGAGTTGTTGAAGTTACAACTAAAGTTGGTAAAAAAGGTGCATTAAAAATTAATAGAGATATTTACTTACCTGAGCAAATAAAAGGACTTGTTCATCTAATTAAAAATTATGAATTAGGTGTTGTTGAAGCAGTTAAACAAAAGAAACTAGAACTAGCATATCTTCCGCTTATTTCTAATCCTCTTGCTAACGATGACGAGGCTGGAAGAACGATGTTCTTAGAACTTATTAAGGCTCATAAAAAATATCTAGGATACTATACAGATCTTGACGTACTTTTAAATGAACCAGTAAATAAGAAATAGTAATTTCAATATAATATTTATTTAATTACTTAAAAAAGTTTAGATGTTACTCTGTGGAGTAGCATCTTTTTTAGTATTTTGTTATTAGAATACATGAATTAATCTAAGGTAATAAAGGGGTAGAAATAAACTCTAGTATTTAGCGAAATTACTTTATTTGATTAGGTCTAAATTCGCTTATTCATAAAATTAATAACTAGAAACAATATATGTAAGAGTTTAATATAAATGTCACATTTTTTTACCTCATTTCTGATGAGGTTATTATAAAAGGGGACATTTCTATTTTGACCAATTAAGATGACATTTCTATTTAATTCTTACAAGGTAAATAAATTCCTTGCATTCATGCCTATGATATAAGTCAAATAAAAGTATCCCCACCAAATTTCTTTATTAACCTCA
>CAYTOW010000050.1:0-4119 GCA_964439655.1 uncultured Mycoplasmataceae bacterium
TTAAA
The DNA here is from genome assembly GCA_964439655.1 of uncultured Mycoplasmataceae bacterium. GTDB lineage: Bacteria > Bacillota_I > Bacilli_A > Mycoplasmatales > Metamycoplasmataceae > CAYTOW01. Next base: position 6 of record CAYTOW010000050.1, read on the forward strand.
GGTCGTGGACATGCTGCTGGTAAAGGTAAACAAGCTGGTAAAGGTCAATCAGGACAAAACAAACGTGGTGGAACTAGACCAGGATTTGAAGGTGGACAAAACCCATGATTTAGAAGATTACCAAAACGTGGATTCACAAACGTTAACCATGTTGAGTATCAAACAGTTGATATTACAAGAATCAATGCTAAATATAAAGATGGTGAGGTTGTTTCATTCGAGACACTAAAAGCTAAAAATCTTATTTCTCGTAAAAAACCAGTTAAGATTCTAGGAAATTCTAAATTAACTGTTAAAGTAACATTTGAAGTTGATGCAATGTCAGCTGCAGTTGCTAAACAAGCTGGTATTAAACCAAAGGCCACACCAACTAAAGCTGCATCAAAACCAGTAGCAACAAAAGCTAAGACAGTTACTGCTAAAGCAAAACCAGTAGCAAAATCTACAGTTGCAAAATCAAAACCTAAAGCTAAACCAGTAGCAAAATCTACAGCTGCGAAACCAAAAGCAAAACCAGTAGCAAAATCAACAACTACAAAAGCTAAGGCAAAACCTAAAGCCACTACTGCTAAAGTTAAGGCAACTGGTGCTAAAAAACCCAAAGCAAAAAGTAGTAAAAAAAGTTAAAGAAGCATATGCTTCTTTTTTCTTAAACATTTATAATACTAATATGAAAACACGTATGGAACTTTGAGCAAAATATAGAAAAGATATTGAAAATAATATATCTCTAATACAATCTGCAAGAATGTCAAATGAAAAGGTTAAAGTACTAAAAGAACGTTTATTAAAAATATTTCCTGAGTACGATGAAAAATATCCTTCTAATTTCCAAACATTTGATGCAAAAACTAAAGAAATAGAACAACAGGAAATCATATCGGATGATTTTTTTGTAAATCTTAAAAAGGAGATTAGCAAAATAAACGATGATATTATTTCTAAAGAAAACCTTAATAAAATAAAATTCTCTTCTGGAGATCTTGATGAACTTATTAAAAAAATTGATTTACACGATTCAAAAGTTAAATCTATAGATTCTAATATTCTTAATAGTGATAACATAGTTATAGACATAAAGAAAGTTAAATTAAAGGATAAAATGAAAAAAATAAATATTGCAATAGATGGTCCTTCTGGTTCAGGTAAATCAACTGCTGCTAAAGCAGTTGCAAAAGAACTTGGACTTAAATACATAAATACTGGTCTTGTATATAGATCAATTGCCTTTTATGTAATTGATAATTCAATTCCATTAAAGGAGAAAGATATAGTTAATTCATTAAAAGATATAAGAATTGAACTTTTAAGGTTTGAAAAAGTAGATTTAAATGGTCGGAAACTTTTTGATGAACTTAGAGAAGATAAGGTATCAAAGGTAGCTGCTATCGTTGCCTCAATGACACCAGTACGAGACTTTGCTTTAAAGATTCAAAGACATTATGCCTCAACTAAAGGAATAGTTATGGATGGTAGAGATACTACATTTAAGATTATGCCAAAAGCAGATTTAAAAATCTTTTTAGATACTGATGTTAAAGAAAGAGCAAAAAGAAGAGTAAATCAAAATAAATCTCTTGGCTATGATATTAATTATGATGAAGTATTGAAGGAAATAAAAGCTCGTGATAAGTTAGACCGAAATAGAAAAAAAGATCCTTTACATAAAACTAAAGACGCCATTTTAATAGATTCTACAAATATATCTCTTGAAGAGGTTATCGAAAAAATAATAAAACTTGCAAAAGAGAGGTTATAAAAACACTAGTAAACTAGTGTTTCTTTATACTTATACATAGTAATTAAGTACTTTGGATTTTTCTGTTATATTTTTTATTTGTTTTCTTAATAATTCCTGTCCCTATTTTTTTATACATAATTGCATTGGAAGCGAGAACAATATCACTTAAAGTCATTATAAGTGCTGCAATTCATGGTTGGATAAATAGGAGCATAGCTAAAGGAATAGAGATCATATTAAGAATAATTATTCATCCAAAGGATGCTTTTAATTCTTTGTTATTTCATTTAGATATTTTAACCAAGTTAATTAGCGATGTAAAGTTATTATCTAATATCGAAACATCAGCAATTGAATTTGTTAATTCAGAACCGCTTGCAAAGGCAATGGAAATGTCAGAGCTTTTAATTGCTAAGGCATCGTTAAAACCATCACCAACAAAAACGACCCCACCGTTCTTTTTAAGTCTTTTAACTATCTTAAATTTCTCGTTCGGACTTACTTCTGAATACACCTTATCGATCCCAATTCTCTTAGCTATATCATTAGCAATTATTGAGTTATCACCAGTTACCATTAATACTTTATATTTCTTTTTAAGGTATTTAATCGTTTCTTTAACGTTATCCTTAATTTTATTTTCTAAGTAAAAAACAACTTTTAAATTTTTATTTTCATATAAAGCAATAGCTGTATAAGGTTTATCGTTCTCTTTAAAAGTTCCGATAGTATAAATTTTATTGTTAAACTTCCCAGTAATTTCATTATCTTTTTGTTTTATATTTTTTATTTTAGCTACTTTCCCATCTAAATTAGAGATAGATTTTGCTATTGGGTGATCGATATTTTTTTCAAGGCCTTTTGCAATAGATATGTATTTTTGATCGCCTTCAATTTCTTTAACTACCAATACATCTTCAGTAATAGTTCCAGTTTTATCAAAAAGAATATATTTGACTCTAGAAAAATTACTTAACTGTTCTGAGTTATTAATAACAATTTTCCCTTTTAGTAGTATCAATGAAGTTATTAAATATGTTAGGGGTAGTGAAATTGCTAAGGCGGTTGGACATGCTATAGCTAAAGTTGCTACCGCTGCCTTAATAGCAAGATATATAGTTGATTCCTGGTTATTGATTCACGGAAGATTTATCCCGATTGTATATCCCAAAGTAATATAAGTTATAAATGTAATGATAAAGAGTGAAAGCAATGTAATTACGAATCATGTTGTTATTTTTTCAGCAATTATTTGTAATTTAGGACGGTAGTTTTTTAGATCATTAAGTTTTTTAAATAAAGTTGAATATGTAGATTTACTTGCAATTTCTTTTACAACCATTAGAAATTGTGAACCAACATTGTATGAGCCAGAAACAACTTTATCACCCTTATTTACTTTAATATGTTTTGACTCTCCAGTAATATTAGAATTATCTATAGTAGCAACACCAAGAGCATTACCATCAAAAAGAATAAGGTCACCTTTACGAACGATAATTTGATCGTTAACTTTTATATTAGAAGCTGGCATAGAAATTTCCTTGCCATTTCTAATAACTACAATATTTTCTTTATCTAGGTTAACTCCTTTTAATTCATTAGCATTTTCAGTTAAAACTTTATGTTCAAGATTATGACCAATGTTCATTACTATTATTAACATTACAGGTGCTTCTCAAAATACTTCATAAGAATACATTGGCTGATTTCAATTTATTATAGTATTTACTATAGAGAAGAGAAATAGAATGTGTGATGAAAGACCAACTAGAGTATCCATTCCAAATTGCTTTTTAAAAACATTTTTATAGATCCTAAAATAAGATCTACCTTCTCATAGAACTATATAAGCAGTAATGGGAGCTCATATACCTGGATGTCAAGCTCATGAGATATCTCCTTTAGGCTGCAATATATTTATCGTTATAAAGAAGATAAAAGGTGTTACAAAAATAAAGAACTTAATTCAGAATTTCTTTGTAAAACCTTCAAGATGTTCATGACATGAAGGTGTGCTTGATTTAGAATGATTATGTGAATGAGCATCTTCACTAGAGCAATGAGACATCTTATTAGATTCTTTCTTATCTACGATTAAAGAAGAGCCTTTGTGATTCTCATTTTTTTCATCGCAGCAAGAATGATTATTAATTTTCTTTTTATTCATTTTTTCCTTTCTTGAAGGAAAATTATTTATGAGTACAAGAACATGCGTACTTACTATTAGGTAAAGACATAACTTGTGGTTCAATAATATTTTTCCATTCGTTTTTGAATTTTTGGTTTAGAAAGTAAAATCTTTCTTTACCTACCTGTTTGTAATTTAATACGCCAAGTCTTAATAGAGCACCAAAGTGCTTAGATAGGTTA
>CAYTOW010000051.1:0-3849 GCA_964439655.1 uncultured Mycoplasmataceae bacterium
GTTTTTCATCATTAGTTACACCTAAAATTGCTGTGTTAGGTCTAAATTGTGAAACTTTTGAAAGTAATTTACCAGTTCTTGAAAGAACAACTGTAAATTTATAATCTCCATCGATAGTTTTATCAGCAACATGAGAAGCAATAATAGCTCTATGTCCTTTAGCAACTTTTTTAATTTTTTCAAGTTGTACTGGATAGAATAATTTATTATAAAATTCTTTTTCAGCTCTTTTATCGATAATAGCCATAGTTTTTGTAGCTTCAATTGGATACTCACCAGCTGCAGTTTCTCCTGAAAGCATAGTTGCATCAGCTCCAAGTTCAACAGCTAGATACACATCAGTTACTTCAGCACGTGTAGGTTGAGGGTTTGATTCCATTGAATCAAGCATTTGAGTAGCAACGATAACTGGTTTACCTGCTTCTCTCATCTTTCTAATCATCATTTTCTCTACTACAGGTACTTCATAATAAGGTATCTCAAGACCAAGATCACCACGAGCAATCATAACACCATCAGTTTCAGCAACGATAGCATCAAAGTTATCTACAGCATATTGAGATTCAATTTTTGAAAAGATTTGAATGTGTTCAGCATTTTTTTCTTTTAATATTGCTTTAATCTCTTTAATGTCCTCAGGTGTATTAACAAATGAAGCTGCTATAAAGTCAATTCCTTGCTCTATACCAAACTTGATATCGTTTATATCTTTCTCAGCTAGGAAAGGCATTGAGAATTTTGTACCTGGAAGGTTAATACGTTTGTTTGTCTTAACGACATGATGGTTTAAACAAATAGCTTTAACTATTCCTGGTTTTACCTCTGTAACTTTAAGTTGTAGTTTACCATCATCAACTAGAATTTTTTTGCCTGGTTCTAGATCTTGTGACATGTCATAAGCAACAGTCATTTCTCCTGGTCCAGCTTCTTTATTTGCATAAGAATCAGCATCAGTGTAAATAACTATTTCCTCATCTGTAACAAAAGATTGTTTACCATTTTTCATTTTACCAACACGAATTTCAGGTCCTTTTGTATCTAGAAGAACTGAGATAGGTAAGCCTTTTTCTTTAGCAATTTCTCTTGCTGTTACTATTCTATCTCCTTGTTCTTTATGATCACCATGTGAGAAGTTAAGTCTGATTGTAGTCATACCATTCTCAAATAGTTTTGTCATCACTTCTTTAGATTCTGATGAAGGACCTATCGTAGTAATGATTTTTGTTCTTTTTGAAATCATTTGCATTTTCTTTTTCTCCTTAAATAATTTTCTGTTTTATTATACTCTTTTATAACCAAGTCAGAATAAATATTTTTAAATTAAAAAATATCCTCAAAAGGATATTCTTATCTTTTTATTCTTTTATTTTTTCTTTCAAGTTTATTTGCATCGTCTATTGCTGCTAATTTAGCATTAATATTTTTTCTTTCTTCTTTACGTTTTTCGGAATTTGCTTTTCACTCTTCTCTAAAATCTTTTGAAGAGAATCAATTATTAGCTATCTCAATTCTTTCATCTAAAGTCATTTGTTTTTTCCGAGGTAGATTATAAAGAGTTCTTAAGGCAATAGGCATAAGTATTAACGATGTTAATGCACTTATTGCTGGAAGAGCAAGCCATATTAAGAATCTGAAAGAATCACCAACTACATTTACTAAGGCTCCAAAACCATAAAATACTGGTCAGAATAATATTAGTCCTTGCATAGAGGCTGCAATCATATTTAAACCGATACGATCTGTAGAAGAGAATACAATCATTGCTGCAATCGCAGGGACAAAACCAAACATCGATAGCATAATATATTTTATTGCCTCTAGAGATTCATCTTTAATATTGAAAAGTGTAGATCCAATTTGAGTATTCTTAACTTGAAGTAGTTCACCTAAAGACTCAGCTAATCCCCAAGCAACACCAAAGTAAATAATTAAAATTGTAATTATTGCATATAAAATAGTTCATAAGAAAACTTCTCTAACTCGTTTAAAGTTCTTTGCTCCATAGTTAAAGGAGGAGATAGGCATTGCAGCCTGAACAAATCCGAACATAACTGGGAAGAAAAGTATATATATAGGCATGATGCCTGTCATCATGTTAATCATTACATGAGGATCATGGTAAACAGCATTAGAAGCATCTCCAAAAATTTGGGCCTGAGTAGCATAAGTAATTGATTGTGCCATATTTCTTAGAAAAGGAGAAGCTCCTACTAAAGCAATGCCAATAATTGAAAGTATCTTAAATTTTAAACTAAATAAATTTTTGAAAGTAATAAGAGATTCTTTTGTTCGTCATATAAAGAAGAGCATTAATAGTGTTGTAGTTCCAGTAGCAATAACTGTGGCATATGCTCCACCCTCAATACCCATATTACCAACACCCATAAATAGATAATCAAGAGTTAGATTTAGAAATACTGGAGTAATTAATGCAATCATTAGTTGTTTATTACGTGCCTCAGTTCTTAGAAGTGAAGAAATCATTTGATTAAATATTGTAAGAGGGGCAATAATTACAATTGGAAGAGCATAGTCAAACGATTTTTGTGCTATAAATTCAGTTGGACGAACTCCAAAAGAAGAATCATACTGTGAATGAATTCATGGCTTGGTTGCAAAAATTAATATTGGAATTAAAATAATAGAAACACCTATTGATAGCATTGAACCTGTTCTAAGGGTATTCTTTGCTCTTTCATATCGTCCAGCACCTTTATTAATAGAAACTCTTGTGGAAACTCCAATTGCAAAAAGAAAAGAGAATGCAAGAATAAATGAATTGATAGGACTAAAAGCCGCCATGAAAATACGAATCATATCAGACTCGTCAATGGTATGTCCTTTCATATCAACTTTAGGTAAATTATCGTAATGAGCAAAATTTATAGAAAGAACTGAATCAAAAAACATGTATGAACCAAAGACAAGCATTAATATTATCGATGGAATTGCCATCTTAATAAGCGCTTTTCAGATTGGCATTTCAGTAAATAAGTGTTTAGCTCTTTCTTGTCTTGAACTCATTTTATTAATTTTTACTTTATTCATAATTCTTCTTTCATATCTTTTTAGCTTGTGTGGTGATATCTTTTAATAATTTATTTCCCTTATTTGTAATATTAATAATGGTTTCTCTTTTGTCATTTTTATCTTTATTTCTTTCTATTAATGAAGCTGTCTCTAGATGCTTAATTATCTTTGAAATTCTCACATTAAGTTTTTGCTTATCTAAATTTTTATGCTTTTTTAATATCACTTCTTTTATTTCGTTAATTTTATTAGTTCTTGATTTTTGCAAGAATCATAAAGCTCTAACATCATAGGGACTAATGTTTTCTGGATAATGTAAATCTTTAAAAAGATGATTAAGATCGATACTTATTTCGATAGCCTCTTCAAATGTAACTTTATTTCTCATATAAAAAGTTTATCATAAAATACTTTCTTTAAGGTAAGTTTATTTTAAAAAATAAAAAACACTCAAGCGAGTGTTCTTCTTAAGCAGTAGTTGATTTAATTAAGCAACTTCTACTTCAGCTCCAGCTTCTTCAAGCTTAGCTTTAAGTTCTGCAGCTTCTTCAGGTTTAATACCTTCTTTAATCGCTACAGGTGCTGATTCAACCATTTTCTTAGCATCCATAAGTCCAGCACCAGTAATTTCTTTAACTGCTTTAATAACAGCAACTTTATTACCTCCAGCACTTTTAAGCTTTACACTAACTTCTGATGGTGCAGAATCTTCAGCACCAGCAGCTGGTCCAGCAGCAACTGCTACAGCTGTAGGATCAATTCCGAATTCTTCTTTCATTGCATCAACAAGTTCCATAACTTCTTTGATGTTCATTTCTT
>CAYTOW010000052.1:0-3845 GCA_964439655.1 uncultured Mycoplasmataceae bacterium
GAGCTATTTCTAAATAAAGAAAATACACATCTATATTTAAAATAGCCCTACTTTTTATATAATACTTTTATGTTAGATTTTATGGGAAATAGACTTCAAAAGTCAATGGCTAAAATTAAAGCTAAAAATATAATAAATGAAGAAGATTTAATTTCTATCACTAGAGATATTAAAATGGCTCTTTTAGAAGCCGATGTAAATCTTTTAGTTGTTAAACAATTTATTAAAGACGTAAAAGAAAAAGTTGTCGGAGAATCCCTAATCGGAAAATTAAATCCTGGACAACAAATGGTTAAGATCGTTAAAGATGAACTTGTTAAAATTCTCGGGACTAAAACTCAAGATGTTAAACTCTCACCTATAGGTAAGATTATGATGACTGGACTTCAAGGTTCTGGTAAAACAACTACTACTGCAAAGCTTGTTAAATTCCTAATGAAGAAAAAAGGAATTAAAAAACCTCTAATGGTTGCAGCTGATGTTTATCGTCCTGCGGCTATTGAACAATTAATAACTCTTGGGAAAGAACTTCAAATAGATGTTCATTCTGAAGGAAGTGATAAAGATCCAAGAGAGATAGTTAAAAATGCTCTTGATAAAGCTAAAAAAGAATCTTATGATTTAGTAATTATCGATACAGCTGGTCGTCTTTCTATAGATGAGGAGCTTATGAAAGAACTTGTAGATATAAAATCAATTGCTAAACCAGATGAGATTTTCTTTGTAGCTGATGCCTTATCTGGACAAGACATCATTAACGTCGCAAAAACCTTTAATGAAAAACTTGACCTAAGTGCTTCGATAATTACTAAACTAGACTCTGATGCTCGTGGTGGAGCTGCTCTTTCTATTAGATCTCTTTTAGACCTACCTATTAAATTTATCGGTACTGGTGAAAAAATTTCTAATCTTGATGTCTTCCATCCTGATAGAATGGCAGACCGTATTTTAGGGATGGGAGATGTTTTAAGTCTTATAGAAAAAGCTGAAGAAGTAATTGATGAAAAACAATCAAGAAAAATGATGAATAGAATGATGGCTGGACATTTTGATTTAAATGATTTATTAAACCAAATGCGTCAACTAAAAAAACTAGGAAAGATGTCAAAAATTATGAAGATGATTCCTGGGATGTCACAAAAGCTTTCTGGAGATCAAATTGCAAGTGCTGAAACTAAATTAAGGTTATATGAAATATTAATCTCCTCAATGACTCAAGAGGAAAGAAAAAAACCTAAGCTTCTTAAAAATGCTTCTCGTAAAGCAAGAATTATAAAAGGTTCAGGAAGATCTAATCAAGAGTACAATCAACTTGTTAATGAGTTTGAAAGAATGTCTAAACAAATGAAGACGATGGCTAAACAAATGAAAGATGGTTCATTTAATCCAGGAATGATGGGAGGATTTTAAAATGATTAAAAGATTTAAAAAAGATTGAGCATGAGTAATATTATTTTTTAGTGCTTTAATCGGAATACTTTTAATGATTATTTATACCTTTGTCACTAAGACAGAGAAATTAGGACACAAAAATAATGAAGGCATAATAATGTGATTCTACTTTACATTCCTTTCTAACGTTATTGGTCTTATCGTCTCAAGTATTAGAGTCTTTGAAAATATAAAAGGGATTGAACACAAAAAATATAACATTTTAAGATTAATGGCAACAACAAGTTTAATAGTTACATTTCTAGTTTACTGAAGTTATTTATTTCCAGGGAGTCTAAAGACCCATGGAATGGAGGCATTCAATTTCACTAAGACTTTATTTGTTCATGCCCTTACTCCAATTATGATGGTAGTAGTTTTCTTTTATTCTAACTTTAAGCTAAGAGAAGCCATTAAAAAAAGTCCATGAAAGGAATCTCTTTTTACTAGCATATATCCTTTAGTATGAATGATAGTTGCAATCATTATTTATTTTGCATTAGGCGGAGATAAAGACTCAGCAATTTATTCTTTCCTTAACTTTAATAAAAATCCAGCTTGAATGTTTCCGGCATTTTTCTTTGGAATAGGATCTTTATACTTTCTTACTTCTCTCTTGCTTCAAGTACTAGAAAATAAAATTGCAATTAAGCAAAAAAACTTTATTTAGATAATCAATCTTTTCTAATTTTAATAACACTATCTTTTTCGATACCATAAAACTTAATAGTTCCAATAGTGCAAAAGTATATATAAAAAGCATCCTTATAATGTTTTGATATATGTCCTGGTTCAACATTAATTAAAGCATCGATAACTTTACCAGAGGCTTCAGCAACGATAACATCTCAACTTATATTAAAAAGATAAGTATTAAAACCTTTCTTTTTCCGTAATAGGAAGAAAGTATCATACTGAGGAGTTTTATAAGATCTAAGTTCCTTGTAAGTTGCACTATCAGTAGAATTTGAATAAACCTTGATTTTCTCTAAATCTTTACCATTAAGTTCAACGAAGTATTTATTAACTCTATCTTTTAAAAATACTTTCTTTCTTTTTATAAATAAAAGTTCAACTAATTTCATACATAGATTATAATACTTCAAAGGAGTAAATATGGCAGGACATTCAAAATGAGCAAATATTAAACATAGAAAAGGTGCACAAGATGCAAAGCGGGCAAAGATCTTTGCAAGGTTTTCAAAAGAGATAATGGTTGCCGCTGCTAAAGGTGGTCCAGATCCCTCATCTAACTCTTCACTTAGATTAGCAATAACAAAGGCTAAAGCACAATCTATGCCTAAGAAAAATATCGAAGCAGCTATAGCTAAAGCCACTGGTGGAGGAGATGCTGCTAACTATCAAGAAATCTCTTATGGCGGAAATGTTAATGGAGTTTCTTTCTTAGTATTTTACTTAGCAGACAATCCTAACCGTGTTGCAGCTAACGTTCAAGCTTCATTTAGAAAAGTAAATGGATCAGTAACAGGAGCCTCATCTGTTTCATACGTCTTTGATAGAAAAGCAATATTTGAATTTTCTAAAGAAGGCAGAGACGAAGAAGAAACAATGATGCTTTCAATCGAGGCTGGGGCTGAGGATTTTGAAACTTCAGACGAGTCATTCTTTGTTTATGCTGACCCTTCAAACTTCACTAAAGTAAAAGAAGGACTTGAAGCAGCTGGCATTAGTGAATTTAAAACTGCAGAAGTTTCTTATATTCCTAACAACGAAGTTAAAGTTGATAAGGCTAAAGCTGAAAAGATACTTAATTTTATCGATACTCTTGAAGATGATGAGGACATTCAAAACGTTTATCACAACCTAGATGCTAGTTCACTTGAGTAGCATTTTTTACTTAAACTAAAGCAGCCTCTTTTCTTTAAAAGATTAATAAAAGAAATATTTATAAAATTACTAAATTATTATGTTATACTAAATAAGCACTTAAATGTGCGTATTTTTTCCATACGGAAGAAAATTATAGATCTTTGAAAACTAAATATAGGAACCATGAACGTACACAATTTCTTTATGAAACAATAATAAGGAAACTTTATTTTGAGAGTTTGATCCTGGCTCAGGATTAACGCTGGCTGTGTGCCTAATACATGCATGTCGAGCGAAGCACTTCGGTGCTTAGCGGCGAATGGGTGAGTAACACGTACTTAACCTACCTTCCAGATTGGGACAACAGTTGGAAACGATTGCTAATACCAAATACGCATTGTGATCGCATGATTGCTTTGTAAAAGGGGCGTTTGCCTCACTGGTAGATGGGAGTGCGCCATATTAGCTAGTTGGTAGTGTAATGGACTACCAAGGCGATGATATGTAGCGGGGCTGAGAAGCTGATCCGCCACACTGGGACTGAGATACGGCCCAGACTCCTACGGGAGGCAGCAGTAGGGAAT
>CAYTOW010000053.1:0-3728 GCA_964439655.1 uncultured Mycoplasmataceae bacterium
TAAAGTAATTATTTAATTAAGAAGAATTTCTTCTTACCTCTTTTAATAAGGTTTACTTTATTAGAATTTATTTCAGTCTCAAGTGAAGCTTTTATCCCGTTGACTAAAATTGAACCACTTGTAATAAACTCACGAGCCTCACGTTTTGAAGAAGCTGCTTTAATTTCTACAAGAACATCAACAACATTACCACTCACTTTTTCAAATGTAGGAATCGATCCAACAAGAGAAAGTTTTTCCTTATTTGTTAGTGAAGTGATATCTCCGCCTCCAAAAAGTCTTTTAGTAAGTTCTTTTGAATATAAGGCGTCTTTTTCAGAGTGAATATCTGCTACTACCTCATGAGCAAGTCTCATTTGAGCAACTCTTAGTTTTGAGTTTTTTCTATGCTCCTTTATCAGTTTTTTAATATCAGAAACAGATATTTTTGTTAACCAAAGCAGTAGCTTTTCAACGTCACTATCGGTAGTATTATAAAGATATTGATAAAGCTGGAATGGCGTTGTTTTAGATTTCTCAAGCCAAATTGCCTCACCTTCAGACTTACCAAACTTCTTACCATTTGAAGTTGTAAGAAGCTTAGTAGTTATTCCTAAAGCCTTGTTTTCATCTCCAATAGTTTTTCTGATTACTTCGATACCTGAGGTAATGTTTCCTCATTGATCTGAACCACCCACTTGAATCATTACATTCTCATTTTCATATAAGTTCTTAAAGTCTCATCCTTGGATTAGTTGATATGAAAACTCTGTAAAAGAAATTCCTGATTCTAAACGAGACTTAACTACATCTTTATTAATCATGTAATTAACGTTAAGCAACTTCCCAATATCTCTTAAAAACTCTAAGATATTAACGTTTTTATAAAAGTCGTAATTATCGATAACATTAAGACCAAAGTACTTTAGTTGCTTAACTATCGCTTTTTTATTCTTCTGAATTTCTTTTGTTGAAAGAAGGTTTCTTTCTCTGTTTTTACCAGAGGGATCTCCAATCATTCCGGTTGCTCCTCCAACTACTGCAAAAGGTTTAAAGCCAAAACTCTGAAATCTTTTTAATATTGAGATTTGAATGTAATTACCTAGATGCAAAGAATCAGCTGTTGGATCAAAACCAATATAAACTCCAGCACCTTCTTTTAATGAAAGAAGCTTCTTCTCAGAAGTAATATCATTAAATATTTCTCTATCTTTAAGTTCTTTTAAAATATTATTCATCGTTATTTAGTTGCTTTCTTTGCTTCTCTTGCAATTGCTTTATTAGTTTCTTCACTTGCTTCCCTTATCTTGCGTTGAGCAAGTTGAATAGCTTTTTGAGATGTTTCAATAGTTTTATCAACATCAAATTCAAGTAAAACTTTTCTAGCCTCATCGACTAAAGTTTGTACATTTGCTCTTATTTCATCTGAGTCAATTTTCTTTGTTCCTTCAAGAACCTCAATGCTTTGTTTCTTAAGATCATCGATAACAGGCTTTAAAGCATTTTTCTTTTCAAGTAAAGATTTACGTGCTTTAGCTCCTTCATCTGAAGTAAGATATATTCCTCCTATAGCAGCAGCTGCCATAGCTAATAAAGTTGAAATTTTTCCCATTATTTTTTGCCCCTTTCTTTTTTAACAGTTCTTTCCTTGCCTATCGCAGCTTTCTTAATACGTTCTGCTATCTTATAAATATCGTCTTTATTTCTTTCATATAGCTTTACAACTGTCTTGATGTTCTTTTTAGTAACAACTTCAAAGACATCGATATAATTTGATATCTTAGCAACAGTCTCAACAGTTGAATTTAGAATTTCTGATTTATAAGTAAGGTCCTCTATCAAGTAATCTACCTTCTTATATAAAACTATTTTTTTTCTTTGTGAGACTAAAAAAAACAGTAAGGCAATGATTGAAATTGATAAAACAACAAGTCCAAAAATAATTAGCGTTGTTACTAGTGAATTCATTTTTTGCTCCTTTATATAAAAAAATTATACCTATTTTATATAATAGGTCTATGAAACTAGGAATAATTATTGACTCATCAACAGGAATTTCAAAGAGCGAAGCAGAGAAATTAGGCTTTGGCTATTTACCACTTTTCCTTACTATAGATGGAAAAGAATACAAAGATGGAATCGATCTTTCGATAGAAGAATACTATAAATTATTAACTGACGAAAGTGAGGTCCGTACAAGTGCTACACCACCGGGTCTAGCAGAAGAGGTCTTTAAAGACTTTTCAAAAAGATTCAATCACATCATAGTATTACCTCTTTCACAAAACCTTTCTTCACAAATGCAAAACCTTAATATGATCGCAAATGATTTTGATAACGTTCATATTATTTCTTCGATGTCAGTTGGCCCTTTAATCAAAAATCAAGCTTTATCAATACTAGACTTTGCTAAAGATACAGAAGATATCAATAAGGTTATTGCATATGGAAATAAGATATCTCAATCTTCTTATGGAATTGTAGTTCCACAAAATTTAAAATTCCTTGTAAAAGGTGGCCGTGTTGGACCAAAGGCAGCAGCAATGGCTGATATGCTTAAAATTTGCCCTCTAATTGAATATAGGGATGGTGGACTTGAAAGCATTGGTAAGGGAAGAACTTTTAGTAAAACAGTTCAAAAAGCCGCTTTAAAGGTTATTGGTAATGATAAGGAATCAAATTACTATATTTATAATGCAAATTCAGAATATGCAAAAGATCTAAAAGAATTTATCGAATCTCAAGGAGTTAAAGTAACGATTGTAGAATTCCCGCCTGTAATAACAAATCATACTGGACCAGGAGCGCTCGGAATTATTAAATATAAAGATTAGCTTAGCTTTTCTTTTTATTTACCTATAATTTTTACATGTTAGATATTAAATCTATAAAAGACTTATATAAAAAATATGATGTATTTGCTTCAAAATCATTTGGGCAAAACTTTTTAATATCTCAAAGTATAGTTAATAAAATTATTGAGGCCTCAAATATAGCGAATAAAGATGTTATAGAAATAGGCCCTGGTCTTGGTTCCTTAACATCAGAGTTGCTTTTACATGTTAAGTCCCTTACTGCTTATGAATTAGATAAGAATATGATCAGAGTCTTAAGTGGTGAAATTAAAGATAAAAAATTTAATTTACTAGAGGGAGATTTTACTAAAGCCTCATTTAACTGAGAAGGAAGGAGAATCGCAATTGGTAATATTCCATACAATATAACAACAAGCATTTTATTTCATATATTTAAAAATTATGAAAAATTTGAATCAGTTACTTTGATGGTTCAAGATGAATATGCAAAAAGAATGTCTGCAAAAGTCTCTTCTTCAGAATATGGAAAACTTTCATTAACAACACAACTTTTTACAGATTCAATTGAATATATAACTAAAGTAGAACCAACAAAATTTATTCCACAACCTAAAGTTAACTCGGCTGTTATTAAACTAAACTTAAGTACTAATAAAATTGATAAAGAACTAATTCCCTTTATTAAAGATATTTTTTCAATGCGCAGAAAGACTTTATCTAATAACTTAAAAAGAATGAAGTATGCAAAACAAGATATTGATAAAGCACTTAAAAGACTTAATTTAAAATCTACAATTAGGCCTCAAGAGCTTACATTATTAGATGTTAAAAACCTTTTTAAATTACTTAAAAATAATATTTAATAATCGTAAATATCCCTATAAAAGTCTAATATTTTAGGAAAAAGTGGGGTACTTTTCCTAAATTTGATAA
>CAYTOW010000054.1:0-3406 GCA_964439655.1 uncultured Mycoplasmataceae bacterium
AAATGAAAAAAGATTATAAAGATACACTACTTATGCCTGAAACAGACTTTAATATGAGAGCAAATCTTATTGAAAAAGAACCTAAGTATAGACAAGAGTGATTAGATAAAGAGATTTATAAAAAAGCATTAGAAGCAAATAAAAATAATGAAAAATTTATTTTGCATGATGGTCCTCCATATGCCAATGGAGATATTCATGTTGGGCATGCCCTTAATAAAATTTTAAAAGATATTATAGTTAGATATAAAACTATGAGTGGTTTTTATACTCCTTATATTCCAGGTTGAGATACACATGGTCTGCCCATTGAAAACAAGATGCTCGAAGAACTTGGAATGACTAAAGATGATTTAGATCAAGTGACTCTAAGAGAAAAAGCATCTAAATATGCTGATAAACAAGTAATTTCACAAAAGAAACAATTTAGGTCTCTATCTCTTTTTGCAGATTTATCAGATTCATACTTAACAAAGAATAAAGACTTTGAAGTAGGACAACTAAAGCTTTTTAAAAAGATGTTTTTAGATGGTCTAGTATTCAAAGGGATGAAACCTGTTTATTGATCTCCTTCATCTCAATCAGCTCTTGCTGAAGCAGAGGTTGAATATGAAGATGTTCGTTCACCACAAATAATTGTTGCTTTTGATTTAATTAATGAAGATGCTTCTCTGCTAATAATGACCACTACCCCTTGAACACTTCCAGCAAATAGTGGTGTAGCTGTCGGAAAAGATTTTGACTATGCTTTAGTTAAGGCTAATAAGAGAAAATACTATATTGCTCTTAATTTAGTTCAATCAGTTGCTGAGCTTAATAATTGAGATGAGCATAAAGTTATCAAAACTATTAAAGGTTCTGAACTTGTTGGTAAAGAATATATTTCACCAATAAATAAAATTAAAGCTCCTGTTATTTCTGGGCATCATGTTACTACTGATGCTGGAACAGGTCTTGTTCACATGGCTCCACTTTTTGGGGAAGATGATTACCTAATAGGTAAAGAGCATGAACTTGAGATGATTATGCATGTTGATGGTAAAGGTAATTTTAATAAGGAAGCTGGTAAATTTAATGGATTATTTTATGCTGATGCTAATAAGGCTATTGGTGAAGAACTAGGCGATAAACTTTTATCAATTAAGTTTATTAAGCACTCATATCCTCATGATTGAAGAACTCACAAACCAGTTATCTATAGAGGAACGCCACAGTGATTTGTTAACATTGCTTCATTAAAAAATAAGATAGTTTCTGAACTAAAAAAAGTAAATTCATATCCTTCATGAGGAACTTCAAGATTAAGCAAAATGATTCAAGGAAGAGAAGAGTGAACTATTTCTCGTCAAAGAACATGGGGCGTACCTATTATTGCTTTTTATAATAAAGAAGGAGAAGTCATTACTAATGAAGAGATGTTTGATTATGTAATAGATCTGGTTTCAAAAGAAGGAACAGATATTTGATGAAAGAAAACTACTGATGAACTTTTACCAAAAAAATATAGAGATAAAGGTTATACAAAAGAAATGGACATTATGGATGTTTGATTTGACTCAGGCTCATCTCATATTTGAATGGAGAAAATATTTGGAGTTGATCAAGCGGATTTATATTTAGAAGGTTCTGATCAATATCGTGGATGATTTAATTCTTCACTTATTAATTCAATTGCTTATAGAGGTAAAAGTCCATATAAAAATTTAGTATCACATGGATTTGTTTTAGATGGAAAAAATCAAAAAATGTCTAAATCAAAAGGCAATGTTGTTGATCCTTTAAAAATAATTTCAAAACAAGGAGCAGACATCCTTCGTTTATGAGCAGCTTCTTCCGACTATACCTCTGATATTACAATTTCAGATGAAATCCTTAAACAGACTTCAGGCCTATACAGAAACTTTAGAACAAAATTACGTTTTATGCTTGGAAATCTTAATGACTTTAATAACTCAAAAGATAGAGTGGATTTTACTGGTTACGATTTACAAATACACAATGAAGTATCTATTCTTAAGATGGAGTATTTTAACGCTATGGATAATTATGACTTTTCTAAAGCTATTAAGTTGCTTAATAATTTTATAGTTGACCTTTCTGGTTTTTACCTTGACTATACCAAAGACTTTTTATATGCTGATAAAAGCAATAGCTCTAGAAGAAGAATGGTCCAAAGCAATATTTATGACATTGCACTCTTTTATATCAAGGCCTTAGCTCCTTTCATTCCTACTTCTATGGAAGATGCATATAAATCTTTTGGTGGATCAAAAGAATCTATACATCTAGAATTATTCAACAAGAACATTGAAAGAAAAATAGATAAAGATTCATATAAGGAATTTTATGAATTAAAGGATAAAATTTTTAAAGCGATAGAGGTTGCTAGAAATAATGAAGTAATTAAGCGTTCATTTGAAGCACATATTCAAATACCAAAAATTTATGACTTTAGTGAAGAAGAACTACAAAAAATGTTTATGATTGGTAAAGTTACCTTTGGCAAAGATATAAAAGTATTTAAGTGAGAGAGTCACAAATGTGAGCGTTGTTGAAATCACTTTGATAAAGTAAACAAAGATGGCATATGTTCAAGATGTGAAAAAGTTACCAAATAAAAATATTTAAAAAATAAATTACACTTTTAAAATCTCCTTTATAATAGGGTTATGAAATTAGAAGTAAAAAATAAAAATAAGAAAATGACGTTGTTTTTTATTCATGGGTTTAACTCAAGTGGTTTGTCAATTAAGAATTTATTAGATAAGGATACTAACTTCAATATTGTATATTTTAACTATCCTACTGATAAGGTTTATAACACAATTGAGTTAGCTGCTGAAATAGATAAAGCAATAAAAAGAGTTAAGGGACCACTTGTTGTTGTGGGACACTCATTAGGTGGAGCGGTTTTAACACATGTAAAGGATGTACGTAAAATTAAAAAATTTATTTTCCTTTCAGCTTTAAACCCTAGATTAGCTGAGAATAAAGGTGTTAAATTATTGCTTAGCGAGACAAAAACTGGAAAGGTGTTACAAAAAGTAATTGCTAAATCTGTAGATATTTTTAGTGATGGTTTCTTTGCTGTACTATTAAATCCACCTGAGCAATGATATAGATTTGTTAAGGAGAATATTTTAAACAAAGAATATTTAGAAGAGACGTTAGATGCAGCTTACAGAACTAAAGCTAAAAAAGCAGTTTCAATAATTGGAACGAGTGATCAATTATTTAAGTATGAGGAATATAACGAGTATATGAAAGAGATAGGTATGCAAGAACAATACTTAGTTGAAAACGGGACTCATCCAATAATTAATGAATTTCCAAATGAGACACTTGAAATTTTAAATAAGATTATCCCTAATAAAAATAAACGTAGAAGAAAAATTGTAAAAGGTGC
>CAYTOW010000055.1:0-3308 GCA_964439655.1 uncultured Mycoplasmataceae bacterium
ATAATATATTTCACCCGTAGGAGATATTAATGTGTCATTTTTATGCAATTTAGCCACAAAATCCTCGGATATATTATTTTTCTCTTTAAATTTATTTACTTTTTCTTTATCAATAATAACTTTATTATTAACCACTTTAGAGTTTGTTGCATTAATTGGTAATAATACAAATCTATCCTTATTATTCTTATAGACTAATATAAAGAATCAACCCATTGTGTCATAAAATGAAGTGCCATTATTCGGAGCAAAAATGACTTCAGATTTATCTTTTGTTTCACCTAGAACTCTTATTTTTCTAATTTTTCTATTAGTCCCATTCTTGTTTAATAAAATATAATTCTCTCCATTAGCAGCATCATTAAATGGATAAGTACTATTGCTATTTAACTCATATATTCTTTTAAGTTCATTAAAAGCATTTAGATCTAATAAAACTTCTTTTGGTTTATCTTCTCCAAAAAGTTTTGCACAATCTTTTTTTGCTAATTCAAATAAATCTTTTCTTTTAATTTTTCTTACTTTATTCTCATCAACAATTTTCCCTTCATATAAACTCTCATTAAATAATTGTTGATTATTTTTCTTTTCTCTCATTCTTGTGAATAACATCTTATCCATTTTATTATTTAATTCTTCACGTGCATTATCGAATGATAAAACCATATCATCAAAGTTATGGTTAATAAAGGCATCCCCTTCTTTTTCCTCTCTAGTTGATTCTCTATTAAACTTTGAATATTTAAAAGATGGATTAGATATTACCTTTTCTACACTTTTTGAGTCTTTATAGTGAGAGTTAATAATAGTAATTAAATAGGCATCCTCAGCATGATGACCATGCCATATTCTTTCTTTTTTATTTGTTTTTGTATTAAAGACTTCTTGCGGAACGCTAGAAGGTCTCTTTAGAACTAAGCCCGACTTATAGTTTTGCATACTTCTTCTTGCAAAGGAAGTCATTTTACCATTTATAGTTTTAACCTTGATACCTTTATTATTTATTTCAGAATATTTTTTAATTGCAGCTAAAATCATTCTTGTTGTATATCTAGTATCAACTAGGTTTCTTTGAATGAATCCATATTGATTACTTGGTATACTAAAATCAATTTTTGTACTAATATAATCATATTTTTCTTTTGATTTTAAATAGTATTTTTCTTTAGCTTCACCTTTAATAGGAAGATATCATTCTCTTCATAATTTCTCCATTTTTGAAAACTCTTTTTCAGATAAAAATTGGTATGGAGTTTTGTTTTGTTTTTTAGAATTTACTCCACTACGTGTAAGAACTTTATTATTTCTTGAATTATCAAAACATTGAGATCTTGGAATTATATGATCTATATCAAAGTTACCAGGATACTTAATCACCTCTTCTTTAGAAATTTTTTCTCCTGTATAAGCGTCCATATTACATTGTTGCTCAAGCAATCATAGTTTAAGACGTGTTTGGTTAGTTGTTGGAATGTTACCTAAACCTGCATTAATCTCTTTATTAGTTTTTTCGAAAAACTCTTGTCTTTGTTTATCATTATCCTTAACTTTTTTATTGTTGTTTTCTCTAGCCATTTCTATAACTACATCTTTAATTTCTCAGTTATTTTTATCACAATATTTAATAATTGCATTAAAGACATCAACTGTTTGTCTTAAAGATCTTTTAACTGTTGGTGTATCAATAATTTCTTCTATTCAATCTTTTCCTAAATATTTAGATTTAGATAATTCAATCTTTTCTCCCATTATTCCTTTATCAAAAATAATTTGCATTTGATTTTTGTTTTCGACAATCATGACATCAATTAACTCATGCATTGCTTTAAATGAAAGGGAATGAGTCTGTGAAAATCCTGTCATTTCTTTTGCAAGTTTCTCTATTTGTTCTTTGCTTAGGTCCTTAATATTTTTTAATTTTTCTAAACGTTTTTCTATTATTTGAGTTGAATGTAGAATTTTAGCTATTTTGTCAAAAATATTATCTTTCTTAAATCTAAAGCTCTTATCATCTATAAATAAATTTATTAAGTCCTTATAGCCAAGAATTTTATTAATCATATAAATTGATTCAAGAGGAGTATATAGTGGTTGGCCACTAGCATCTATTCTTTCACCATTAATTTGATGTTCATCGCCTTTATCGATATTAAATTCTTTGAATATCTCTTTTCTTATTTTAGAAACACATTTATTCCCTGTAAGGGCAACTTTAATTAGATTAATTTTTTGATCTCTAGATAATTTTTCTTTGTTAATGCTGACATTATTTAAATCATTTAATAAATTAAATATCTCAGAAGTAGCACATTTTTTTGGAGCACGATATTCATCAGTATAAATGCTACATTTTCCAATAGTAGATTCTCATATCGTTTCTTGTTTGATTATCTTTCCATTCTCTAATTTTCATCTTCCTCATTTTGAAATATCATTTAAATTTTTAAAGCCTCTTTCGATAGGATCTACTCCAGGACCTTCTTCAAAAGATCTTTGTCTATGGAAAAGATCAAGAAATCCTTTTTTAAATTTCTCGTCTACTTTATTTGCTTTAAATAGTAATTCTAGTTCTTTTTCATATTGTGAAGTTCTAAAGGACCTATTAAGAGCTCCTCTTATAAATCCCTCATTTTTAAAGTATAGAAGTTGCGAGTCTATTGGTAAGGCTTCTGGAGAAGAATAACGTAATAATTCTTTTTGTGCTTTAGTTGAATCCTCATCACCAGCAATTTCATATTTAAACCCTCTATGATTTATATATCAATATAAAACATTGATAAATTCTTTTTTTGTTAGTTTTTCTGATAAACCTTTTTTTCTTAATAGAAAAATTCCTAGTCCATTATTTTCTTTATTATCGATAGTTTTTCTAAATTCTGGATCGTTAATATATTGCTTTCTAAAGACATCAACAAAATTTCCTTTTTCATCAAAAGTAATGTTAGTGATAAATTTAGAATCTATTAAGAATTTAACAAAATCTCTTTTTAAAGTTTTACGTCTATTTTTTTGACGTCTTTGAGACCTTTTTTCTCTTCTGGTTTCATTTAATAACTTACTATCTTTTGGATTATCAACGGTACTAAATAATCTATTTCCATGTAATATAATTTCTTTAGTTTTTACATCAGTTATTGCTCATCCAACTGATGAAATCCCTATATCTAACCCTATATCTACTTTTCTTTTCATATAAACTCCTTTTTAAAATTATATATTAAAGAGACTGCTATAAGTAGTCTCTTTTTTATCGTTAATTTTAAAATTAATTATTTGTGCTTAACTGCACCAGTTACTGAAGGTTTTGT
>CAYTOW010000056.1:0-3251 GCA_964439655.1 uncultured Mycoplasmataceae bacterium
CAAGTTGAGTAAATTCTGGTTGTCTATCAGACCTTGAATCTTCATCTCTAAACGCTTTTACTATTTGGAAATATCTTTCAAATCCTGAGGCCATTAATAGTTGTTTATATATTTGAGGGGATTGTGGCAATGCAAAGAATTGTCCTTTTCTACGTGTTGGAACTAGAAAATCTCTTGCGCCCTCTGGAGTTGATTTAGAAAGAAGTGGTGTTTCAATTTCTAGAAAGTTTTCAGAGTATAGAAATTCACGAATAGATTTTATTACTTGATGTCTTTTAATAATATTCTTAGTCATCCTTTTAGATCTAAGGTCTAAGTAACGATACTTAAGCCTTGTTTCTTCTTTAGCATCTGAATTATCTTTAATAACAAATGGAGGAACTTCTGAAGGATTTAAAACTTTATATTCTTTAACATCTATTTCTATATCACCAGTTTTAAGGGTTTCATTTTTATCTTTTCTCTCAACAACAATTCCAGTAACCTTAATAACTGATTCCTTTGAAATAGCACTTTCTTCTTTTTCAGAAAGCATTACGAGTTGTGTTATTCCGTACATATCACGAAGATCATAGAAAATCACTTTTCCCATTTTCCTTCTCTTTGCAACTCATCCATATAAAGTTACTTCTTTCTTAACATCTGATAATCTTAACTCACCATTATTTATTTTTTTAATGCTCATCTTTCACTTCCTTAATATATTTAATTAGATTTGTAATCTTTACTGCTTCTTGTTTTTTATTTATCTTAACCATAACTTTTCCATTAGCTAATTCTTTTGGCCCAGCAATTATTTGAATACTAGCTCCTGAAGCATCGGCTTTAACAAATGCTTTTTGTAGTCTTAGACTTTTTATATTTCAATCTGTTTGATAACCTGATAACCTTAACATATATACGATTGAGGCTACTACTTCTTTTGAGTCTTTATCGATATTTAAAACAAAGATATTAGGTTTTATTCTAATGTCATTAACATCTATTTTTTCTTTAACTTCGTTAACTATTCTTTCAATGCCAAGAGCAAAACCAACTCCTCCTACTTCTGGTCCTCCAAAATCTTTAACTAATGATTCATATCTTCCCCCACCAATTAAGGTATCTTGTGATCCAACTTGATCTGAAAGAGATTTAAATTCAAAAGTAGTTTCCGAATAATAATCAAGACCACGAACGATAGTTTCATCAACAGTAAAATTGATACTCATTTTAGTTAAAAAATCTTGAAGAGTTTTAAAATACTTTATGCTTTGATCTGAAAGGAATTCAGATATTTTAGGAGCATTTTTAACTACATCTTTTTTAGAGTCGATTTTATCATCTAGGATTCTCATTGGGTTTTTATCAATTCTAGAAATTGAGTCTTTAGTAAGTTTGTCTTTGTGATTATTAAAATATTCTTTTAAGGCAGCTGAATATTTTTTTCTTGATTCTCTATCTCCAATTGAGTTTATATATAGTTTCGCATTAATATCAAAAGATTTGATAATCATATTTGCCATCATTATTACTTCGGCATCAAGGTATGGATCTTTCTCTCCGATTACCTCAACACCAAATTGACTAAATTGTCTTTGTCTTCCTTTTTGAGGATTTTCATATCTAAACATTTGACCTTTATAAAATGCTTTAAATGGTAATTTAATGTAAAGCTTATTTTCTACAATAGCTCTTATAGCTCCAGCTGTTCCCTCTGGTCTTAGAACCATTTCTCTACCTTTTCGATCTTTAAACTCATACATTTCTTTTCCAACAATATCTGTTGTTTCTCCAACAGATTTAACAAAAACTTCTTTACGTTCAAAAATCGGTGTTTCTAAATATTGATATCCGTGTACGTTAACAATACTTTCTAATACTGATTCAACATAACGGCGATATAAAGCTACATCTCCGTATATATCCTTTGTTCCTTTTGGTCTGTTCATCTTCCATCTCCCTTATATATAAAAAGTCCTTATAGAGGACCAACGTGCCACCTCTATAGGACTCTTTTATCTTTATCGCAGATTATACGTTTTGCTTCAGCAGGTGCCTTACTTCTGCATCGCTAGCACTATTTATTTACTATTATTATACATAACTAAGCACTAAAGTCATTTATTCCAATAACAACTTCTTCTTCGATATCATCTGTTTTTCAGAAATTATTTTTCTCACGTATTTCTTTTCTTTTTAATCTAAATATCTCAAGTTTAACTCATAATCATGAGGCAATAAAGATTGAAGAATAAGTACCAAAGAATAATCCAATAATCATAGCTATATTAAATTCAAATTTTGTAGCATTACCAAAGGACATAAGAACTATAACAGCTATCATAGTTGTAAAGGAAGTTAGTAATGAACGTTTAATAGTATCTTTAATCGCCTCATTTGCAATTGAAGTGATTTTGCTTTTATCTAGCTTGCCTGAATATGCATGCATCTTTTCACGAATCCTATCAAATGTAACGATAGTATCATTTATTGAATATCCAAGAATTGATAGAAGTCCAGCGATAAATATCGGAGAAATTTGTAGACGTGCAATTACAAATATAGCCGTTAAAATTAATCCATCATGAACTAAAGCAAATATTGCAGCTAAAGAATATGTTCATCTAAATCTTATTAGTGTATAAACTATTATCAGTCCAATAGCAATTGAGATAGCTATCATTGCATTTTTAACTAATGTTGTAGCTACTTCATTTGAAGTTGAAGCATGAGTGAAATTGTAAGTATTAATAGTATTATCTTTAATAATAGCGTCTAAATTAATGTCATAATTTGTTTTAATTTGCATTCCAATTACTTTGCTATGATCTGCATCAAATATTTTATGTATATCAGAAGGATGAACTCCTTTAGAAGTAAATACTTTTATGATTGCAAGTTGCTGGTTTGCATCTATTGATTTGCCTCCCGTTTCTTTTAATTGAAGTTCTCCTATTGTTCCTCCTGAGAACTCTTGAGATAAATTAAATCCTCCAGAAATAGAACCAGCAATTCCAGCCATTACAGAAAAGACGACTATCCCCCCAACTAAAATTAATAAAGAAAATATTAAGAACCACCTTGAGTGTTTTACATAGTTAAATTTATTTAAACTTTTTTGAACATAACCATCTACTCTTGGTTTCATTCCAAGCATTCATTTCCTTTTATCAAACATACCTGTTTTCACAAGTAGTGTTGAAGTTAATCTTGTAAAGCCAAGCATAATAACTAATGTAAAGAATATCGAAATGATTAAGGTTACTGAT
>CAYTOW010000057.1:0-3057 GCA_964439655.1 uncultured Mycoplasmataceae bacterium
TCTTCCATTATTTTATTAACCTCCACCTCTATTAAAACTTAGGAAGTCTAATAATTTGTTAAATTTGTGAAAAAGTACCCTGTTTTTCCTAAAGTTTTAGGAATTTAAGGTGATCTTTTAATATATCGTTTATTTTATTAGAGTCATATAAATACTATATCATTTCAATTTCCTTGTCCAAATAATCTATCTTTTGCTTCATCTGAATTTAGAGAGGCAGGAAGTGTGACCAGACTTGCCATATCATTTTTAACACCAGCCATTGCATTGCCGGATTGTAAATTATCTTGATCATATCAAAAGTATGATAATTTAGGTAAAACAGCAACAGACACTTTTTGAGAACTTCTTGTACCAAAAGCTTCATAACCCATATATATTAACTCTGGTAAACTAATTTCAGTTACTTTTGTATCTTTAAAGGCATTATTAGAAATAGTAACAACGTTTGGAAGATCTATTTTAGTTAGCTTTCTACAGTTTCTAAAGGCGTTTAGATTAATAGTTTTTACTCTTGGAAGTGAGATGTAGGTTAAATTATATTCATATCTAAATTCTCATTGTAGAACCGTATCAGTTATTGCTAAGAATTTTCTTCTTTGAAGATCGTTACTAAAAGTACCTTTATAACTATTTTTCATCTTTTCTTGAGCAATGAATTGATCATCAACTGCAATAGGATCGCCATTTCCAGCTTGGACTACATCTCCAACTGTAATGTAATCGCTCTGATCTCCAGAGACTCTTTTAATAACGTTGATTAAATCGTTTTCAGTATCATATATCTTTGTTTCAGAAGTAATAACGATTAAAGTAACTTTTAGACTATTACCTGCAATGTCATTAGCGATAATATCGATATGACCACCAATGTCACTTAAATGACTTTTATCAACAGAAATAAGTGAATTGTCTAAGTTAGGTCCAGTAACTACATCACTAAAACTAAAGGCATTTCTAACCATTTGATCAGTTATTGACATTGGGTTTTTCCCATTAGTAAGCTTAAGTTTTGCAAATACATGATCGTATTTCTGAGAATCGATAACTACATCACTTCCAAGGATAGTCTTTCCAGCATCTCTTATTTTAACAGTTGGAGGAATTCTATCAGGTGAGATGAATTTAATTTGATCTCAATTACCTGTTCCAAATAAGGCGTCTTTACTATTAGCCATTTCATAGGAAAGAGTAACTTGCGTTGTTTCTTCATTTTTAATACCTGAAAGTGGAGCTCAATCCTCATGAGTACCTTTATCTCCAAAAGTTTTTAGTCTAGGGATATATACTTCAGTAACTTTAGCATTTTCAGGACCACCAAAGGCATTGTTACCTATATATCTAACTTCAGGAAGATGATAAGAAGTTACAGAAGTAAGAGCAAAGGCATTATCGTCTATATTCTTTACTATAGGCAGATCAACTTTAGTAAGAGAGCTACATTCTCTAAAGGCTCTTGCTTCGATAACTTCAGTTTTAGGAAGTGAGATAAAACTTAAGTTACTTTCACCTTTGAATAAATCGATTGGAGCACTAATGTTAAGAGCTAAAAATTGATCTCTTTTACTTTCACTAGAAAAAGATCCTTTATAACTATTTTTCATTTTTAGCTCATCAAATTTTTCTTGAGTTACTTTAAAAGGAGCTCTAGTACCAATTTGAACTGTATCACCAACACGAACCTTCATAGTAGAATCATCTGCAAAACCTTTAATGGCATTAATTAAATCGTTCATGCTATTAAAAGGTGTTGCATTGTTAACTGCTGGACTGTTATCACTTTGACCGTTAGTCCTGCTAGTAACTTGAAGTCTATGATTATTTAATATAAATAGAGTTCCATCACTATATTTGGAATTATGGAAAGTTGATCTATAAATTTCTTGAACAGCAGTTGTTGTTGGTACATTAAAACTTCTAGGTAATGTTGCTCCTTCAAAAGCTTGTTCATGAATTTCTCTAACTGTAGTAGGAATGCTAAAACCTTTTGTTCCTTGTGTTTCAAACACTGCTCCTTTAAAAGCAAAGGCATCTATTACTTTAACAGATGGAGGAAGATCAAAAGAAGCTGAGAGCTTAGCATTTTCAAAAGCATGTTGGCTAATTACTTTAATAGTAGTTGGAAGGTGAAAACCTTTAGTGATATTAACATCTTTAAAAGCACCACTTTTAAGAGTTGCCTCGCTAAAGTCATCTGATCAAAGAATAGCATTTTTTGCTTTTTCGATAAAGGCTTTATCAAAAGCATTTCTAGGATCATGTAGAAACTCATTTCAACCAATAGGACCAGAAGAAAGTAATTTATCGTATCAATGACTTACAACATGAGTTTGTTGTTTTTCATTAAGTGGGTGTTGAGCATTAGTTGGACTTTTATCTTTATTTCTTAAAGCTAAAAAAGTACCAACTCCAACAAGTGGAGCGGCAGTAGCTAAAGTTGCAAGGGATGAAATTAATATAATTTTTTTAGTGCTCATGTTACTACCTCAACTTCCTTTTTTAGAAATTAACTAAAATAACTTACTAATATAATTATATCTTTTTTTGCACATTTTTCCAAAAAATCTATATAATATATTACTAAAATAATTGTAATTATTAATGTAATTTTCATATTAAGGCGATCTATTTTACTTAATAAATAAAGCTATTTATTCATTAGTTATTTTAAGACCTTAAAAACTTTAAATAAAAAAGACTACATCTTAAGGAGTCTTTAACTCTTTTATTTGTAGTCGTTTTTCGTTTTTTTATACTGCTGAAAATACTTGGACTTTAACCCTTAAAGTTTGTCCATGAGAGTCTCTAGCACCAACAAAAATCGTACCACCACCTCAAGTTAAGCTACGTTCTACCCACATAGATGAAGTTGGTATAATATTACCTTCGTAGTCTTTAAATACAAATAGACTCTTATAAACATCATCACTTATCTTAAGAGCACTAGTAGCTTCGCCATTAGAATCCATTGATGCAACACCAAATCTATACCCAGCAAAATTTCTAGGTTCAGCTTTATGCCCAAAAATACTTCCAGAACCTATTTCAACAGTTGGA
>CAYTOW010000058.1:0-2959 GCA_964439655.1 uncultured Mycoplasmataceae bacterium
GTCCCCAACTTAGTAAAACCTTTTACTAATTCTTTTAACATTTCTTTTTCTGTAGTCGCGTTTGTTCTCTTCATGATATGTATTCCTTTAGCAGTCTTTCTGTAATTATACTCTACTTTTGGCTCAAGATCTTTTTCAAGCTTCTTAAAAATTTCTTTTCGTTTCATTTTTACTCCTTTCACCTCCATTAAAACTCAGGAAGTGGAATAATATGTCAAATTTGTGAAAAAGTAGGGTGTTTTTCCTAAAGTTTTAGGAATTTATAATTAAAAAGTAAAGAACAATGTCTTTACTCTGATAGGTGATTTTAGATATTTCTAAAGTAAAAGTTTAAAATATTTAATTGATTTTCATTTTGTGATTAGTTGTAGTCCTATTTATACTAGGAATGAATAAGAATTAATCTTTTAAAATTATTCTGGTTTGATAGTTTTTGATCAAAGTATTCCACGGAATTCTTTTGGATCTTGTTTTAAAAATATTATTGAGTATAAAAATTCTATTATCGGAAGTCTTAACTTTTTATCTTGTGCAATTTCTCATACACTTTTAAGAGCAGCAATTCCTTCTACTGTTTTTTCTGTTTTAAGTGCTTTCTCAATTCCATTTTCAATAACTGATTTTCCAAATGTTCAATTTCTTGAAAGAGGAGATAGACAAGTAACGATCATATCACCAATACCAGTTAGACCCATTATCGTTTCATTCTTTCCTTTCATAACTTTATTAAATTCTCTCATTTCTGAAAGTCCACGAGTTAATAGCGCTGCAACAGTATTAATTCCATAACCAAGAGCAGTAACCATTCCTGAGGAAATAGCAAGAATGTTTTTATAAGCCGCACCCACTTCTGCTCCATTAACATCAGTTTGTGAATAGACTTTAAAATTATCAGAAAGAAATAACTCTTGAACTTCTTCATTTAATTTTTTATTCTTAGAAACGGCAGCTATTGCTGTAGGAGTATCTGTAACTATCTCTTCAGCATGTGAAGGTCCTATTAAAGAAACAACGCCTCTAACGAATTTATTCCCTTTTGATGCTTTAGTTAAACCTTCATGCAAAGAAGATTTACTTTTTGGATAAAAACCCTTAGAACCATTTATAACTAAGACGAATGAATTTAAATTCTTTAATACTTGAGAATATACAATATCCATTACTACTGAAGGCACTGCAAGAATTACATAACTTGTTTCTTTTAAGGCTTCCTCTAAATTACTTGTTGTTTGAAATTTTGGTAGCTTTAAATTAGGAAAAAACTTTTTGTTTTGCCCTTTAGATAGTTCATCTAATTCAGATTCATCAACTCCGTATATAACTAAATTTTTATTCCCTTTATTGTAAAGAACTCTTGCTAAAGATGTACCTAAAGCTCCAGAACCAATTATCGTTATTTTTTCATTCATTATTTATCTCCTTTTTTATTACTTACTACTATTTTAATAGGAGTTCCCTCAAAACCAAAATATTCTCTTAATTGATTTTCTATATATCTTTTATATGTAAAGTGTAAATATTCTACTTTATTAACCTTAAATAGGAATGTTGGAACTCTCCCATTTAGTTGTTTTGCAAAAGAAATATTAAGTCTTCCCCCGTTATATGAAGGAGCTGGTTGCATCGTTTGAATATCAATAATCATTTCGTTTAATAGATGTGTTTTGATTCTTTTATTAATATTATTTCATACATTAATTATCGTCTCTTTTAGTGAAGAGAGTCTTGATTCTTCAGTAGCTGAAATAAAAACTATTGGTGCTCAGGATAAAAATTTAAATTCTTTTCTAATTTTGGATTCAAATTTTTTCATTGTATTTGTATCTTTCTTAATAAGGTCTCATTTATTAATAACTATTATTAGTGGTTTATTATTATCCATTGCATATCCAGCTACACGTGCATCAAAATGAGCTATTTCTCTTGTCGAGTCGATAATCATTAATGAAAGATCTGCTTTTTCTAATGAATCAAAAGCCCGTGCTAAAGCATAGTGCTCAACAGACTCAACAAGTTTTGATTTTTTATTAATTCCAGCTGTGTCAATAACCTCAAAGATTATCCCATTAATATCAACCTTAGATTTTACTGAATCTCTAGTTGTATTTGCTATCGGAGAAACTATCGACCTTTCTTTACCTAAAAGAGTATTTAATAGTGTTGATTTGCCAGCATTAGGACGTCCAATAATTGAGATTTTAGGAAATTCACTTTCTTCCTTCTTTTCTTTAGACATATAAGTAATTGCTTTATCGAGTGCATCACCAATGCCTTCACCATGAAGAGCAGAAATCGCAAAAATATCTGGAGCTCCAACTGTATAAATCGATGAATCTAACATTTTATTACCTTCTAATTTATTAGCAAGAATAAAAAATGGTTTACCACTCTTACGAACTAAATCAATAATATATCTATCATCCTTAGTAATTCCTAATTTCCCATCAACGATAATAGCTATTACAGTCGCTTCTTCTATAGCTATTTGAGCTTGAATAGTTATCTGTTTTTGAAAAGGCTCATTAGAAACCTCTACTCCACCAGTATCTATAATTCTAAAATTATATGAATTCCAACTTATGTCGTGATATAACCTATCACGAGTTATGCCTGGCTTATCATGTACTATCGAAACTCTCTTTCCAATTAAACGATTAAAAAGAGTTGATTTTCCAACATTAGGTCTTCCGATTATTGCTAATAGATTTTCCATATTATTACTTCCTTATTTTTAAATTATACTTTATAGTGTATCATATGAGTGGGTAGGAATATGACAATATATGAAGTAAACAAAATTTTATCATCTGAATATAAATCAAAAATTATTTCACACTTTTGAAATTGTAAGTGTGCTGATCATAATATTACACATATGGTAAAGAAGATGAACACTTCTCAGTCTAACCTATCTAAGCACTTTGGTGCTCTATTAAGACTTGGCGTATTAAATTACAAA
>CAYTOW010000059.1:0-2937 GCA_964439655.1 uncultured Mycoplasmataceae bacterium
CCAAGAGAAGTAATTATTTGTCAAATTTGTGAAAAAGTACCCTGTTTTTCCTAAACTTTTAGGAATTAGTAATTAAAAAGTAAAGAACGAAGTCTTTACTCTGAAGGTTGGTTTTAAATATTATTAAAAGGAAAGTTGTAAAATATATTAATTTCTAGAATCTAGAATATACAATTCACTTTGTTAATAGTAAGTTTACTTATATATAAAAATTATTAAGTTCTAGACTATTTTTCAACAAAAGGTGAAACTATTTTTTCTAAGACCTCTTGAGTTTTATCTACCTTTGGTTTTGCAAAAGTATTAGACATAAGAACTTTAATTGTGTTATGGGAAATACGTTTAGTTAACTCATTAAAGAGTTCAGTACCTTTTTCAACATAGACTTGATATGGATTCTTTTGGGCATATGAAGCTAAGGAAGAAGAAGAACGTAATTTAGACATTTGATTGATATGTACTTGTCAATTTTGATCAAAAGTTCTAAGTACAATTTCTCTTTCAAAGTTATGAAGGAAATCTTCATCGATGTTTTCTATAATTCTTTCTCTCATAAGTGCATAAGTCTCAACTAAGTCTTTTTGAAGAGATTCAATTATTTCATCTTGAGTTAGACCATTTAATTTTTTTGAATTAAGTTTAAAATCTACTTGAGAGAATCAAACAGCATTTAAAGACTTGACTAATTTATCGATATCAATTGATCTGTCTTTTCTAAGAAAATGTTTAAAGACCACAACATCTTTAGCAACACTTTTTGCCATTGCGTTAATAACATTAATTAAATCTTTATGAGAAATAATGATGTCTCTTTGCTTATAAATAAGATCTCTTTGTTGTCTAATAACATCATCATATTGTAGAACGTTTTTACGAGCATCATAATTAAATCCTTCAATTTTACGTTGAGCTCTTTCCATAACTTTTCTAATAGTTCTACCAGTTAGAGGTTTATCATTAAAAGAAGCAAAACTTTTCTTTAGTTTTTCTTGATTAGAAAAGCGAGAGATAAGATTGTCATCAAAGGATAAGAAGAACTTAGATTCACCAGGATCTCCTTGACGTCCAGCACGACCTTTAAGTTGATTATCAATACGACGTGATTCGGCTTTGTTTGTTCCAATTACATATAGTCCACCAACATCAAGAGATTTTTGTGATGGTTTAATATCTGTACCACGACCTGCCATGTTAGTAGCAATAGTAACTGAATTAAACTCTCCTGCCTTAGCAATAATTTCAGCTTCTTTTTCATTTTGTTTGGCATTAAGCACTTGATGCTTAATGCCTTCTTTTTTAAGTAACTTAGAAAGTTTTTCTGATTCAGAAAGCTCCTCGGTACCAATTAACATAGGTTGACCTTTAGCATGTCTATCTTTAATTTCTTTAATAACAGCTTTATATTTTGCTTCCATCGAAACAAAAACTACATCTGGATGATCGATTCTTATTACTGGTTCATTCGTAGGCACCTGAGCAACACGCATATTATAAATATCTAAAAACTCATCTTCCTCAGTCTTAGCTGTACCAGTCATTCCTGAAAGTTTAGGAAACATTCTGAAAAGATTTTGATATGTAATTGTTGCTAAAGTTTTAGTCTCTGGCTCAATTTCAACATTTTCTTTTGCTTGAATAGCTTGATGTAATCCATCAGAATATGAACGGCCATCCATAATACGTCCAGTAAAGGCATCTATTAAAAGAATCTTATTTTCTCTAACGATATACTCAACACCCGCGCTCATAATTTTAATTGCTCTTAAAGCATTTTGAACTCTATGGATTAGCTCGGAATTGGAAAGATCATAAATATTTGAAATACCAAAGAACTTAGCAGCTTTATCTGCTCCACTATCAGTTAAGGAAATACTTTTGGACTCAGGATCTATCTCATAGTCTTCTTCTTTAAGAGTTTTAACAAAAGTATTAGCTCTCATATAAACTTGTGAAGAGCTTTGTTCACCACCTGTTATTATTAAAGGAGTCCTTGCCTCATCAATTAATATCGAGTCGACTTCATCGACTATTACAAAGTTAAAAGGTCTTTGACATTTTTCTTCGATTCTTTTAACCATGTTATCACGCAGATAATCAAACCCAATTTCTGAGTGTATTGAGTAAGTAATATCTTTTGAATATGCCTCTTGTTTTTCTAAAGGAGTTGAATCTTTTTTGTTAACTCCAACACTAACACCTAAAAAAGCATGTACCTGACCCGTCTCTTCTGCATCACGTTCAGTAAGATATTCATTAACTGTACAAATAATTACACCTTTGCCATCTAGAGAATTTAGATAGGCTGGGGCAATTGAAGTAAGAGTTTTACCTTCACCAGTACGCATCTCAGCAACTGTTCCTGAGTGCAAAATTAATCCCCCGATAATTTGGACATCAAAAAGTCTTTTTTTATGAACACGAAGAACTGCCTCTCTAACAACAGCAAAGGCTTCATTCTTAACATCATCTAAAGTTTCTCCTTTTTTAAGTCTATCTTTAAACTCCTGTGTTTTATCTTTTAGTTCCTTATCACTTAAAGTTTGCATAGTAGATTCTAATGCATTAATCTTTTTTAAGTTTGATAGAGCTGAATGATATTCTTTTGATTTAAATAATTTCATATAAAGATTATATATAAAAACCAAAGTATTAGATTATTCATCTATTAATTCTTCTTAATATATAAGTAGGTGAATATAAAGATATTTTACATCAAAATAATTACTAACATTTATCATAATTTATTAATAGTTTTGATAGTTTTATTTTCTTTCTTATTTTGTCTATATCTATGTAATCATTACTCTAATAGATTATTTTTTGCAACAATATTATCGAGTCTTTGCATTATTGCTCTGTTAAATTCATCTTGACGTTCCATAAATTTAAAAACATGTTGATTGAATTCTCTTTGCTCTTGATTAAACTCTTCTTGCT
>CAYTOW010000060.1:0-2833 GCA_964439655.1 uncultured Mycoplasmataceae bacterium
GATAATTAATGCTTTTTGAGAAAATACACCTTCTAAGTTTGCGGCAGGTGTTGGTGGAGTAGTAACTTTAAGATTAAAAATATCTGAACTAAACATTGAAGATAATCTTAAGGAATATATTTATGTTAAGAGCGGAAGAGGTACCCATCCTAAATATTTTAGAGTACCAAAATTCACTTTTAGTCATAATGGAGAATACCATTTTCCTAACTATAAAGATGGTTTTAATATTGATGATCTTTCCTTAGCTAATAAAAGTGAATATGATGCTTATATCAATGGGCTAAGTGAGAGCAAAAAAGAAATAGCAACTTCTGATTCAGAATATGTTTATATTCAGTACATGCATTTATCTAAATCTACTATTGACCATATAAGCAACGATGTTAGAATTGGCCATACAACTACACAAGAAGGACAGAACTGAGAACGTCATATTCCTGGTGATATAGATTGAAATCATCCAAAAGCAGTTGCCAAAGGAAGCGTAGTAGGTTTTGTTGGTAGCATGCATGAAAACGGTGGATGACATTCACACGTTCATGTTAATGCTTATTCTGTTTTAAGTAATAGAAATACTAGATGAAGAAGAATAGATATTACACATGAAATGGATGACAGATATTTATCTCGTATTAGAGGGGCCATCGGTTCAGATGGGTTTATACAGGGATCTAAATGAGCTTCTGACTACGATATAGTAAATATTATAAACTTACAACACGATGGAAACTTTGATCCTAATGAGATATTTGATTTCTATCAAAGTGATGACACAATCAAAGTTCCAACTGTTTAGCAATCCTTAAAAAAAGAAAAATAAAAAATACACTTTTAGAATTAACTTAAGTGTATTTTATTTTTATATCAATTATTTTTTAAGCTGTGAAAGTCCATGCATAGCAGCTTCTCATATTCCCTCAGAAGTAGAAGGGTGAGGATGAATTGTATTTGCTAGCTCTCAGATAGTTCCTTCAAGTTCCATAAGTAGTGCAAGTTCACCAATCATATCACTTGAGGTATCGTTGATTATGTGAGCTCCAAGAAGAATTCCGAATTCTTTATCAAAGAGAAGTTTAACAAATCCATCAGTACTTCCATCTGCAAGAGCTTTACCAAGAGATTGGTTTTGTCAAACAGATTTACCATATGCAATACCTTCAGCTTTAAGTTGCTCTTCAGTCTTACCAATAGAAGATATTTCAGGATATGTATATACACAACCTGGAACTCTATGTTTGTTGTATTTAACTTTAGCATCTTCTAGAAGGAATGAATTAACAACTCTAGCATGAGCATAAGCTGTATGAGCAAGCATTGCTTGACCAACAACATCACCTATAGCAAAGATGTTATCAACTGATGTTTGTAGGTGCTCATTAACTTCGATTTCTCCACGTGAGCCTATTTTAACGTCTGTAGTCTTATCGATAGATAAGTTGTTTGGAGTTCTACCGATTGAAACAAGAACTTTTTCAGATTTAACTTTCTTATCTTTTCCATCTTTAGAAGTATAGTGAACAAGATCTTTTTCAAGTTTGTTAATCTTAACTTCTGTTTCAACAGCAATACCTGTGTCTTTAAGTTTTTTAATAACAAGTTTTTTAACCTCTCCATCCATTGGACCAAGGATTGATGGACCACCTTCAAGGATAGTTACCTTAGTTCCAAGTTCGTTATAGATAGTAGCAAACTCAAGACCGATAACTCCTCCACCAATAATAGTTAAAGTCTTAGGAACTTTTTTAAGTGCTAGAGCTCCAGTTGAATCGATAACAATTCCAGCTTTAATTCCTTCATCAAATCCTTTAACTGGAAGATTTCTTGGTGATGAACCTGTTGCAATGATGATTAATTTAGTAGTAAAGACTCTGCTTTTAACTTTAACGTTGTATCTATCGATAATCTTTGCAGCTCCTTTAATGAATTCAACTTTGTTCATTTTAAGAAGTCCTTCAACACCTTTTTCTAACGTAGAAGAGACAGTTGTTTTTCTCTCTTGCATAGCTTTTCAGTCATAAGTAATATTTGAAGGATCGACACTAATTCCATATTTTGCTGCATGCTTACCATAATTAATTAACTTAGTTGTTTTAAGAAGTGTTTTTGTAGGAATACATCCAACGTTAAGACAAACACCACCAGCATATTTCTTTTCGATACATACAGTCTTAAGACCAGCTTTACCAAGCATTCCTGCTAATAGGTATCCACCTGGACCAGCACCAATAACAACAGCATCTACTGCCTCGCCATCTCCTTTAGGCTTAATAGCTTTTCAATCAAATGAAGAAGTTGAAGCACTCTTAGGAGTTGTAGCCTCTGCTTTTGGAGCAGGAGCTGAAGTTGCTTTAGAAGATTTTAAATTATCAAAAGAGAAAAGATCGTTTGAAACTTTTAGATCCCCTACAACTGAAGCAGCTTTTTCTCCACCACTTTCTTTTGCAGGAGCCTCTTCTTTAGTTACCTGCTCTGCTGGAGCATCTCCCGTACCATCATCGATATGGAAAATTACTTGACCAACGTGAATAACATCTCCCTCATTAAAAAGCATCTTAGCTATCTTACCTGTAGCTGGAGAAGGAATTTCAGAAGTAACTTTATCTGTTTCAACAGTGAAAAGTGTATCTCCTTCTTTAACTGCATCTCCAACTTTTACGTTAATTTCGCCTACTGTACCTTCGTGTAGACCTTCACCTATATCTGCGAATTTAAATATATACATTATAATGCCCCCATTAAGATTGGATTTTCTAGGATTTCTTTTACTCTTAGTAGAAATCTACCAATCATTCCACCATCTATTCATCTGTGATCAGCTGAACATGTTAGG
>CAYTOW010000061.1:0-2678 GCA_964439655.1 uncultured Mycoplasmataceae bacterium
AAACATTAGATTTTGGTTTTTTACAAGAAGTAGATAAACCATCAATTAGATCACTATATACAGATCAACCATCAATTATTGCTAAAACTATTGGTGATGAATATGATCTTGAATATGTAAGAAATCTAAAAGATGCAGTACTGCCAGTACCATTACTAGACCCTGGTGGACAAGTTGATGCCGGTGTATTAACATTCTCTAGATTTGGTGTTGACCACAGCAAAGCAAGAAGAGTTTCACTTAATTCTGCTGGAACAGGTCTTGATGGAATCTTTAACTTAAAAAGAGCTATTGGACTTATAGACTTTAAAATAAAAACGCCTGATGGTAGTGAGAAAATTCTACACCTTGCAAATATCCACGCTTCTGCCTTTCCTCAAGATTTTATAAAAAGACAGAAAGAATACTTTAGATTAATTCAATTAATTGAAGAATGGAAACAAAATGGTAATTACTTTCTTATAGGTGGTGATTGAAATACTGATGTTCTTGATGCTTATTTCTATACACAAGCTGAAAATAAATTTGCTGGAGCTGGTCAATGAATTTCTAATCAATATATGAAAGACAAACTATTTGATTATAGTAGTAGTAATAATAAAGATGCTTGAAATCCTTATTCAAGAGGAAATGGAATAATTACAGAGTCTCAACCTTTATCAGTAATGAACATTGCTAAGTTCCCTAATGAGTTTAGACACTATGTTAGAGAAAATAAACTACAATTAGGAGCTGATAGCACTAGAAATAATGCTTCAATGAGATCTAATGGAGATAAATGACAAGGTCCTTACCCAATGCGTAATGGAAAACGTATAAAAGATAATAATGGTGATGAAGCAAAAGAAGACTGAGACAAAACTGTAGCTAAGTACAATAGTTTTAGCTTTAACAAAGCTACAGATTATGTTCCTTCAGTTTCTGTAATAGATGGATTTATTACTTCAAGTAATATAAAAATAAACTGAGTACGTACAATCCAACAAGGATGACACAAAAATGCATTTAATCCAGACCATCCTTATCTATTTGCTGATTCAGATCACAACCCAGTAATTATGAACTTTAGTTTTATCTAGAAATAATATTTACTTTTAAAGCACTATCATTGATAGTGTTTTTCTTTTCTATCATTATTTCAATTGTATGCATCGCTTAGACAAGTATTTCAATAGTCATAAAAATAAAGAGAGTATAATTACATAGCATATAACCTATGCAAATGTACATTTTATAGAAAAATAGAAAAGGAGACATATGTCTGCAATTACAAAAATTCACGCTAGAGAAGTTCTAGACTCACGGGGAAACCCAACAATCCAAGTAGAAGTTACTACAGAATTTGGAGGATATGGATCAGCTATGGCGCCTTCAGGAGCATCAACAGGTATTCTTGAAGCACACGAACTTAGAGACAAAGGAACTAAGTATGCAAATAACTGATTTGGAGCTAAAGGAGTTATGACTGCTGTTGATAACGTCAACAAAAAGATAGCACCTAAATTATTTGGAATGGAAGTTTCTCAACAAAGAAACATCGATTACACAATGATCAAACTTGATGGATCTAAAAACAAGAAAAACTTAGGAGCTAATGCTATTTTAGCTGTCTCATTAGCTGTAGCTAAAGCTGCTGCTGATGAAAGAGGACTTCCTCTATACCAATACATTGGTGGAGTTAATGCATCAACACTTCCAGTGCCAATGCTTAATGTTATCAATGGAGGAGAGCATGCCTCAAATACTCTTGACTTCCAAGAGTTTATGATTATGCCTGTTGGAGCTACTTCAATTAGAGAAGCACTTCAAATGGCAAACAAAACTTTCCATAACCTAGCTAAGTTATTACACGATGCTGGTCATGGAACACAAGTTGGTGATGAAGGAGGATTCGCTCCTAACCTTAAATCACATGACGAAGCATTAACATTTATGGTTAAAGCTATCGAGGCAGCTGGATATAAACCCGCTACTTCAGGTAAAGGAGCTATTGCTATTGCAATGGACCCTGCTACTTCAGAACTATACGATGGTAAAAAATACGTATTTGGAAAACTTAAAGCAGCTATCGAAGCTGGTAGACCTGGATTTGAAGAAATGAAAGGTACAAAACTTGACTTTACTTCAGAAGAAATGGTTGAGTACTTTGAAGGTCTTACTAAGAAATATCCAATCATCTCAATTGAAGATGGTTTAGCTGAAACTGATTGAGAAGGATTTAAACTTATGAAAGAAAAGTTAGGATCAAAAACTCAAGTTATGGGTGATGACCTTACTGTTACAAATAAAGATATCCTTGCATATGCTATTAAAACAAATGCAATTAACTCAATTCTTATTAAGTTAAATCAAATTGGTTCACTAACTGAAACAATCGAAACAATCGAACTAGCTCACAAAGCTGGAATGACTGCAATCGTTTCACACCGTTCAGGAGAAACAGAAGACACAACTATTGCTGATCTTTCAGTTGCTCTTAATACTGGACAAATTAAAACAGGTTCAATGTCAAGAACTGACCGTATTGCAAAATACAATAGACTTCTTGCTATTGAAGAAGAACTTGGAGCTTCAGCACAATTCAAAGGAACTCAAACATTCCATAACCTTGGAAATAACGTTGCTAATGCTACAAAACCTTCAGTAACTGGTGCAGTTAAGCACAAATAATTAATTTT
>CAYTOW010000062.1:0-2678 GCA_964439655.1 uncultured Mycoplasmataceae bacterium
CAAAGAAGTATAATTAATACATGGAAAAATTAAATGAGATAGCTAAAAAACATGGACTAAAAGGTTTTAGTCTAAAGATATGTGATGAGATGAGAGGCTGAACAATTAACAACGATACAAGAGGAGCTCTTGAAGGAACTTGAATAATGGATTCTAAAAAAGCTAATAACTCAGATTTTGTTCTTGCTATTAACGATAAGAAAGTCCTTGCGGTTTATAGAATGGTTAAAGGAAGTGCTAAAAAAGTTTCAGATATTTCTAAACAAGAGTGAGATAAATTTGAAAAGCTACAAAAAAGTAGAGGAATACTTGAACAACGTAGAGACTTTCAAAAAAGTCAAAAGCGTGTAATATTTGAACTAATCCCTATTGCAGCTCCAAAAGAAAACATTGTTAAGAATGCAAAGCCAACTGAAGCAGAAGCAAGATTTATTAAAGAAGTATTAGGCAGAGAAGTAAATATAAAAACAGGCACTCAAAATCCTATTAAGTATTTAAACCTTTAAATAAAGAGATCGTTATTTAAGAGGAAAAAGCAATAATCAGATAATTAATTTTTAGGTAGCACTACCTATTTTTTTAATGTTTTTTTAGGTAGCACTACCCAAATATTGTATAATTTAAATATGTATAACAAAGAAATAGAGATAAAAGAAAGTATTATAAATGCAACAAAAAGATGAATAGAAGAAGACTCATCTCCTAAAGATGACTTTTATAAGCGTATAGTAGCAGAGAGTGAAGGAGATGTTGTTCTAATCGGAATGAGAAGATTAGGTAAAACTGAATACCTAAAGTTTAGATACACAAAAATGTTTTCTAACAATAAGAACAACGAGAGCAACTATGACTTAAGTACTAGCGAAACAGCTGAAGAAGAAAGACTAAAGGCAATCTTTATTAATTTTGATGATCCAATCTTCTCAACAGTAGATTTTGAAACTATAGAGTCAGAGTCCTTTAGACTAATATCTAAATCGATTGAAAAGATAATTGAGCAAGAAGATATTCAATTAATTTTAATAGATGAGATTCAAAGAAGAGTAAATTGAACTAGGTGATTAAAAGGAATGAAAGATAAATATAAAAACATTACATTTGTAGCTACTGGTTCAGATGCTAGCACAATGGTAGATACAACTGAATTTGGTGGTACAAGATTTAAAATTATATATATGGGATTTTATTCATTTTATGAATATTCTCAAAAAGAGAGAAATAATCCAAACTATTCTTTTATCGATTATGTTGAAAATAATTACTTTCCAGACACTATTTTTTCAAAGGACTTAATAGATCAGTATAACAATATAATTGAAAAGCAGAGCATTGCTAAAAAAATTAGTAGAAAAAATATCAATCTAGTTCTAAAGTATATTGCATTAAATCCAGGAATAAAATTAACTCCAGGAAAGATAACTGAAAAACTAAAGGAATTAAATCCTGATCTTAAAATACCAGACAATAAACAAACAAATACTATTCTTAATTTTCTTTTAGAATCACAACTAATTTTTACTATTGAAAATAGCTATACCAAAGTAAGATTAAAAACTAAAGAAGAATATAGATATTATTGTACTAACTTTAATTCATATCTATATTACTCTTTTGACAAATATAGCACTTTGCCTTTAGATGGAATACCAAGAAGAGGATTAGTCTTTGAAAACATTATCATTTCTAATGTCTATACTTTCGCAACTAATAATTTAGAAAGGTCTAAGATTATGTATTACGATGATGGTAAAAAAGATTGTGACCTTCTAATAAATAACAATTACATTGAGATTAAGTCTTTTGATATAAATCTAAGCAGTGAGAAGAAAAAAATATTAGAGAAAATCTCTAAATTTGAAAATCCTATTATCGTTCATACAGGTAAAACATTTAAAGAAAAAGGAATTAATATCATTAACTATGAGGAATTTTTAAAGGAGAAAAAATGATTAAAGATAAAAATACAATAGAAAAAGAAATTAACGATTGATTAAATGTAAAATATAAAGAAAAAACATCTTTAGGCAGATCTGAAGATGCAGGTTATAAAAGCTATGGTCTTGGATGAGCAACAGTTGTCTCTATCGATATAGTAGATTTTAAAAAGATTGTAGAGAAAAATAATAATGAAAGAATAACTAAAATAATACAACTCTTTACTAAAATTTTGTCTGAAGCCGCAAAAGAATTTAATTCTTATCGAGATGTATATTTTGCAGGAGATGAGGTAATAGTTATCTTTAATGGAAGTAAAAAAGAGAATATAACTGAAGCTGTTAATTTTTCTTTTTATGCTAACTCACTTATTAATACAATTCTTAGTACAAAGATAAAGAATAAATATCAAATTAATTTATCGAGTGGAATTGGTGTATGAACTTCAAATGATAATTCATTAGTAATGGTTGGTCACAGATATTCAAAAGACACTACAACTACATTAATTGGTGGTGCTATTAATAAAGCCTCATATCTTGCTAAGAAAGCTAATAGAAGAAAAGGTAATGTTCAGTACCCTGCAATATTAATGAATAATACTACATATACAAATACACTTGGAGATCAAAAAGAATCGATAAAAAAATGAATGAAACTATATAGCTCAGAGTTTAATGAAAAAATCTGAGGGGGAAATATAGTAAAGACTAATTATAAATAAACACTTAAACTAATGAATC
>CAYTOW010000063.1:0-2509 GCA_964439655.1 uncultured Mycoplasmataceae bacterium
TTAAACTCTTATTTTTTACCAAGTTTTTGAAACATGTTGTGTTTATAAACTTCCACACCAGGTTGATTAAATGGATTAGAACCTTGTAGGTAAGCAGTCATAGCTACAGCTCTTTCAAAGAAGATAACTAGTTGACCAAAGTGCTCCTCATCCATTTTGTCAATAGTGATATGAATGTTTGGGACTTTACCTATTTTAGTGTGTGCTTCTATCGTTGCTTTTGAAGCAATGGTATTAATATCATGCATCGTAAAGTTTGACAAGTAATTAAGATTGTCTAAATTATCATCAGTTTCAATTACTGAAATATCTTGTATTGGGACATTAACAGTCATGACAGTTTCAAATAAAGTTTTCTTTCCTTCTTGAATAAATTGACCAAGTGAATGAAGATCTGTTGAAAAGATTGCAGAGGCTGGGAAGAGTCCTTTTCCACCTTTTCCTTCAGATTCACCAGCAAGTTGTTTTCATCATTCATTAAAGGCAGCCATTTGTGGTTCGTATTGAACCATTAATTCCACTGTTTTCTTTTTACTTAAAACTGTTCTTGCAACTGCATATCTATAAGCATCGTTTCCAATAAGAGTAGCAGGTGAATATTTTTTATAAGCTTTATATGCGCCTTTCATAACCTCATTAATGTTAATTCCAGCTGCAATCATTGGGAATAGACCAACAGGAGTAAGAACTGAAAAACGACCTCCTATATTTTCTGGGATAACAAAAGTCTTATAGTTATTTGCTTTTGCCATTTTAATAAGGGTTCCATTATTAGCATCAGTTGTTGCAATAATAAATCTTTTAGCATTATTTTCTCCAATTTTTTCTTCTAATAATTTTTTAACTAACCTAAAAGCAATAGCGGGTTCAGTAGTAGTTCCTGATTTTGAAATAATATTTATTGCAAAGTTTTTCTCCTCAAGATAAGTTAGTTGTTCAGCAATTTCAGTTGATGAAAGTGATTTTCCCATAAAAATAACTTCCATTTCTTTATAGATTTTATATTGACCTTGGATCATTTCTATAGCAGCTTTAGCACCTGCAAAAGAACCTCCAATACCGATAACAACTAATGTATCAACCCCTTCTTTAATAAGTCTAAGAACTTCATTCTTCATTTCCTTAACTTCTTTTTTATCGTATGTAACTGGAAGATCCTTTCAACCAAGATATTCAAATCCAGCACTTTCAAAATTCTCCATTTCTTCAGCAAGTAATTTAACAATCTTCTTGTATGAAGTAATTTCCTTTTCACTTACAGCATCTGATAAATTAACTTTAATCATAATTCCTCTTTTCTTTCCTTATTATTTTATCTTAAAATAGTAGTATGAATAATTATTTACACCTCAGTGCTATTCCTGTTTATATAATTGCAGGTTACCTTATTTATAAAAGAAGAGAACTTTATAAGAGAGAAGGACTAAAAAAGATTTCTGTAGTTAGAGCAGTAATAGAAAGTAATAAAGAAAAGATACATATTAACGATGCAAAAAATTTATTTAACTCTTTAGATGTTTTAGAAAAGATAGTTAGAGCAAATAAAAAGTTAAATAAAGCTCAGGAAAAAGAATGAAAGGATACTTTTACCTTAAGTGTCAAATTATTAAATGTAGATGAGTATGATAAAAAAACTCTTCTATCTGCCAATAAAGTTTTAGAGACCAGTAACAATTCATACAATTTTACTTTATATTCAATCTTATTAATGTCACTCGCTTTCATTGCTCAAGTAACTTTTATTATTCTTACATTAACAGGAGTTCTTTAAACTAAAGTTCAGTTTTAGCTCTTTTTCCAGGAAAGGGATAGACATAATAATTTTTTCTTGGAGCTTTATCATCATCTGCAAGATCAGTATAACTCCATCATTTTT
Organism: uncultured Mycoplasmataceae bacterium; assembly: GCA_964439655.1. Taxonomy (GTDB): domain Bacteria; phylum Bacillota_I; class Bacilli_A; order Mycoplasmatales; family Metamycoplasmataceae; genus CAYTOW01. The sequence goes on from CAYTOW010000063.1 coordinate 1,877, forward strand.
TAATAACTCTTTCATACTCCTTCATTACTTTTACTTTGATAGTACTAAAAGGAATTTCAACTCTATCCATTGAAAGAGCTTGAATTCATCTTTTTTCTTTTTCTACATAAGCATCTGAAAGCAAGTAGTATCCTTCAAACTTTTTAGTTTCAAGATCGTTGATAGAAGTTCTAGTATTAATTGGACGGTCTTTAATTTTGTTTAACGTTCTATTAGCAAGAGATTCATATTTATTTATAAGCTCTTCAGTAGATTTAATAGCAATTCTAAGTTCCACAAAGGGTTGCTCAACCTTTCATTTGCTGTTATCTCTTACGAAACAAGGAGAAAGGAATTTGTATGAAGAATCAAGAGAAGAATCAAGCATTCTTTTGGGGAATATTCTTAAAAGTTTTTGATAGCCCTCAGTAGTAATCATTAATGAAAGTTTTTCATCATATGGCAATAAATCGTTAATTTTATATGCACCTCTTAATGTTTCGTTGTCTAAAGAATATCAAATATCATAGCCATCAAAAATGTCTACAACTTCTTTTAAATATGCAATTTTTTCTTCTTTTTCAATCATAGTTTTATTATACAAACAAACAATAAAATTGCTATAATTTAAAGCATAATGAAGAAAAAAGAAAA
>CAYTOW010000064.1:0-2477 GCA_964439655.1 uncultured Mycoplasmataceae bacterium
TTAAAGGTTTAACACAAAATGGTATTGCTACTAAAGCAGCAGCTAAGGCTACCGAATTAGTTGCAGCAGGTTATAAAATTATTTCTATTACTCAATATGCTGATGCAGAATCAATTGGTAGAAATAAAGCAGCAACTATTTACTATACAAGATAATGAAATTTGAAAGAGATAGAAAATGACTCTTTAATAGAGGTGTTAAAGAACACATCCAAAGATCGTTTGAAAATCATAAAATTGAATTAGAAGAAGCTAAGAAGAAATTACTTAGTGTAAAAGATGATAAAGAACGAGAGGCTTTAGAAACTAGAATTGCTTTTCTTGAACATAATCTTAAAGAAAAGAAAAGACAAAAGTTTACTAATACTTTTCAGAACTGAGCGATATCTATAATTGCTATTCTTGTAATGATAGCTGTCATTCTTGTAATTGTCTTTGTAGTAGTAATATAAATAAAATCTATACTTAGAGGTAAGTCCTCAAAAGTATAGTTTTTTATACAAAAAACCACATCTTTAACGATGTGGTTTAATATTATTTTTTATTTTTATTAAGCATTTCTTTTCTTAATTATTTCTTCAGCAACTGAAGTAGGGGCTTTTTGGTAGTGATCAAATTGCATTTGATATGTACCACGTCCAGCAGTCATTGAACGAAGTTCAGTAGCATAACCAAACATTTCAGAAAGGGGAACATCAGCTCTAATAACTTGTGCTCCATCAGAACGAAGTTCATTTTCTTTAACAGCACCTCTACGACGTGAGATATCTCCCATAACATCACCAAAGTAATCTTCAGGAACGATAACTGATACATCCATAATAGGCTCTAGGATAACAGCTCCAAGTTGGTCCTTACCTTTAGTAAGAGCTTTAGAAGCAGCAATTTTATAAGCCATTTCAGATGAATCGACATCGTGGTATGAACCATCATAAAGTGTTGCTTTAATATCGATCATTGGATAACCAGCTAAAATACCGATAGCCATTTTCTCTTCAAGTCCAACTTGAATTGCCTTAATGTATTCTTTAGGGATTTTACCTCCAACAATTTTATCAACAAACTCAAATCCAGCACCAGGTTCTTGTGGCTCGAACTTAATTCATACGTGACCATATTGTCCTTTACCACCTGATTGTTTGATGTGCTTACCTTCAACTTCAGCAGTTTTAGTAATTGTTTCACGGTAAGAAACTTGTGGAGCACCAACGTTAGCTTCAACGCCAAATTCACGTTTAAGTCTATCAACTATGATGTCAAGGTGAAGCTCACCCATACCAGCGATGATAGTTTGACCAGTTTCATCGTCAGTTCAAGTTTTAAATGTTGGATCCTCAGCAGCTAGTCTTTGAAGACCAAGTGAAAGTTTTTCAGTAGCAGCTTTTGAAGCAGGTTCAAGAGCTAGCGAGATAACAGGTTCTGGGAAATTCATCTTCTCAAGGATAATCTTTTCTCCTTTTTCAGGAATAAGTGTATCTCCAGTTGTTGTATCTTTAAGACCAACAGCTGCTGCAATATCACCAGCAACAACTCCATCGATTTCTTCACGACTATTAGCATGCATAGCTAAAAGACGTCCAATTCTTTCTTTCTTTCCTTTTGTAGAGTTTAATACGTATGAACCTTTATCCAAAGTTCCTGAATAAACTCTAAAGAATGTTAGTGATCCAACAAAAGGATCGTTCATAATTTTAAATGCAAGAGCTGAGAAAGGTTCTGAATCATCAGATTTTCTTTCGATAGTCTCATCATTATCATTAAGTCCTTTAATAGCAGGAACATCTAAAGGTGAAGGAAGGAAATCAACAACTGCATCAAGCAGAGCTTTTACTCCTTTGTTTTTAAAGGCTGTTCCAGCAAGGGCTGGGAAAAACTCTGAAGTAAGAGTAGCTGTACGAACTGCCGCTCTTAGCTCTTCTGGAGAAATTTCTTTGCCGTCTAAAACTTTTGTCATTAATGCCTCATCGAAGTCTGAAACAGCTTCGATAAGTTCTTGACGCATTTCTTTAGCTTTATCTAGATACTCAGCAGGAATATCTTTAGGAGTATCATAACCAGTCTCATCTGCATCACCATCAAGCATATAAGCTTTCATAGTAATTAAATCTATATGTCCAGCATAATCGTTTTCTGCACCCATATTTAAATGGATAGCAACTGAATTACCTCCTAGACGATCTTTAACTGATTTAACAGCAGAAGCAAAGTCAGCTCCAGCTTTATCCATTTTATTTACAAATACGATACGTGGAACTTTATAATTTGTTGCTTGTCTTCAAACAGTTTCAGTTTGAGGTTCTACTCCAGATTGAGCATCTAAAACAGCAACTGCACCATCAAGAACTCTTAGTGAACGTTCAACTTCAACTGTGAAGTCAACGTGACCAGGAGTATCGATAATGTTAATACGTTTATTATTTCATATAGCTGTTGTAGCAGCTGAAGTAATAGTAATACCACGTTCTTTTTCTTGTTCCA
>CAYTOW010000065.1:0-2405 GCA_964439655.1 uncultured Mycoplasmataceae bacterium
TCTCTTTGGTTGGTGTGTGTCCTATGGCTCTTAGTAGTTGAATTAACATTAAATTTCCTTAATTTACTTAAATTTTCATTTTTTTTTAATTACAATACTGCTAAAATGTCCAAACGGTCGGTTTAAACATTTATTTTTTTAATAGGTGCAACTATTAAAAAATTTCTTTTGGTGCTTGGCTATCTATAGTCAAGTTTCCATTAGCTTCTAAATCTTTTACTATTTCCTTAGCTGTTTTTGGCTCTTCAATAGTTATAACTATACCTTTCATTTTTTTGTTTCCGATTGAGATTGTCTTACCTCTATTATCTGATAGAATATTAACTATATCACTAATATTTGATAATTTCCACTTCATCTTTTTATATTCACTCTCTGATACACTCTCCTTTATTATTATTTCTAAAGTTCTTTTTGGCTGTTTGATAAATATATTACCACGATGTACCCCACTATCAATCTCTATAATATTTTTTCTAATACTTCTAAATCTTGGATTTAATGTCATATCATCACTATTTAATATATCTGCTATTGTTTCATTTATTACACTTTTAGTTTCATCATTTAGATTAGTCACATTTTGCATTCTGTATTTATTTAATGCTTCATTAACTGCTATATCTGCTTTTTTATGTGCTTCAAATTTATCCATTGCTAAATATTCAGATAAATATTTAGTTAGCATTAGATAAGCATATCTTTCTAATGCACTCATATATTTAGCATTTCCATATTTTTTATATATTTCTCTTTTTGTTAGCTCTATTGCTTCATTATCTCCAATATCCATAACCATAACTCTATTAACTATTTGGTCATCTACTCCACCACTAAAAGAGGGGCTTTTTTCAGCTGACATTAGGATTTTTAAATATAGTTCCACTTTCTCAGTCATTCCAAATTTTGGTGCGAATTTAAAATCATGTGATAATTTTTTCATTTCACTACTAAAATTATTAAACTCATCTAGTATCATCACAAAGCTATTTCTTACCTGAATTGGTGCTATGTCATTAGCTCCTTTATTCATCAAATTATGATAATCTATTTCAAACCCTATCTGTAAATTTTGCAACAATCCACTAAGGAACGATTTACCCCAATTTGATTTAACTCTAAGATGTAGGAAACTAGCTTTTCTATCTTTTGCTAATCTCATATCAATTATTAATTTTAGTAGTTCATCAAAATATTTAAAATGTTTCTTGTAGTCCTGCACTATTTCTAAATACTCATCTTTTGGAATATTTGGAGTTTTAATTTCTTTGATATGTAGCTTATTTGTAGTTACTGTTATAGTTCTAGTTAAATTATCTTTAGAAATAGCTTGTTCAGATAAAAACAAATCACTCTCATAACACAATAAATTATAGTTATTTCTAACTGTCAAAGTTTCATAAATATCTGCTATTTTTATATTCCAAACATATCTATTTTTCTCTTCATCATAAGTTTTTATTTCTACATCTTCAAATTTTTCTACTATATGCTGATATGCTGTCACTTCAAAGGCTTTTTTACTAGAAATTTTTCCTAAAAATCCATCAGATATATATAGCATATCTTTATTGTATTGAACAAAACAATCAAAAAGATTATCAATTATTTCTATTTGCTTATCCCTTTTAATAGGGCTTTTTTTATGTATTAGTAGTTTTTTGTAGCTATTATCTATCATTTTGATTTTTCTCCATTTCTTTTAATTCTTTTACTGCTTCTCTCATTGCATTTTCAATAACTGTAATTTGCATATAACCATATTTTTTAGTTAAAGATTTAAATTGCTCTAATAAATCCCTATCTACTCTATAAGTAACTGTTTTTTTGGTTTGCTTAACTTGCTTTTTTAATAACATTTTCTATCCTTTACTATATTTACATTTTGTATTGTCATTATAGCATATACATTTTAAAATATTACTTATGGGTAACTATTTCTTACTTAAAAAGTTACTATAGGTTACTTAAAAAAGTTACCCTACAAATCCTCATATTATGGGGTTTCAAAGGCATAATCTTATAATAGTAACCAAAGTAACCAATATATTTATATATTTATTTCAAAAAACACTAAGTAACTAAAGTAACCTTTTTTTTTACTCTTTTTTTTGCGTAATATAAAAATCTATTCAAACCCCACAATATAGGACTTTGCAAACCTTTATTTTTTTTTTTTATATATATAAATATATTGGTTACTTTGGTTACTATATGGTCTTAGCCCCTATTTTATGGTTTTTACTAAGTAACCTATATAGTAACTAAAGTAACCTTTTTTAGTTACTCTTTTGCTGATTAAAAGAAAAAACAAGGGTTACTCTATTACTGTAAACGAATTGTTAAAATTTATTTTATTTGGGATTGGGTGGGGTGGCTATTTCACACCCCTAATCAGTAGCCAA
>CAYTOW010000066.1:0-2329 GCA_964439655.1 uncultured Mycoplasmataceae bacterium
GTATATAAGGATAGTTTTAAAAGTGCTTCTTGGCTATCTATGATGAATGATAGATTGGGAGTGGCTAAAGGGCTAATGAGGACTGATGGAGTTATATTTACTCAAATAGATGATGGAGAGCAAGATAGACTAAAAAAAATTAAAAATTTGATATTTGGTAATGATTGTTTTGTAAATACAATTACTGTAAGGTCATCAACACCAAGTGGACTTAAAACTACTCATAAAGATAAAACTATTATAAAAACTAAAGATTACATCAATCTTTATAAAAAAGAAAAAATACACTTATATCCACAATATATAAAACAAAAAAAATGGGATACTCATTTTTCAAAGTATTTAGATAAAAAAACTTTGAAAATATATCCACTAATAGATATATTAATAAAAAATAAATTATTAATAGAAGGACAAACTCTTAAAGAATTTGATATTAATAATAAGAATAATAGAGATTTTTATATAAAAAATAAAAATAACATATTTCAAACTGCTCCAGAAATGCCTAAAGAGCAAAAAATAAGTTCAAAAAAAACACCCAAACAAATAATAAAATATAAAGATAACGCTAATAAAACACATTATGCCTTAAATGGTCGAAGATTTTCTTTTTTAGAAAACAGTATAAATCTAATATATGATAAGGGGATTCCGAAAGAAGAAATATCTACACTTTTGTGTGATTTATGGGTAGATATTGACTTCCAAAATACACAAAATGAAGGTAAAGTTGATTTTCCAAATGGAAAAAAACCAGAACAATTACTGCAAAGAGTAATTAACTTATCAATAAATGAAAATAATAAAGAAATAGTTCTTGACTTTTTTGGCGGTAGTGGTGCTACTGCTGCTGTTAGTTATAAAATGAATAAAAAATTTATTTCAGTAGAGATGAATGATTATTTTGAGATAAAAATGGTAAAACGACTTAAATACACTATGTTTGGAAATAGTGGAGGGATACCATCACAAAGAGATAATGGTATATTTCAATACATTGAACTAGAACAATACGATGATATCATAGACAATCTTGAAGTGATAGATAAAGATATGGCTTATGATAAAGCTCCTCTTGATTATATTTACCAACCAGATAAAAACAAAATTGCATTTAGAATGGATAATGAGATTAAAAATCCACTGGATACTAATGCTAAATTTGATATATTTTCTTCACTGATTTTTCATGAGGGACTAGAACTAATAAGTATAAATTTAGATGATGCTGATGTATTAGAAGCAAAAGTAAAAGACAGATACTCTAAAGAGTGCTTTGTAGTTTTAGGAAGTGATAAGAAAAAAGTAACAGATAAAATTGATACTATTAAAAATGACAATATAAAAATATATACAAACCATACGATTTTACATACTGAGCAGATAATGGCTGAAACTTTTAAGGGTAAATAATGAAGAGTAGTGATTTAGTCCTTTTTAGAGATATTTGTGATGCGATAGAGCCTACACTCTATCAAACATTACAAAATCCTGATGATGAGTTTATAAATGATGTTCAGCGTGGTTATAAATTTAATGAATATGCAAGTAATGGTGTTGAGTATGATTTTGATGATATGCAAGATAGACTTGATGTAATACTTCGTTACTATCAAAGAATGGCACTCTATTTTACTAAATACTATTTTGAAAAAATGTATCTGGTAAATGGTAATAGTAATAATAAGCTAACTTATTGGATGGCAACAGGTAGTGGAAAAACTGTTATTATGAAAGCAAATATCATAGATTATTTTGAGTACCTTAGAGATAAAAATCCTGAAGAGATAGAGGTGATCATCACTTCACCGCTTAAAGAGCTTATAGGGCAACTACAAATTGAAATGAGTGAATTTTTTGCAGATGAGTTTTTTAGAGATTTTAGATTTAGCTATAAAATACAAACTACTCAGGGTCTTATTAGTAGATATGAAAATGAATCACATGAGATAGTAGGCGAAAATCAATTTAGGCTTTTACTTGTGGATGAAGCACATATAGGACTAGGAGGAAAAGAAAAAGGTGCATTTGTAAATATACGAAATGAACTTACAAAAAATAGTACCAATAGTTTTATGTTTGAATACAGTGCAACTTTTTATGATGTTAAAAACAAAGAACAGATACAAGACTATGCAACAAGAATTGTATATGAATATGATTATGGTAAATTTTATAACGATAAATATGGTAAAGATTTTAAATTTGGTATTATTAAAAAAGATGCTATAGTAGAAGATGAGGACAAAGATATACAGCGAAACCTTGATGCAAACCTAGAATCTTTTCATACAAAAATAGAAGCTTTTAATCTATACAATAAAGA
>CAYTOW010000067.1:0-2283 GCA_964439655.1 uncultured Mycoplasmataceae bacterium
AAATAAAGAGCAACGAACCAGAAGCTAAAAATAAGGTAGAAGAAAATAAAGTAGAAGATAAAAAAACATCCACGTTCTTAGAATATGGTTTTGATTTCACCCTATAAGGGTGTACAAAGCGAACCCTCTGAGAAGGTTCGCCAGTTGTAGCCATTAATCTTTACTGCAAGTTAAAGCCACGTCCTTAGGACGTGGCTTTAACTTGCAGTAAAAACTAGCATTCTTCTTTTTCAAATTTATAAATAGCCTTTATCAAGCCTGATCTGACTTCGACAGATTCTTTTTTAGGTGCTTTTAATTTTAAAAGTTTATTTAAAGCATCTTTCTTTTGTATTTCTAGTATTGAGTCTTGGGTTTTTAATTCTTCTTTCAGATCATCAATTTTCTTTTCTTTTTCTTCGTTATTGAATGAATTTTTATTAAGTTTGGATTTTAATCTTTCTATTTTAGATTGTTTTTTTATAAAGGCTTTTTCCAGTTGATTCACTAATTCAATACTTGCCATAACTTCTAAAACATCTGTAAAATCAGCTTGGGTATTTACCTCTTTAGACTCTAGTTTATCGCAGTAATAACTTGCAAGTCCAAAACGGTGATAACGATCTATGCGACAAAGAATTTTTTGGGATTCTAGATAAAGAAGTCTATGATAAAAAAATATAAGAGTCGTAACAATGATAAAAATTACTCCAATAAAAAGATAGATGATGGGTTCTATTTTGATTAATTTATTTAAATCTAATAGATCTTTCTTTGCCTGTTTATATAAGAGATTTAATTTGTTTATAGATGGCTCATTTAAAGTAGCCAATTCAGATATTTTTTTCTCATAATCATCACATTTATTTTTAGCTTCTGCCGTACTGTTATTTTTTTTACACTTTTCTTGTTTATTTGTTAGTTCGTTTTTTTCTTTTTTATAAGAATTTTTTGCATCTTCTAACTCTTGCTCTTTTCTATCAGCTGTTATTTTTAGTATGTGATGTTGTTTTGAGTAGGTATTCTTATTCTTAGAATAAAGATTCCCTCCATAAATTAAAGAAATAGATGCCAAGATAATACATATAATCATCAGGATTATAGTAAAGACTCTTTTTTTGTTTGTAGCGCTATAGATCTCTGTTAATTTTTTAACTATAGCTTGAATTTCTGCACTATCAGCACTTTTTTTAGTATTTGCACTCTCTTTACTCTTTGTACTATTACTCATCGTATCCACCATTTTAGTTTTCAGAAAACTTCTTGGATAGACCAGTCTCTTTCCAGTACCAGTCAATTCTTTTGTTTACGTTATACATAACTTCATCAGATTGCTCTGCTAAACCAACAGTTAAAGATAAGGTCATTTCCCAATAGTTATATCCTTCGGAGCTGTGACGTAATTCAGCATTAACTCTTGGAATATCTTGAAACTTTAAGCGTGCACTATCTATTGTTCTTTTGCCTGTTTGACCCTCGGATTGAGATTTTAACCCCCAAAGTAAATCATTTAATGAGAAATACTGATTGGTTAAGCAGCTAACATACTTTGAAAGTGACCAGGCTATGCTGGGGTTAAGACGTTGTTTTCCTGCTATGTCGCGATCAATCATTCCATATTTGGGCTGTTCAAGTTTTGATAGAATGTATAATATTTTTGCTACGCGAATTTTTGCTCTTTTGATATAGTTTGTGTCCATGTATTTAATATTGCGTCTTACGATAGAGGCATCATCCAATAGTGATGGCACTTCAAATAAATTTAAATCTTCTAATGGTTGTTCATTAATTTTTTGAATTATTGTTAGTCGATTCCAAATTAGCATCAGTGACTGATCATCTACTTCACTATACTTATCACATGTTGACACTTCTTCAAGTAACTTCAGTAAATTATATTTGGGTAAGTCTAATGCTTCCTTTAATGAATATTCTTCTATATCGCGGGTAGCCGAATGCTTCATTCCTCTATTGGGGCTTTTAATTTCAAGTGTTGGGTTCTCTAATCTCCAGTTATAAGCAAAAAACCGCCTTGCAGATGGCTTCTTGACTCCTGTAGACATAAATGAAGCTATTAGCAATAATGCTTTTGCTGTTTCTACGACACCTTTTGGTGGTGTTGAACAGTCTATAATATGCCTAAAATCATTCTGGATCTCAGGTATTTCCTTTTGACTGATTTTAGGCTTGAAATTAGAAGCAATGTTGATTGATAGACTACGTCGATAATCTAAAGTAGGTTGTGTGTAATTGGAAATAGCAGTTTTTGATATTTCTTTGTTAGGAAAGTAAATAATCGAATTG
>CAYTOW010000068.1:0-2276 GCA_964439655.1 uncultured Mycoplasmataceae bacterium
TCTATACCTATCATCTAAAGTGCGCAAATGCTTTATTAGCTTCTGCCATCTTATGTGTGTCCTCTCTTTTCTTAACTGATGCTCCAACGTTATTTGCAGCATCGATAATTTCATTTGCTAGTCTTTCATCCATAGTATGTTCTGATCTAAGACGAGCATAGTTAACAAGTCATCTAAGAACAAGTGTTTCTTTTCTTCTTTCTGAAACTTCAACAGGAACTTGGTAGTTAGCCCCACCAATTCTTCTTGTTCTTACTTCTAACTTAGGTGTAATATTTTTAATTGCTTCTTCAAATACTCCATTAGGTTTTTTTGAAGTTTTTTCTTTAACTATATCAAAAGCTGAATACACTATTTTTTGTGCAACAGACTTTTTACCATCAAGCATAATAGCGTTAATAAGTTTTGAAACTCTTTTAGAATTAAATAATGGATCTGGTAGAACTTGTCTAACCGGCGCTTGCTTTCTTCTTGACATTATTTAGCTCCTTTCGGTTTCTTAGTACCATACTTACTTCTCGCTTGATTTCTTCCGTCTACTCCAGCAGTATCTTGAGTACCACGAACTATTGTGTAACGAACCCCAGGAAGGTCTTTTACACGACCTCCACGGATTAGAACAACTGAGTGCTCTTGTAGATTATGTCCCTCACCAGGAATATAAGCTGTTACTTCCATACCATTTGAAAGCTTAACACGAGCATACTTACGTAAAGCTGAGTTAGGTTTCTTAGGTGTCATAGTTGCAACTTTAGTTGCTACCCCCCTTTTAAATGGAGAGGGTTGTTTTGTTGGTCTTCTTGTAAGAGAGTTATATCCTGCATTAAGAGCGGGAACATTTGACTTTCTAACTTTCTTTTTCCGACCTTTATTTACCAATTGGTTAATTGTTGGCATTTAGTCTCCTTTATATGTTATCTCTCTAATAACTAAAATATTATACATAACAACTCACTCGGTTGTATCAATTTATTGAATTTTTTCTTTTGTCTCTTTTAATAATTTATTAAACTTTTTGTTTAACGTTTGAATATATTTGCTCTGATTATGCTCCTGAGCTCACATTAAAAAAAAGCATAAAGTAATAAATAAAAGATCATTTCATAGCTTCTCATCTTTGTCTTTAAGAAGTATTATTCCTTCAAAAATAAAGAAATTAATATAGTCAAAGTAGTGATGATTTAACGAAGCTCATTCAAAATCTATTAGTCTTATATCTTTTCCATCTCAAAGTAAATTGTGAGAGTTAATATCGTTATGAGAAGGAACCAGATCTGGTTCAAGACTTTTAACTATCCTTTCAAAGACTCTAAAGTCTTCTTCACTTAAAAGAGCCTTATTTTTTGTGTATCTAAATCAATCAAAAGTCTTAAAGCCCCTTTTATCTAATTTATGAAATTTTTCGATTTCATGAATTAATTTCTCTTTCTTATTCTCATCTCATTTAGAAACTCTTTTACCTTCAAAAGATTCTCTTTCAAGAACATTATTAAAAACAGTAAAAGGAATATTTAATTTCTTATATACTAGAGTTTCTTTTTCTAAATTCTCTTTGTTTTTAAAAGTCTTCTGATATTTATCTTTAGTAATCTTAACTTTATTAAGGTATCCATTTATCTTCATTGCTCACCTCTTATAAAAATATTTTTTGGAAACTTTCAAAGACCTCATGAAAGGATAATAGATGAGGCAATCATTACTCCATTTCTAATTCCATTCGAGGCAAAAGCATAACTTGTAGCACTTCAACCATTTCAAGAATAAGATCCTCAGAATATTAGTCCAGAAGTAACATGAAATAGATAGTTAAGGATGTTAACCACGATTATATTAATAAATAAAGATTTAAAACTTTTATTAAATATCGATGAAAGAGATAAAGAGACTAAAGGAAGAAAGTAATCAAGGAGATAAACATACACCTTAGTTGAGTTATTAGAGGCATATAAAAGTCCATTAAAAAACATCGGTATATTTATTAGTCCAAGGAAGAGATAAAATAATACACTTATTAAAGAATAAACTCAACCTAAAATTACTGATGCAGATAAAATAATCATCTCAGCAATAATTGCAACATTACCAAGACCATTTGGCAATTGGGGAATAAAGCTTTGAATGATAAAAGAAACAAAGATTAAAGAAAGTAGTAGTGAAACTTTAACTATATTCTGTATGCTAATTTTTGGCATCTAAACCTTTCCTACACAGAAATAGTTTTTTTCACTCCCAACGCTAGTATTAACTAGATCTGGTAATAAGAGTTCTTCTCAACC
>CAYTOW010000069.1:0-2265 GCA_964439655.1 uncultured Mycoplasmataceae bacterium
GTTAGACTCTTTAGTGGATTTACATATGAAGCATAAATTTTCACCTCAAGAACGTTTGGCAGTTTATACTGTTCACGGTAAACGATGCTATTTATGTAAAGCACCGATTGATTTAAATAATATGCAAGTAGATCATATAATTCCAGAGTCATTTGAGGGTGATGTTAGTGGTTTCGAAAAAATAAAAAAGGACTATGGTTTAGATGAAAGTTTTGATTTGAATAGTTTTCAAAATTGGTTACCATCCTGTTCCAGTTGTAATAATTTGAAAAGTAATAAGCTATTTAGACCTGTTCCAAAACTGTTACTTTTATTAAATCAAGCAAAATCAAAAGCTGATGAGGCGGAGCATCACTGTAAAAAAACTCATTCTAAACAAACGATTACGCGTTGCATAAATATTTTAAAGTCGGTCAAAATTGAAGATATTGATTTAAAAGAAAAACTAAAAGTTGACGCATACGATAGTTATACGTCTACTGATGAAGAAATGTTCTATGATGCCTTATTTTCCATGTCAAATAAAGATAAGACTTATTTCACAGATCAAGTTGTTAAGGAGCTATTTGATAAACTAAATCGACTTATTGAAGGTGATTTTTCAAGGCTTTCAAAATATCTTTGGTTATTTTTATTTTACGAGCATAATAAGGGATATTCGGCAGAAAGAAAATTTGAGGAAAAGGAAGAGTTTATATTAAATAGTATATTGGAGCATGAAAAACCATTGAGTAGAACTGAAAAGGAACTTTTTTCTAAATTAGTTTTAAAAACAGAAGATAGTGAATTCTTAATATTATAGGTTAGTAGGTACGAGAGCAATGGAATCTCTGGTAAATGAAGATGGTATATTTTGCTTTAGCGGTGAACCTTCAAAGTTGGAATATTATCGTTGTTATGATGATTCTTCCAACAGTGACTGGATTAATGGGAAAGAGCTTTTAAAGCTCGAAAAAGATAAAAGTTGGTCGAAGGAAGTTGAGCTTCGTAAAAGGTGGTTGTATTTTTATAGACCATATAACTATTGTAATATGATCGGTAGTCCGCAGAAAATAGAAAAAAAGAAATTACTAGACTATTCTAACTTATTAAGTTCAAAAAAGAATATTCTTAGCTTAACCAATTTCTTTTTTTTAGTTGTTTTTTTGACATGCCTCTTTTTATCTTTATTTCAAAGTTTAAATATTTGGTTTTGCTTACTTCCATTAATACCTTGTTTGCTCTCTTATCTACGAATTGTAAAAATTGAGAGCACCTTAGAAAAAACGACTAATAATATTTCTATCCTTGATGCTGAAATTGCCTATTTAGTACAGCAAAAGGAAGATGCTCACTCCAATAGAGCCACTTCTGATGAAATTGAGTTAATGTTCTGGAATGATATAAGGGAACTTGAAGAGGAAAGTTTAAATAAGGCTGCACAAGATAAAATAGAAAATATTAAAAAGAATACTCGTAACTACTACAAATATATAAGAACGATTTTACCTAGTAATATTAATTTTCCAATCTTTCCAGTTGTTCCTAGTTGGGCTCTATTACAAGAATCTCATGATGATAAATATAATACTAATACAATTTCAGGTCTGATGATTGCACATAAAAAGATAGGTAAAAAAGTTGCATCATGGAGAAATATAAAGGGGAAAAAGCCTATTTTTCGACTATGGTATATTCAACATTTATTTTTTCATAATAAGAATATAAGCATTGTTTCGTATTACTATGACTTCATTACTAGAAAGAAATATAGTGAGCATATCGAGATTTATCAATATAATCATATAACTAACTACTCATTTGTTGATGAGGATATAAGCTTTATGGTGGATAATTCTTTGATTAGAGAATTGAATATACCAACTGATATTAGAAATACAATTTTCGGTAATGAAATAAAAACTATTTCATTAAACTCTGCCAGTGGTTCCTCATATAGGTGTGTACTACCAGATAGTGATGTTGAAAATGGTTTAAACGAATGGATTAGGTATAAACAGATTAAGCGTGATTTACTTGCAGAGAATGATGATGATGAGTTGCCGGAAGTTAACCAAATTTATGCTAATGACCTAAAAAAAGAGTTATTTTTGAATAAGAAGAAGCGTGAGAGTGAAATTGAAAGTTTAGCTTGGAGATCGTTTATTGAGTTACGTGAAAAGGTTGCAAAATTTGCTATAAGTGATACTTTACATTCTTAAATTAATTATAAGTCTAACAAGTTGCTTCACGGCGACCCCAACTCAACCAGCCTGTTGTGCTACA
>CAYTOW010000070.1:0-2168 GCA_964439655.1 uncultured Mycoplasmataceae bacterium
TAGAGCACATGGTGGCTCCGGCAGGAATCGAACCAGCGACACACGGAGCTTCAATCCGTTGCTCTACCGACTGAGCTACAGAGCCAAATGGCGGTCCAGACGGGGATCGAACCCGCGATCTCCTCCGTGACAGGGAGGCGTATTAAACCACTTTACCACTGGACCTGGTTGCGGGGACAGGATTTGAACCTGCGACCTCCGGGTTATGAGCCCGACGAGCTACCGAACTGCTCTACCCCGCGATATATTTTTGCTTTATTATTATATAAGAAAAAAGAGCTATGATGCTCTTTTCAATTTATTTCTTTTTTTAGTTCATAGATTAAGGGTTGTAGCAAAGCTTGAACCAAGGATAAATGAGACGATACCAGTTCCTATATGTCATTTATGATTTCATGCCTCTTTTCACGAGTTTATTACTTCACCATTTTCAGTTTCTTTAACCCCTGCAGGAATAATGATGATAACAGCAGCAGCGGCAGCTATTAGCATTCCAAAGGAAAGGGCTGAAATAGTTTTAGCGTGTTTCTTAAGAGCTCAGGACATTAGAAAGACCATTACTAACATTCCTAAAAGAGTAAAGCCAGCAAACATGAATAGACCACCTCAGTTTTCTTTAAAGTGAGCCATAATTTTTGAGTGGATGTTAATATACTCACCAGAAAGAAGTTGAATAATTGCTCCAGAACCTCCTGGTATTATCGATAGGAACCCAGCAGAGAAGGCAACTATTGCTAATCTTCATCAATCATGAGCCATATCATATACATGATTATTAGTGTTTTTAGGAATTATAATATTTGCTCCATGCTTATAAATTAATAAAAATATAGCGACAGTAATAACACTTATAAAACCTAAAAGAAATAAAACTCATCTTAATTTCTTATGTTTCCGTGCTTTTATATTCTCTTTAGTTTCTTTTTCAAGGTTCCTAAACAAACCAAGGTTAGCTGATCGCATATAAATTGGAATAGCAAATAAAATAAAGCCACTAAAGAAAAACATAAGTTCTAATTGAAGGCCATTTTCAAACATTAACTCAGTTAGTTTGGCGAAGCCATAAACCCCACCAATTCATCCAAGTAAAAATGGAACCATAAATAATAGTGCTTTTATTCTAGTAAGACCGGGTTCAGGAACAAATACTGATTTTGCAATTAAAACGATTCTTTTATAAATACCAATTAAAGCAAGGGTTGTTCCACCAGAATAACCAGGCACAGCATCTGACATACCCATAAAGCAACCGGCAGCAACTCACTTAACACCATTGACAAAGAATTCTAGTCCAGTAGCATTTTTAAAAGACTCAACTGTCTCAACAACAGTTGTTTCCTTAACAGGAGGTTCTTCAGAATGTTTTTCTTCTAATTTACGAAAGAATTCTTTTATCTTTTTAAACATGAAAAAATTATACATTTTTTATAATATCTTTTCACTTGCGTGGATAAGATTTTGGTGTAGGGTAATTTTTAATGTATTTAACTATCGTTGTTTTAGAATTAATATTTTTAAGTTCAGGACTAACTTTTAATATCGAAGAAATCTTTTTGGCTTTTATTAATTCTTCTTTAGCTTTAGGACCTTTAATAAATCAATATGTTGATCCTATTGCTCCTACTAAAGAAGAGACTTCAATTAACTTCTCTAAAGACATTACAGCTCGAGCGGTAATAAAATCGAATTCCTCTTCTTGATCAAAGTCCTCAACTCTTGTATTTTTAATCTCAACATTTAACTTGAGTTTTTGAGCAACTTCTTCTAAGAACCTAACTCTTTTTTTAATTGGCTCTACGATAGTTAAAGCAATATTCTCATTAGCAATGATAAAAGGAATTGATGGAAAACCAACTCCAGCTCCAATGTCAAGCATCTTCTTTGGCTTAGCATCTTTAAGAGAGATTAAAGACTCATATATTCCTTCACGTCATAAATCTTCTCCAGAAAAACCTGTAAGGTTCATCACCTTATTTTTCTCTTCGATCATCGATACATATTCTTGCATCTTTAAAAATGCTTCTTGACTAATAATTTCTTTAACTTTAAGTTTATGCTCATTCATATAAAAATTATAAAGAAAAAGGCCATAGGCCCATTGTGTGGTGTCTTAGACATTGGTGGAGATGCCGGGAGTCGAACCCGGGTCCAAAGTACTTCTCTAACTT
>CAYTOW010000071.1:0-2101 GCA_964439655.1 uncultured Mycoplasmataceae bacterium
GTTTGCTAATGGAATCGTTTTTGCGATAGGAACTAAAGTATGAGACACACTAAATGGACATAGATTAGATACAGGTTATGATAATTTAGTCACAAGCCTAAATATATCAATTTCCGAAATTGCTCAAGCTATTACAGATGCAAAAATCTCAACAAGTGATAATGCAAATGTTCTTAAAGTAACAGCAACTAATGATAATGTTATTACCGTTACTACTGAGGCTGCTTAACAACCATCTTAAAAGATAAATATTAATTAATACTTAATGGAGAGTAATCTCCATTTTTTATATATTTTTATCTAATTATTTTTCTCTTAGTTTATAATAAATACGTGGTCGTGTAGCTCAGTTGGACAGAGCACGTGCCTTCTAAGCATGTGGTCGCAGGTTCGAATCCTGCCACGATCGCCATTTTTTTTATTCATTTTTTTGATACATAAAAAAGAATTAATAACCTTTGATTTATTAAAGTCTTATATTTAGATAACTATAAGTAAATTAAAGTTTATAATAATCTATATAAAATTAGAAGGAGATAAAATGAATTTATTAGAGTTTAAAAATGGAAAAGAAGCATCTAAGGCTGTGGCTAAGTTAATTAAAATAGAAATTAATGCTAAGCCTAATATCGTTTTAGGTCTTGCAACAGGTTCAACACCGGAGGGAACTTATGCTGAATTAATCAAAATGAATAAAGCTGGCGAAGTTTCTTTTAAAGAAGTAAGGACATATAACTTAGATGAGTATGTTGGATTAGATGAAAGTAATGCACTTTCATATCACACATACATGAAAGAAAAGTTATTTAACAAAATTGATATCGATCCTAAAAATACTCATGTACCTAATGGTAATGGAGATATCAAAAAAAATGCTAAGGCTTTTGAAAAAGAAATTAAAAAAGCTGGAGGGATAGATCTTCAAATACTAGGAATAGGTATTAATGGACATATTGCCTTTAATGAACCAGGTTCTTCATTTAAAGGAAAGACAGGAAAGGTTCAATTAACAGACTCAACTATCGAGGCAAACTCAAGATTCTTTAAATCTAAAGATGAGGTTCCTACTGAAGCTATTTCTATGGGAATTGGAACTATACTAAAAGCTAAGAAGATCTTTTTATTAGCATTTGGAAAATCTAAAGCTGAAGCTATTAGAAGATTGTTTGAAGAAGAGGCTACTACAGACCTGCCTGCAAGTGCTCTTAAGTCTCATCCTGATGTTACTATTATTATCGATAAAGAAGCAGGAAGTACTTTAACTAAAAAAGCATCTTGTTCTTGTGGTAAATGTTAAGACGTCCTTAGGACGTTTTTTTATTATCAAGATTTAAATATAATTAAGTTATGAATTTTTATGAAGAGAAAATTAAAGAAATAAAAGACTTAATTAATAAAGGTGAAAAGACTAAAGCAACATCTTTATTAAAAGATGAACTTAATATGCCTTATATACCTAGAAAGTATGAGAGTCAGTTTTTAGACTTAAGAGATAAACTTATTTCTCCTAAGGATAATTCTAAAGAAACGTTAATGACTCAAGATGAGGCACTAACTGCCTTATATAGCGATGATGAAGTATCTAAAGTAATAGCAATAAGCAATATGAAGAAAATGAATATTAGATCTTTTATCGATCAAGTTATCAAATGAATAGAAACTTCAAGTGAGAGTGAACGAGTCTTAGTTGCAAATCTATATGAACTCCTTGTAGAACAGGAAATAGATGTTGATATTAAAATAGATAGCATTAAATTAAATCCTCTTAAAAGTGAAGATCCATTAAAAAGTGAATATATCGAAATGACATTAAATTCTATTGAGAAAAAAGAAATAGATGAAATCATTTGAAAAGAACATGCTATCGATCAGACTATGTTATATGTGCTTAAATCATTTCCTAAAAAACTAGAGAAGGATATTTCAAGTCAAATACTTAATATAGTAGCTTACTTGTTTGGTGAAGGTAAACTAACAAAAGAAGAAAAAGATATAGCCTTAACTATAGGACATATCCTTTAAAATCAATTAATAAAATCAATGAATATAAAGATAAAAATACTAGTTAGACTGATTAAAAAGAGAACTAATTTACTTAAAA
>CAYTOW010000072.1:0-2092 GCA_964439655.1 uncultured Mycoplasmataceae bacterium
AATCAATCTTCTTTTAGTCCTATTGCTTCATAGAACTTAGATCTTTTACCCATTGAAATAGAAGAGTGAAACTTAAATAGTTCGTAGTCTATTTGACTAAGAATTTTATAAGCTATCTTAGAGCTATTACTTAAGACCAAGAGAATGATAATGATGTGAAATATCTTGCTCTCATCCCTAGCATCTTCTGTAGCAATACTTTCAGCAAGTTTAATTTGTTCAAACTCATCAAGGTTTGGAATTAAATCTTTTGGTGGTCAGAATTGATGATTAAAGAGTCCATTGTTTGAATGAACTAAGAAGTTACGAGATTTTCTAAACATCTCAAGTAATAAAGGATGAAGCATCTTAGCATTCTGAGATATGTCTTGTCCAATAGAATCAGCTTTTAATCTATTGATGTGAAAGACACCATAAGTAACGATAGGAATACATTCAGGAGAAAGGGCAAGAGTTTTATATCATTCTTTAGTGATGTAAGAATCTGTCTCATCTATTTGATTTAAAAAGTAGTTGTAGTAATTAGCTACTTCTATTAACTTCTCTTCTACTTTAAAGAAATAAGGAATGATTAACGATCTTATCCTTAAATCGATAAATCTAAGATCTAGAGCAAATTTTTCTTTAATTGCATAAATAGCATTCTTGTCGATACTTTTAGAATAGCGATATTTAAACTGTGAGTCTTTAATAAAAGAATTTATATTGTTAATATAAACATTAACATTTCTTTTATTTATCTCTTCTTCTATATTTTTAATTACTTCACGTAAGTCCTCATCTTCGATATCAATTGGTAATACAGTCTTGGTTTTCTTTGCCTCAAGACAAGGGTGTTCTTTATTTGAGATGTATTCCTTTAAGCAATTGGCTCCTTGATTGTTTGGTCTAATTGAAAGAGCAATCTCATTAATCTCTTTTGCTTTTTCTCAGTCTTTATCTTCAACAAATATATGAGCAACTCAATTTAGAAACTTAACATGACCACTTCTAGTATCATCATCTAATCTATATTTTGAAGTTGCTAGTAGATATAAGAATTTAATGTTATCTTTATTTTCTTCGTAATAACCAATATAACCTTCGTTTTGCATTTTGTTATTAACGATAGACATTATAAATTCTTTACTCATTCCTTTAAGTTCTTCTTTTGCTTTAAGTTCTTTATATCTTTCTTCAGGAGTTTTTTTAGGAAGTTTAATAATTAGTGTTTCACTTTGATCTATTGGCTCTTCTATTTCTTTCACAACTTCTTTAACTTCTTTTTTAACCTTAGAATCTTTTTCTTTTTTATTAACCGCTTCTTTTTTTGTTGTAGTTACTTTATTAGTTTTTTTATCAATTTCAGATTTAAGATTAATAAAGTAAGTATTTTTAGGTTTAGCATTTAAGGCATACTCTATTAATAGATTTGCATTTTTATAGTCTTTAACTTCATAATAATGACGTGCAAGTTTATAAGCAATATTACTTTGTTTTGGATCGTTTTCTATAGCAATTTTAAAAAGTCTGTAAGCCTCATCAAAATCTTTGGCTTCAATTTTATTATGAATCTTAATTAAAATATTATTCTCATTAGTATTTTTATCCTCGCTTTCATCTTCACCTTGAACTTCAATCTCATCGATAAGATCTTTTAGTTTCTTGTTAGCCTTGTAGTAAACAACTTCTCTTTTAGCAGAAGAAATTAGTTCTATTTGACTTTCTGCTAAATTAGAGTCTTTTAATGTCTTTGCTCATTTTATTAAGAGTTTATCTCACTTTCCATCTTCATTAAAATCAAAGTAAAGTTTAAAAATTAAAGTCTTTGTTCGATTAGTAAAATCGCTAAAGTTTTCATCTAAAAAGTTCATAAGCTCTTTAATGTCTTTAACCTTAACACTAGTAAAGTTATTAATTACATACATACTTTTTGATTTAGCGCTTTCATAACCTTTCTTAAAATCCTTAAATGATATTTTTGTTTTTCCTGGTTTTCCTATTCTCATAACTAACTCCTTTTTAGTAAAATAATAAGACTAAATAATATTATTATTTATATTAGTAATTATAACTATGAATATCTAATAAGGGATATAAATATTTTATAAGT
>CAYTOW010000073.1:0-2041 GCA_964439655.1 uncultured Mycoplasmataceae bacterium
ATATCTAGTATGTTTTTATATAATTTTTCAAGGTTTGAAAAAGTTTCATGATGATCTATTACGGTTTCAAAAAGAATTTTTTCAGGGTTAATACTTTTAGGTGTTGCAATAACAAATAATCTTCTTCTTTGTTGAGGGAGACCAAAATATTTTGCATCTAATACCCTCCATGCAATATTTCGCTTTGAACCAAATAGCACACCTGAGGTTGACCATTTTTTTATTCTAATCTCTTCATTAAGACCACTTAATCCTGCAATAAAAATTCCAAAAGCATTGGTTTTATCTCTTAATACACCTTCTACATTTTCCCATAATATAATTGAAGGTTCTTTTTTATGCTTTATTCGAACTTTATCAATAGCATCGGCAACTTCAATAAATTTTAATGTTAATTGTCCTCGTGTGTCAATTAATCCTTGTTGCCAACCTGCAAGAGAAAAAGCTTGACAGGGAGTACCTCCACATAAAATATCAGGAGCTTCAATAGATTCATTTAATATTAACTCAGGTAGGTCATTCATGTCTCCTAAGTTAGGAATACTTGGATAGTGTTTTTTTAAAACTCTATTTGGAAAATCTTCAATTTCTGAAAACCATGTGGCTTTAATATTAAGTGGATTGAAAGCTAAACTGGCTGCTTCAATACCTGAACAGACACTTCCAAAATTCATTATTAATATCCTCTAATTTTATATAGATTTTATCCTAAAACAACTTGTAAAGAGATTGTTATGCTAATTATAGTATGTAGACTTATAGTCATCATTTAGAATAGAATTTTAGTAACTCATTTAATATTCTATGAGAAGGAACTTTACAATGCAAAAAGAGATACTCAAAAAATTTGGCTCTCAAATTAAAACATTTCGTTTGGAGCAAAATTTATCACAAGAGCAACTTGCTCATAGAGCTAATTTACATAGAACCTATATAGGAATGATTGAACGAGGTGAGAAGAATATAACACTATTAAATATTGAAAAAATTGCTAAGGCATTGACAATCAATATAGCTGAATTATTTCAAAAAATAGGAGAGTAGTATGAATTTAAATAGATTAAAAGAGTTAGTAGAAGAGATTGCTTTTCTTGAAGTTAGAGAGTTAAAAGAGCACTCTAAGGCATCTGAATTGTATGTTAGTATAAAGTTTAAATATTCAGATAATGACACTTGGGAAGGGTGGATTCCTTATCGGTATAGACGAGCAGGAATAGATATAGAAACTCCTCAAGCGTTAATAACATACCTTAAAGAGATATACCCTTTTTTTGAAAAAAAGAAAAGAGATGAATGGTATTGTAGTGAACAACAAGATTGGGAGAAAAATCATCATGATAAATCTGTAACTAAACCCTATTTTGATGCGATGGCAAAAGGGAATTGGAGTTGTCGTAGATGTGTTGATAAGATTACAAAAAGTTCAAATAATGCGAGGAGAATTCAGGATATTAAAGAGATGGGTTACCTGATGGTAACAGATACAAAAAGATACTGTTCTAGCTGTGAGACAAAGACAACACATGATTTACTAATACCTATTGATAAGGCAGAACCTACAGGATATGAAACGTGGAGTCCAAATTTACGAAAAAGAATTCTAAAAGTACTAAATTTTTATGATGCCTATGAAGACAGAATAGTTTCAAAATCAACGCATATGATTCCTGACCATAAATTTCCAGAAATAAGATGGGATAAGGAGACCAAAGAGAGTAATCCTGATAGTATGAGTGAGCAAGAAATCAAAAATAAATTTCAACTGCTAACAAATCAAAGGAATTTACAAAAAAGAGAAGTATGCCGACAATGTTATCAGACAGGCATTAGAGGAAAGCTTTTTGGAATTAACTATTTTTATGAAGGTGATGAAAATTGGTCTTCTAAAGTTAAGCGTATGGGAAAAGAAGCAGAAGAGGGTTGTATTGGATGTGGATGGTATGATATTCAAAAATGGAGAGAAGGATTAAACCTTTTATTGCAAAAATAAATAAGTTTATTGAAAACAATTATCAATTTAATAATATTTTAAGTTGATATT
>CAYTOW010000074.1:0-2009 GCA_964439655.1 uncultured Mycoplasmataceae bacterium
ACTTTACAACTAGATCTTTTTTTACTTCAACAGTAGCAAGAATTGAGCTAGATTGGTAACAAAGATAAAACAAAATATTTGAATCATTTGATGACCACTCTATTGTTGACCAACTACAAGCTTTAATTTCTTCAGGTGAATTTAAGTCTTTAATAGACTTGACTGCATCACTAATAGCTAAAATTAATTTTTTATGTGCTTTTTGATTGCGCCACTTCTGAATAACAAGAAATAACTTGCCATTTTCTTCCTTTAAATATGCGATTGTATTCCCATCATTAGATAGATTGGCAACTTCTACATTTGCAACACCTGAGGATAAATCTTGAATATTATTATTTAAATTATCAAAAATTCTTATTTCACTTTTTCCTTCTGAATTTTTTACAAGAAGTAAAACAGAGTCTTTTCTAACTGATTGCAAAGACAATGTCTTCTTAGTGCTATTAAATATTTCAGTTACAGCTCTATATTTAAAGTCCTTAATATCAAATATAAATTGAAACAACCCAAGAAGAACAAGAAAAAATATGATTAAAATTATGAGGATACTAACACGCTTATGGTTCTTATTGCCCCGATCGTGATCATCTACTTTTGTAAGTAAGTCTTCTAATCCTTTATCATCCATTCTAACAGTAACTAAACAAGCTCATTAATATTGTCCCATACTACCTGACTTTCATATTTATTAGTTAACTTATAATAGTTTTCACTTGCTACTTTTAAGTTATTGTTACGTTGTGCCCTCAGAGCAGCAACAAATATTTTTCTATCTGTTTGAGATACTGTACCCTGCTGCTCTTTAATAAAATCTGCTAGCTCCCATAAACTGTCATTAGATTTTAATGTTGAGTTACTACCTCGCAAGAAAGGACTCATACTGTTTCCTTATCATCATTTTCAGCGGACTTATAAGTAAAGCCTTTGAATTTTGATTTACGTGGAACTTCCCCATAAATAATAAAATGAGAGATTTCACTCCATAATTTTTTCTCTGCTTCTAAATCATTATCTGCAATAACAGGTAGCTTTAATGCTTTTCTCAAATCATCTCTGTATAAATCAAAAGCACAACAAACTAACCTTCCCCAATCCTGAGCAACTGCAACAGTTGAATAAAAAAGTATGTAACAAATGACAACAGAAATCATGCAACACATAAGAAGCAAAAAACTGTGATCGAGAAAAGCAAATGCGAATAACATTTCAATAGCAAATATAATTGTTACAAAACCTGTATTAGCTAAAAAATCTAAAGTTACTTTCTCATTATTAATAGCAGTAAAAAAACCATCCTTTTGTAAAATATTAAACATTCTAGGCCATAAATTTACTGCATCTATTCCATAACGTTTTACTGGATAGTCTTCAAATGATTTAATTATATTCCCAATAGCGGTCGGCATAAGAGTCTCTGACGAAAAATATGCGTTCTTAACCTCAAATAATTCTGCTTCTCGTTTCTTTACTTTATTTTTTGCTAACTTGATTTTTTCTAATTGATTCTTTGTATATCTATCATCCAGCATTTCACATAGAATATCTTCTTCATATTTTATGAGTGCTGAATACTGTTTTTCACATTTATCAATACCTGCTAAAACCTCATCTTTTTTCTTTTTTTGCATACGCTTCAAGTAATAAAAGAGGTAATTATCTTTAAATTCATACCCTTCAATTAATCGTATCATCAACCCGTTTAAGGCATTAAACAAGTAGCTTATAGTTATTACTATTGAAATTAATAAACTCGTATGTTCTGGAGATGAAAACTGAAATTGAATTTTAAATATAAAAATTGTACCAATAACGAGAATTATTGAGGGCAACAAGAACCTTGCTTGTAGTGATTCAACTACATGCCTTAAGCTTTCATAAAGAGATTGACCTACTGTTGTCATAGCGTAAAACTATAGCATTATTTTCCTATTATGAAAAATCACATTTATTTCGTTTATGAGATATTTTTTTGCTAGAACTTATATTTTAGAGGCTAACGCCTTGCT
>CAYTOW010000075.1:0-1955 GCA_964439655.1 uncultured Mycoplasmataceae bacterium
GAAGATGGGCAATTTAATCAGGCAATGGGCTTGATTAATAAAATACTGAAAAACAAAAATACAAGCAATTCAGTGCTGGCAATAAAACACTTAGGCAATATAAGAATAAATGCCAGCTTACCTATACTAGCTGACTTAATAGAAAACGCCAAAAGCTCCCGTATTCGTAAAGCAGCTCAAGAAAATATGCCAGTCGTAGCAACCAACACATTGTTCCCAAAACATAAATCTGGTAGTTGGCTAAAGTCAAATGACAATATTATTAGTTATTATTTTGATCAT
This sequence comes from uncultured Mycoplasmataceae bacterium, assembly GCA_964439655.1. Lineage (GTDB taxonomy): Bacteria > Bacillota_I > Bacilli_A > Mycoplasmatales > Metamycoplasmataceae > CAYTOW01. The sequence goes on from CAYTOW010000075.1 coordinate 283, forward strand.
CTCGACTGGATGAAAACATTAATTGATTTAAAGATGGTACGTAGGAAGATATCTTCTCTTCCAAATTACATGCAATTAGATATAGGAAATAGATTTTTTGCTATTTTAGGTTTAAAAAGTTCTTTGAATAATGAACTTTTAGAAAACAAAACTCTAGGTAGTAAAGAAGCTCCTACAAGCCCTAAGGATTTTTCAAAAAAGCCCAAAGAACAGCATCAACTGAGAACACCAAATCCAGAAAAGGATATAGAATCACTTTTTAAACTTTTTTCTTCAAAAAACAAGTCTGAACGTGAATATGCTACTAAAAAAATTGGCAACTTACGAAGAGAAGATATTTTAGAAAGATTGATAAAAAAATTATCTGATAAAGATAAATATGTACGTAGTTCAGCAGCTATTGCTCTTGGCTATCAAAAAAACAGAAAAGCTATAAACCCACTTATCAACAGGATTTTAAATGATGACAGCTCTTATGTACGTCAGCAATCTATTGAAGCATTGGATAAAATAAAAAGCCCAAAAGCTATAGATTCATTACTAATATCTCTAAAAGATGAAACAGATTATGTACGGCGATCAGCTAGTAAAGCACTACGCTCTTTAAGAAATTCAAGAATGATTGATCCACTTATTGCTGTACTTGATGATGAAGATGCGGAAGTGCGTATACAGGCAGCTACTTCACTTGGTTTTCAGAATAATGCTAAATCAGTTGAAATACTTATAAAAAAACTAACTGATGATGATAATGATATGCGTTGTGCTGCTGCCTTTGCTTTAGGTAATTTAAAAAGTCTAAAAGCAGTTGAAGGACTATCACAACTCGTTTTTGACAAATCAGATTCGAATAAAAGACTAGGGCAAGAAGCGCGTAACGCCTTATTAAAAATAGCAAAAAAATATAAAATAAAGATTTTGAAAACGTGGATAAGTATGCTCAATAGTAAATATCCACTAAAAGGAGGGAAAGAGTGCTCATCAATAAGCCCCAATCATCAACAATTTACTACACAAAAGAAAAGTTATAATTCCAATAATTTGGCAACAGATCGAATAAGGTTAGATAGTTTTATACTGAATAAACCTGATTTAGCAAAAGAAAAATTATTACAGTTGGTAACAAATAAAAAAAATGAAATAACCTATGGAGCCAAGTTATATATTTATTTGCCAAGTCTACTAGATGATAATGATTTAGATAATAAAAAACGAGTAATAAGAATACTTCAGACTCGTCTGCAACAATTTTATAAAAAATGGACAACATGGCATAACGAATTAAATAACGCTAACAAAGAAAAAAGTAATTTGAAAAGCGATAATAAGCCTCTATCAATTGTTTCACCCTACATATATGCTGAAACAATAGCTAGACTTATGCCAAGTAAAGGCATCAAACTATTAGAACATCCTATCACGCAAATTCGTCAAGGTGCTTGGGAGGGAATAGCTCAATCTTCAAGTGTTGACATAATAATAAAAATAGATAGACTCCGCCGAGAGAAAAAAGATGTGCCTGTTTTTAACCATGCCGCTTTTAGAGCCATTGATTTATCACTTATAAATATTGATGCAAAGTCTAATTCTCAAGATCGCATTTTACTTGAAAACTATTTAAAACAACTTAAAAATGAAAGAAAAGGGTTATCCCAGAACCAAGAGGATTCGGT
>CAYTOW010000076.1:0-1948 GCA_964439655.1 uncultured Mycoplasmataceae bacterium
TGAAGATTTTGATTTGAACATTCAATGTTAATCTTTGTTCCATTGTTTATTGCTATTTCACAAAGACAAAGATATACACTAAAAACAATTGCAAATACAGCATTCTTCACATTTATGATGGTATTTGTTGCATATGTAATGTATTTAATTATTTTTGCATCAAAGTCAAACGACCTTAAAGATTGAGGAGAAATAAAAGGGTTAGGTATTTGATTTGGATATGAAGATAAATGACTAGTGCATAACTTCTCTTACTTCTTCTGATTAATAGAGGTACCATTTGGTTTAGGTGTTACATTACCAATCATATTCTTCTATAGATTCTTCGAAACTAAATCTAGAACTGAAGGCGGATTCTTCAAAAGATGAATTAAAGTTTGAAGATTAATGTGAGAAGATGCTAAAGTTGAAGGTAGAGAATACATGCAATCTAAATGAGTTACATTCTTTACAAGAGGCGGGAAACAACTTAAAACTACTACTAAAGTCGTTCCATTTGGAACTGATCCAGATTGATTCTATGGCAAAGAAAAACCAAAAGAAAAATTAACAGTTAATAAAGTTAAAACCGACTCAAAACTCAAAGTTAAATTTAAAGGCTTTATCAATAAAGCAAAAAACAAAACTATGAGAAAGAAATAATACTTAAAAAATAAGAGGACCTAGATTTATCTAGGTTTTTCTTATCTCTAATCTAAAGTAAATAAGGACATTAGATATCTTAAAAGATTAATAAAAATAATGTATTAGGGAAACATCATTTAATTAAACCACTAATATATCTTAAAGATTTTATATAGATTTTTCCAAATTAATAAAAAGGAAATAAGTATATAATATCTTTATGAAGACTATAGGAGATTTGAAAGATAGAAATGGGAATAACTTATTCCTTAATAATAAAGCAGTTATAGATCAAAAGATAAAAACTTTGAAGTATTTAACTGATAAAAATCCTACGAAAGGTATAAAGGAAAAGATAGAATCTTTATTTACATCTGAGGTTTTTTCTACTTTATTTATCGAAGGAGAGATATCTTCTAGAAGAAATATAAAAAAGATATTTAAAAGTAGATTAGCTTCAGGCAATAAAGAAGAGATGATAATAGGTTTTCTTGATGCATATCTTTATGCTCTAAAATCAAAAGAATTTAGTATCTCTAACATTTTTACACTTTATACTTTACTATCACATAACTTACTTGAAAATGACGATAAATTAAATGATGGAATGATGTTTAGACATGATAAGGTGTTTATAAGCTCTAATAAGCTAGATGCTGATTTTGAAGGATTTAACCATAAAGACATTGAAAAATCCTTAAAGAATTTATTTGATTATTTAAACAACTCAAGTGATGATGTGTATTTAAAAGCAATTATAGGACACATATACTTTGAAATAATACATCCTTATTTTGACTTTAATGGTAGAACAGGTCGTTTCATTCCTATGTGAGTCTTTAGCAATAATAACATGGTTGAAAAAATGATGTATTTTGCTACAGCAATGAATAACTATAGGAAGCAATACCTAGCATTGTTTAATAAGAATATCGATATTAAAACTAATGAGGTGTACCTAGATCATCTAGTTAAAGGAATCCTTGATTTACTAATACTTAATCAAAGACAATACATATGAATTAAGAAGCTAGAAAACACTTATATAAATAAGACTAACAAATCATTTTCAGCAATACAAAAAGACTTTATATGAATGTTAATGATTAAGTCTGAATTATCTAAGAATTCCAACTCTTGATTTAAATTAACAAAAGATGATAAAGTCTATATTGAAAAAGAATTAAAAGATCCATTATTTTCAAAAGAAACTATAAAACTACGAGATGCAGGAATCATTAAAATAAGTAGTGATAAACCACGAAAATATCATCTAAATAATTACAAACTATTAAAAGATATTAGATAATTACTTTAAATAATA
>CAYTOW010000077.1:0-1874 GCA_964439655.1 uncultured Mycoplasmataceae bacterium
GATGATAGCATCTCCACAATTAATGAATGATTTTGTTCCGCGCCCATTACCGCAGTTGTTATTGGGCTTAATTCGCCTTCATAATTTTCAAATCCAGAGAAAAAATGATGCCCTAAAAAAGGATTTAATGATTTAAAAACTTCAACATCTGTATCAAGATACACTCCCCCATATTTTTTTAAAGCAAATAGCCTTACATAATCACTAACAAACGCCCACTTCTTACTAGCATAAGCGTTTTTCACAAAAGAATTACTAGAAATATCAAAGTTATCTTCATTCCATTCCACTATCTCATATTCAGGTAAAAATTGTTCCCAAGAGGATAAGCACTTCCTAATTAATTTATTTTTTTTATTTCTGCCAAACCAGCAAAAATGTATTATTTGAGGTATCTTTATATTTTTACTCATCATATGATTTATCTACAGATCTATTCTTTTATCCCAAAAGCTATTTTTCTTGAATTGCTAGTTTGTATTTAGTATTTAATTTATAAAAAATAATTAATATTGTACTAATGGTCATAGCTATTTCCGATATATAAGTTGATATAATCGCGCCTTTCCAAGAAAAAACAGGTATTAGTAATAAGTTGCAAGATATATTAATTATTACTCCAAATATGAGCATATAGACCCCCAATTTTTGCAAGCCAGAAGTAGCTAATATGTGTTGAATAAATATTCTTAGCAGCATAGTAATAGGGATAAATGCTAATAAATATAAGGCAGATACAGATTCTTTATACTTTAATCCTAGAATATACGGTAAAAAACTAGCAGAAATATAGATGATAAATGAAACTAAAAATGCATATAAGATGGGTAATTTTATTATCTTAAAAGTGTAATTAAATGATCCCTGTATTCCTTTGTTACCTTCTATAAAAAAACGCGGAGTAGTGGCATTGATTAAGCCATAAATAGGAATAAGAAAAATACTAATTACTCTATAAGCTGCTGAGTATATCCCTGTGATTTCAGTTGAAATCATCTGAGTTAGCATAATCTTGTCTGCATCCACATAAAGCGTATCTGCCCCCCCCCATAATGAAAAAGGTAACCCCTCCTTAATACGTGAAGTCATTTTTTTTATATTCAGAGAATTTACAAATATTGGTGCCCCTAAGTCAATATATACTCTTATTTGTGTATATAGAACTGTAGCCATTGCTGCTACAAAATATAATCCAGCCCAAGCAATTAACCAGTTATTTTTGTCTATACTAGGTAATAATAATAACAAAATAGTAGCTGCAACTAATCTAGCAATACTAGGAACAAGCATTATATGAGAAGCACGACTCATTCTCTCCATGCCTTGATATGTAGAAATACAAATTCTACTTAGTGGCCAAAATAATAACTCAGAGACCCCTATTAAAGTAACAACTTGCCAAGCTATCTTCCCCAAAAAAATTAAATAAGACATACCAAAAAATAGAACAAATATAAAAGGAAAACTAAGCAAAATACTGAAAAGTGCATATCCCCAGCTATTCTTAAAATTTTTATGATCCAAGGCAATGTCTCGAGTTAATAGTACATGTGAACCAAAACCCACAAAACCTGATAACATAGCAGTAAGTGCAACCAAGGCAACAAATTCACCATAACCTTTTGCTCCTAAGTTTCTAGCAATAATAATAAAAACTAGCCCCTGAGAAAAAGCACGAAGCCCCATACCTAACGTTAATATACTGGTATCTTTCGCTAACTTTCCAGGCTTCCATTTCATTTTTGCTAGTTGCGAGTATTAACGATCAAAGATTCTGAATTTTTGATAGCTGTATTCTCAGGTGCAGTTGTTGGAGTTACATCAGTCTTATACATCAAAGCCGTAATCTGCTCAGAAACCAGTCCCATAAAAAA
>CAYTOW010000078.1:0-1800 GCA_964439655.1 uncultured Mycoplasmataceae bacterium
GGTTATAGTAACCAATTTCTTCAATGAATCTACCATCTCTTGGTGCTCTAGCATCTGCTGCAACAATACGATAAAAAGCATTGAATTTTGAACCCATTCTTTTAAGTCTTAGTTTAACCATATGACCTCCTATATATTTAAATATACCATACTTTGGTGTCAAGCAAAAATGCTTGACAGTAATTTTTTTTTAAATATTTTTTTTAAATTTGTATAATTTTATTATGAATAGAGAAGAAAAGAAAAAATTACGTGCTCAAACATCGAAAAAAAATAAGTGAATTCTTGGCTCATTTTTAGCTTTTATATTCCTAACAATTGCTTTAAGAGTTATTGATGGAATTCTTTTAGATTTTGGATTTTATGATGGTAAATTTAATGTTGACTACTTCAGAAAACCAGAATGGGTTCAATTACTTCATCAAAGTAATCTTCAAGGGGATGATCTAATTAAACAGAAAATGATAATTAAACATCCGAATGTTGCTTGAATATTTACTCAGTTTACTTGAATAACAACATTTGTAGTTTTAATAATTATATTTTTTAGATTCTTTAAATACGATGATGATGCACCTAGATGATTAAAGTGAACTATGTCTCAACGTACTCTTTCGCTTGTGACTATGTATGATTCAATCGTATGTGTTGTCTTCTGGAGTTCGATGTTTAAAAACTTTAACTCTTCATTTAATCCTTCACTAAAAGGTTTTGAGCAAACGATAACAATTTTTGTACATGCAATAATACCTATTTTTATGATTATTTACTCATCTATCTATATGCTTAGAGATAAAAAAGCTTCATTCCTAAAAGAAGGTTTTATCCTTAAAGGTATGATATTCCCAATAATATATTCAATTTATTACGTTGTTGTTGCAGTTGGATGAGAAGATCCATATGCGATTTCTAACCTTCATAATAACTTTACTGGAGAGATATGAAAATTCCCAGTCGGAATATTTGGAATATATATTCTTCTTGGACTAATGCTCGTTACTCACAACTTATTACTTCTTAAATTTAACCCTCATTACAATTATGAGAATGACTATGAAATTCAAAGACGTATGAGAATTAAAACTCAAAAGCATATAGAAAAATTAAAACGTAAAGAAAGAAGAAAACTTAATTATGCTATAAAGTAGCATTTTTTTATATAATTTTTTTATGAAAAAAGCTATATATGTTGGTTCATTTGATCCAATACACAATGGTCATATGAAAGTACTTAAAAAGGCATTATGTCTTTTTGATGAAATTATCGTAATTATTGCTAATAACGATTTTAAAAAAAAACAAGGAAATTTAGATGAGCGATTTGAGCAGGTAAAAAGAAAAGTTAAGGAAGAGAAACTTAAGAATGTTTCTATCTATATCTTAGAAGAGAAGTATCTTGCAACCTGGGCTAAAGAAAACAATATTACTTACCTCGTAAGATCAGCTAGAAATAATACTGACTTCAAGTATGAACTTGATCTTGCTAAATTAAACAAAGAAATTAATCCTGATTTAGAAACGATTTTAATAATACCTGATTCAGAGGATTTAGAATACTCTTCAAGTAAATTTAGAAACTTTAAAATAGATAAAAATAAATAGAAAGAAAAAAGAATACCATTACGTATTCTTTTTCATTGGCTGCCCCTGTTGGATTCGAACCAACGCATGACGATACCAAAAACCGTTGCCTTACCGCTTGGCTAAGGGGCATTATGGTGGAGGGGGAGGGATTCGAACCCCCGAATCCGAAGAAAGTGGGTTACAGCCACCCGCATTTGGCCGCTTTGCTACCCCTCC
>CAYTOW010000079.1:0-1758 GCA_964439655.1 uncultured Mycoplasmataceae bacterium
GCTATGGCACTATCTCTATTCATTAGCCATTTTATAGTAGCTATCCAAGCTTTATCTCTATATTCAGCATGGTTTTTTTCAAGTTCGTTAAGTAGTTTATATGCTGTTTGTATATTTTCTTGACTTTCATTATCTATTTTTAATAGATTACTCTGAATGATAGGTGGAACTAAATTAGGTAGAACAGTATATAGTGTTGATTTATAAAACAAAATAATAATTTTAATTCTTTTTGCTTCAGTATAGCCTCCATTTAAATAAAGAGACTGATTTATATCTTTAAGCGCTTGTGTATAGTTATTTTGATTGACATATAGTTCATAGATTGCTTTAAGTCTATATGTTTCATAATTTCTATCTTCTATTTTAATACTATCTATTATTTGTTTTGCATTATCAAAGTCATGAATTTCTAAATATATAGCTATTTTTTGGTTTAGTGTTGCAACTTCATTGTTATCAAGTAGTAAAATAGCTTCGTCTAAATTATTTCTATCTATTTCAATCCATGATAAAAGTCTATTGACATATAATGAATTATCTAAAGATTGTATTTCAGTAATGAGTGAAGATGCTTTTTCATGTTTGTGATTTTCAATACTTATTTTTACTTCTTCGTATAAAATTTGAGCTTTTTGTTTATTTGAAATAATATACCATTTTTCAGAAGCTTTCATTTCTTCTATCCAAGTTTGGATTTGTTTCTCTGAACCATTAAGATAGGTTTCTTTTAGTTCTTGAAACTCTTTGGTTACTTGTTCTTGAATAATAGTTTTGAATTTTTCTACTTCTAATAGCTTATTTTCTCGTTGAAGTTGATTTGCATATTCTATATCTATTGTTTCTAATGGAACTATATCAATACCACCATATTCATCTAAGGATATATCTTTAAGTAGAGAACTTATATTTACACATTTAAAAGAATTTTTATAGGGAATTACTTCACTAATAATACCTGTAAGTAAATAATCCCTATTGACTTGTGTAAACAGTCCACTACCTGAATATCCTGATGTTGTTTCTACTTCATCAGCATAAGTACTTTGTAGTGGTTCATTTACGTTTATTTTAAATTCTATTTCATTTTTAGTAATAGAGTGAGTACACTTATCAAAACATTCAAGTTCATCATTTGCAATATGTGGATAACCTACAAGTCCACAGTTTTTATATTTACCTTGTAAAATTTTAATTTGTTTTAAATTCTGTTTTTGACATAATGAATTTTTTATTATTAATACAACTAGGTCATGTTTAGTATCAATAATTGTTAATGGTTGAAACTCTGCATTATCTTGATATTTTAAAAAAATATTGGAAATATTTAAATCGTCAACATCAATATCTTTATATGTTTGATTATCTATTTCTTTAAATGAATGTTTAGTGGTTAAAATGAAAAAATACTCTGTTTCCTCTTTAGGTCTAAGAATTATTCCTGAACTTTCCCTATTTGTTTTTTTATTGATAGCGTAGCGTACTTTAACAGCTAAGTCTTGAATATCATCACAGCTAAAATTCAATAGTATATCCTTTATTACTATTTTCTGAAAATTTTAAAGTATAACTATAATGTTTTTGATTAGTTTCTTTTTTCAGTATCTCTTTTTCATTTGTATATACATACTCAGGATAATTAAAAATCAATTCAATCTCTTTACCTTTAGACTTGGCATCAACAACAATCAAACATAAAGTTTCCATATCAGGATGATTATGGCTCTTTCCATTTGTACTAATAATATACTTATTTGT
>CAYTOW010000080.1:0-1756 GCA_964439655.1 uncultured Mycoplasmataceae bacterium
TCATACTTTATATTCAAAGAGTAAACTTTTATCTTCACTCTCTGAAAGTGCTTAAGTTCAGTCATGAAAAAAGAAAGTTTTGCTACCTCAAAGCGTTATAGATTTAAAACGAAAGGTCTAGCTAAAGAGATTAAGTTTTTAAAGAAGCTAAGAAGAAGAAAAGCTAGAAGAAATATTAGTGAATGGCGAAAAACTTATAATAGAGAAGTTAGCTAATAGCTGATACTCCTCTCTTAAAGTTCTTAATCACTTATCCACAAAAGAGAATTAGCAGTAACTTCTCCACCGTTAGCTAGTTCAAGTTTCACTGTTCCAGTTATTTTAAATAGACCATCTATTTCTGCTCCATCAGTAAGATTATCACTAAGGTTACCTTTTGCTGTAACCTCAACGGCTCTTTTTCCTATGCTTGTTCCAATAGGCTGAAAATTATAAGGGCTGTAGTTTTGAAGTAAGTTGTAGCCTAATGCAGTATTTTCAGAGGTAACTCTTTGAATTTTAAAATGCCCCTTAACACATTTCTCTTTTAGTTTGTATGGGTTTGTTTTTCTAAATACATCTGCATTAATAATATTAATACAGCCATTAGATTCTTTTTGGGAAATAGATAATTTAGGAGTATTATCTTTTTTGACTTCTTTAGATTTTTTATTAGTATCAGTTATATCATCACCCTCAACTAGTATAGAAGATGTTGACGTATCAATTAATAAATAGCTTGGATATACATTTAACTTACCATTCTCCTTAAGCCTAACCAGTTTATTAAATGTTACTTTATAGATATTTGGTGTAACTTCTGAATAATCAATTTCTTCTAAAGATTGATGAAAATTAGGATATTTTTTCAATGCTTTTGTTTTATCTTTTATACATTTTTTACGAGTTAATTTTTTTCCATAGTATGTTAATTCTTTTGCATATAGATTTGATAGTAACTTCATATCATTATCATTGTGTGCTTTAGCCCAGTCTTTTAATATTTTAGATATTTGAGTGCTAGTATCATTTAAACTAGGGGAATTAACAAAACTATCAAGTTCAAATTGAGTCTTACATATTTTTTTTGTTTTAGTACAGTAAATTTTTATACCTTTACTATTAGTCAAAGACAAACAAGTTGTATCTGTTAACTTTTTATTTTCTCGATAAGTAACATCACATTCTTCACCATTACCCTTAATTGTATAGTCAACATAAGTTACCCCTGCTTGTTGATAAGACATATTCTCCTCAATATTCTCTGCTATAAGCGATATTGAGTTCACTAACATAACACCAATTAATAAATTAAATTTCATTTCTATTTCCTTTTTTTGATATTTTATCAGCTTGTAACACACGTAACACTTGATTTAAATAAAATAATAGAACTAAGGAAAGAATATGTTACTAGAAATCAAGATAAAGCACGTCCGACACTTTCCACCTCTACCATTCCCGACACTTCAAAATGATAAAATAGAAACCACTTCCGACACTTTGAAAATGTAGCAGAACCAAGACCACAGCCCATAGGTGCAAACTCTCAAAAGGTTTTATAGGATTGATTACTTTTTATGGTGCTGATAGAGTTGCTTAGTTGTAGGTTTTTAACCCCTCTTTACTCTTAGAGAAAAAGAAAGAAGAACTCTCTAAAAGAAAAAAGATGAAGTGATATTATATTTGAGTAGTGAGGTAGAGAGTAGGAGAAGAAAGATTATTTATTTATCTCTTCACACATACTTTTAATTTTATTTTCTAAAGCTTTTAATCT
>CAYTOW010000081.1:0-1751 GCA_964439655.1 uncultured Mycoplasmataceae bacterium
CAGGTGCGGCTGTGTTATACCTGACTGCTGCTGCCGTTGCTATTTTGTTCTTGGTACCAAAGGAGTATGAGCCAAGACCGTAGGATATTTTTTAAACTCTTTAATTTCAATATAAAGAGAAAAAAATTTTTACCGCTACACCCTATTGCCTTTTTTAGAACAAAATTGGTGGATGATGATATTCATGTCCTTCAGGAAATGTTTTAACATATTCAAAAGCATTTTTATACTCTTTTTTAAATTTTCTAGGATATTTTTTCAAAGCTTGTTCAAATTCTTTAACACTTTCAATTTCACTAAATCCATAAAAATAATAAAATGGTGGAAACTTGCTCGAGTATTCATCTCCTTCGTGCAATATATAAAATAAAGCATGTTTATATCCTTCGATATAGGCAATATCTAAAATATCATCAATATATTCATTCTGTTTTTGTTCAAATCTTAGGTCTAAACTATTTTCATAACTCATAGCAACTTCAAGTAATAAATTAGGATTGGAATATTCTCCTGTTGTTTGAAAGTTAATAGCTCTTTCAAGTGCATCAATCATTCCATCTTGATAAGCCAATGTATATATGATATGTGGATAATTCTTACTATTGATAGTTATGCAGGTATCTTCATGTATCTCGGTAATTAACCATAATAACTCTTGTACCTTTTCATATATTTTATCATCAAATAAAAGTTTTTCTTGTATTGCTCTTTTTTTAATTAACTCAAGAAAATATGTTCCATCAGTTATAATTGATATAAAGCCTAATTCTTCAAATTTTTTAGCTTCTTCTTCAAATGGAGTTACTACATAAGACTGTTTATGAAATTTATCCAATGTGTTTTTAACAAAGTTATATATTTCTTGAAAATCTGAATCACTAAATGAATATCCTATAAAAATTATATTTTTTTCTGTAAGTATGGTTTTTAGCTTACTCCCTAATAATCCACCAGCATTTAAGGACTTTTCAGCCCTTTTATAATCACTACTTGTTGCAATAAGAGAACCATAACTATTTATAGAGCCATGGATTTTTAAAACATTTCGTTTTGTATCATCCCAAAAACTCATATCTTGTTCATAAACATATGGTATTGTTTTGCAATACTCTTCAAAATTCAAGTCCCAATTTGTGGTTATAATAGTTTTTATAGGATATAATGTTGCAAGTTGTCTATGAAACATTGTAGAAGCCCATCTTGTAAAACCAAATGAATTTAAATGGTCAAATCGGTTTTGTATTTTTTTGATTAATCTTGTTCTTCCATCAACTTGTTCTTCATATTTTTCCATCAATTCTGGAAAAGATAAATTTTTATCTATTAAATTTAATTCATATGCGATCTCTTCATAAAATGTAATAGGATATACAAATTTACTCTCTGTACTAATTCCTGCACCAGCAAAAATTGCAACCTTTTCATCAAATATTTGTTGAAATAAATAATCATCAATTTCCACATCATATTGATGCTCACATTTACAGTCATTAGGCTCTATTTGTGTCTGACTTAATGTTAATTGCTTATTAAAAAATAATGATAATAGTTTTTTAATCATCCGTAATTATACTTCTTTCAATCTTTTAATACATTTTATAAAAAAGGGGTATGAGCCAAGACCGTAGAGAGAATAGCATATTTAGTATTTTTCAAACTACTTATCACTTTCATATTTTACATAGTCATACTGGGTTGTTGCAGTTGTGTTATCATATCTACCACTCCAGTCATCTATCCCTGTTCCTGCC
>CAYTOW010000082.1:0-1744 GCA_964439655.1 uncultured Mycoplasmataceae bacterium
AAGTACCCTGTTTTTCCTAAAGTTTTAGGAATTTATAATAAAAAAATAAAGATATAAATCTTTATATTTTTAGTTTATCACTCAATAAATTCTATAAAGTCATTAAATCTTTTTCTTTTTCTTTAGATAATTCATCAATTTGAGAAATATATTTATCTGTTAGTTTTTGAATTTCATCATGATAAATATCTTTTTGATCATCTGAAGTATCTTCATCACCTTTAATGGTTTTATTAGCTACTTGTCTTGCTTGTCTAATATTAACTTTTGCTCCTTCGGTATATTTTGAAAACTGCTTTACTAGTTCTTGTCTTCGCTCTGTAGTAAGTTCAGGGAATGTAATTCTTACTTTATCTCCTTCATCTGAGACTTGTAGTCCTAGTTGAGCAGCGTTAATAGCTGCAGTAAGATCTTTATTAACGCTTTGATCAAAGGGTTTAACTAATAGCTGTCTAGGTTCTGGAACTGATATAGCAGCAATTTGATTAATAGGAGTAGGAGTGCCGTAGTAATCCATCTTTACTGAATCAAGAATAGTAGGATTAGCTCTCCCTGCTTGGACTTTAGCAATATTTGATTTATATGTATTTACAGCATTTTGCATTGCATCATCTGTTTCAAGTTCTAATAGTTCTCATTCCATTATTTCACCACCTTAGTAGATTTAATCGTTCCTTCAATTGCTTTAACTAAAGCATTTTTTTCTTTGATATTAAAAACGAGTAGAGATATTCCGTTGTCTTTTGCCATTGAAACTGCAGTTGAATCCATTACAGTTAATCCTTTGCTAATGAGTTCATCATAAGTAATAGTCTCAAATCTTTTGGCATTAGGATTACTTTTTGGATCAGAGTCATATATTCCTGCGACTCCATTTTTTCCCATAAGTATAGCATCAGCACTAATTTCAGAAGCTACTAAAGTTGCAGCTGTATCTGTAGTAAAGTAAGGACGTCCAGTACCACCTGCAAAAATAAGTACTTCTCCATTTTCAAGTGATGCTATCGCTTTTTCATTAACATAGTTCTCAGCAACTTTTTCATCCACATTCAAGGCTGATTGTATTCTAGTTTTTATTCCCATGCACTGGAATTGAGATTGTAATGCTAAACCATTCATTATAGTTGCAAGCATTCCTATATAATCAGCTCTATTTCTTGGTATACCATTTTTTTCAGCAGCCGCTCCTCTTCAGAAGTTTCCTCCACCAATAACGATTCCAACTTGTATTCCTTTTTTAGTTATCTTTTTGATTTGTGAAGCGATGTTATCAACGATATTAGGATCTATAGATAAACCCTTACTATCATTTGCTAAACCTTCACCAGACAATTTTATAATTACTCTTTTCATTTATTTACTCCCTTTAGTAATAATTATATAAAAAATACTCTATTGAAACTCTAATAATATTTAGATTGTTGAGATTAAGTATTATTAAAATTGAAATTAAACTTATAAATTCTTATCTAATCTTGAATTAAATGTTCAACATACTCAATTTTATTATTTCTTCTTTTATATTTAAAAATTTCAATAATCTCTTCAATATGTTTTTTAGTAACTTCATTTTCTTGGAATATTTTTTTATCCTTTTTAAGGTGTTTTCTTAAGTCGTCTATTTTTATCTTAGTTATTGTTTCTCATAAAATAGCTGCTGAATGGTTTTTATCATCTTCATCTTTTAGACAAATTCCATTTTCAAATATTAAGATGTTTTTATCACATCTTTTTAGATGTTTCT
>CAYTOW010000083.1:0-1545 GCA_964439655.1 uncultured Mycoplasmataceae bacterium
AAACAAAGCTTGTTCGTCCAGAATTATTAGAAAGGAATAAAAATGAGAAATAAATTAATTGAAGCAGTAGAAAATAAAGTTATTCGAAACGATCTTCCAGAACTTAAAGTTGGGTCAAACGTTAAAGTTCATGTTCGTATTAAAGAAGGTAATAAAGAGAGAATTCAGATTTTTGAAGGATTAGTAATTAAGCTTTCAAACTCTGGATCTTCAAGAACGATAACTGTTAGAAAAATTTCTTATGGTATTGGTGTTGAAAGAACTTTCCCAGTTAATTCTCCATTAATAGCTGACATTGAAATCACTCGTATTAACAAAGTTAGAAGAGCTAAACTTTATTACATGCGTGATAGAAAAGGTAAGTCAGCAAGACTTAAAGAACTTAAGAAAAAATAAATACATCATTTGATGTATTTTTTTCTTGCCTCTCATTTATAATTACTTTGCATTAATTGCATAAACTCTACTTTTTTAAGAGGGTATTATAAAAATTATTTAAATAAATATTTAATGCTTTTATTAAAGAAAGTATGGGTTTCATAGGGAGAAGGTATGAAACTATTTATTGATATTGGAAATTCTTTCATTAAAATTGCATATAAGAATGAAATACTTAGATATCCAACTAAAGTGAATTATAGTCTTGATTCATTTCTATTATTATTGCCAAAGAATTTAAAAGAGTCTAAGATTCAGAGAATATTAATCTCATCAGTAGTTCCATCCATTACTAGCACCATTAAAGAAATGGCTATTAAAAATTGGAAGATAGATCCTATTATGATTGAATATCCTATAAAAACTGGTATTAAACTAATGGCAGATAATCCGAAAGAGGTTGGTTCTGATTTAGTTTGTACTGCAGCTTATGCAGCTTCAAAAACAAATGAAGCAATCGTTGTTAATATTGGGACAGCTACAACTATTTCGCACGTGAAAGATAAAGCATTACAAGGGACTATAATTTGTCCAGGTCTTCAGACTTCATATAATGCCTTAACTAAAATGGCTTCAAAGTTAAATGAAATAACTTTAAAAATATCAAATAAAAATATTGGAAGATCTACTGAAGAGTCGATATCTATTGGTGTTTTAAATGGTCATGCCGAAATGATTAGAGCTCTAGTTAAGAAGATCAATATAAATAATGCAACAGTTTTTTTATCAGGCGGAGCCTCAGTTCTTATAAAAGAGTTGCTTCCTGAATATGAATATGTCAACGAGGTTACTATAGAAGGAATGAAAGTAATTGAAAAATTAAATTATGAAAAATAATATTAGAAGTATAACAACATATGGAATATATACTGCAATTTTTTTACTAATGGGATTAGTTCCCTTTATTGGTTATATTACCTTTGGACCTTTCAAGGCTACATTAATGGCTATCCCAATATTAATAGTTACAGTTCATAAAAAAGTTGCTGGTGCAATATATGGCTTATTTATGTTTGGTTTAACCTCTATACTTAGTGCATTAATACAAGGAAGCAATATCGTTGCTTATTATGGATGAGGTAATTCCATTACTATTCTATTTATTGG
>CAYTOW010000084.1:0-1540 GCA_964439655.1 uncultured Mycoplasmataceae bacterium
ATTAAGATAGTTTGTTTTACTAATCGCTGCATTTAATTTTTGAATGGTTGTAACTACCAAAGAAGTATCATCAGTAAACTGCTCTACTAACTTTTTAGTATTATCTGTACTATCCACACTATCCTTTTTAAATTTATTGAACTCAATTTTAGTCTGAGTATCTAAATCTTTTCTATCAACTACAAAAACAACTTTATCTATTTTTTCTAAGTCGGTTAAAAGTCCTGCTGCTTTAAATGAAGTCAATGTTTTACCACTTCCTGTAGTATGCCATATATACGCATTATCATTACTCTCTTCTACTTTTTTTATAATTTTTTCAACGGCATAAAACTGATAAGGTCGCATGACCATCATAATTTTTTTAGTAGTAAGTACCGTATACTTACATATCATTTTAGATAAATGACAACGCTCTAAAAATACCTTAGAAAACTGCTTTATATCCCATATAGGCGTATTTTTCTCATCAGCCCAATAAAAGGTCTGTTTAAAGCTTGGTTGGGGGTTATTAGCGTAATACTTCGTTCTTGAACCATTAGAGATAATAAATATTTGAACATAACCAAAGAGTCCATAGCTCTCATTAAATGAATGGTTAAGGTATCGCTCTATTTGGATATATCCTTTATGTAATGCTATTCCTCTTTTTTTTAGTTCTATCTGCACCAAAGGTAATCCATTTATTAAAATAGTTACATCATAACGATTTACTTTCTTACCTTTTATTGTCACTTGATTTGTGACTTGAAAAATATTGTTACACCATCGCTTACTATCTAAAAATTCAATATGCTTAGATGTTCCATCTTCTAAAACAATAGGTAATTTATCTCGTAACTTCTCAGATTTTTCAAAGCTTTTTCCTCTGCTTAGATGATTAAGTATTAAAGAGAAATTTTCATCACTTAACGTAACTTCATTATGTCTTTCAAGTTGCTTTTTTAAATTAATTAGAAGAGATTTTTCATTTCTAATATCTACTAGCTCATAACCATCTAATACCAAATCATTAATAAGTGACTGTTCGAGCTGTGCTTCTGATTCTATACACATTTTATCTCCCCTTTTTCCTTTTAGATAAACATCTGTTGTAGTAGTGCTTTTTTGTACTGCTTACTCTCTTCTAATTGTTTTTGTGATGCTTCTATTCGTTGGTCTATTTTTATTAGGAAGTTTGCTATTTTTGTTTGTTCCAATAAATGGGGTAAAGAAATTTTCAAATTAGAATATTCTGAAATCCAATACCGTTTATGGTCACTTATAGGAAAGTTAATTAATTGTATATATTCATAAATAAATTTTAAATTTAAATCATCATTTTTGACCTTTAAAATCTTCATCGCTGATGACTTGACCTTAAAATCAAAGTTGACATAATGATTTGCTGTTGTAAAATCATCAAAAATAATTACAGGCAACTCAGTATAAACACCTTCTTTTTCATCACTATATCCTAAAATAAATTTTTTTCCAGCAGTTAAAACAGGAACTTTATATAGATCATTATATTCTGTACTTTTTACTAGATATTTAGTTG
>CAYTOW010000085.1:0-1531 GCA_964439655.1 uncultured Mycoplasmataceae bacterium
GAAAGGGAAAGTTATGAAATTGAAAAAAATGTTTCTCATTTTGTTATTGTTTGTTCAAGTAGTTTCTTTGAATGCTTATGACAGTTTAGTAGAGAATGAGCCTTATTTTAAAAAGGCTATAGAGAAGTCTAAGTTGAATGGGTTTGGGAAAGATAGAGTTATTGCTGTTTTAGATACAGGGATTAATGAAAATTCTGAACTTCGTGGTAAAGTAATTGCTGAGTATGATTTTACTACTAATTCAGACAAAGCTATAGATACTAATGGTCATGGTACTAAGATAGCTTCTGTTATTGCTTCGGCTAATGATGGTCAAGGTATTACAGGTATAGCTTATAATGCTAAGCTTATTGATGTAAAAGTCGTTGATGATAATGGTGATATTAAAACTCAAAATATTATTAAAGGTATTGTGTTTGCAGTAAAACATGGTGCAACTGTGATTAATATGAGTTTTTCGTCAGGTGAATATTCTAAAGAGCTTGAAGCTACTATTGATAAGTATGCTAAACAAGGTATTATTTTTGTAGCTGCTGCAGGAAATGATGGTGAAAAGGCAGTGGCTTATCCTGCTGGGTATAAAAATGTTATAGCTGTTAGTTCTTTGGATAGAAAGACAGATAAACGAGCTATTTATGCTAACTATGGTGAACATATAAATGAGTATGTAAGTGATGGTATTTGGACTTATGATGGAAAAAAATATAGTCGAGAGTATGGAACTTCTGAGGCTTGTGCTGTTGTTAGTGGGTATGTGAGTAAACAAGTTCATCTTATGTCAAAAAATGAATTAAAAGAAATTAATAGGAAATCTTATAAAGTTTCTGATGTTGAGCCAACGATAAAAAATATTACTTTTGATTCATTATTAGAAAGTGATGCTGGAGAAACTTATTTAAACTCACTTACTAAATATATACTAACACAACAAAAAGTTTTTAATCTAATTCAAAAATTAAATAATATTGAAATAAATAATTTAGATAAAAAATATTCTCATAGTATAAGTGCTCCAATAGTCAAATTATTTTCAGAAAATATTTTACCTGATGAAACCTATGCAAGACTATTCTTATTTGACATGTTTGGTTCATATGCAAATTTAATGATTCCAGATTTTAAAGAAAATACTCCTACGATTACAGATGAAAAAATTGATAATATTATAAATATAATTGATGAAGTGATAAAAATACTTGATAAAAGTAATAAAAACATTACAAATCCTTTTATCTCATTTAATAAAAAAATAAAAAAAATAGTTATGTTCACAGAAGGGAAAAAAGATCCTATTTCAAAAATGATAAGAAAATATGCAAGAATTTATGCTGGAGAAGCTTTTAGTAAGGATATAACTAGTTTTAAAGTTAAAAAATTAACAAAAAACATTGATAATGCAAATAAAATTTTATCTTCAATAAAAACTCTAAAAAAAGCATTAAACATTTCAAAAGGACTAGAAACATCTTTAAGTACAAATATTAAAAAAGAAAAATATTTACAAGTATTTGCTTTAGATTATATGATGGCA
>CAYTOW010000086.1:0-1518 GCA_964439655.1 uncultured Mycoplasmataceae bacterium
GACCGCCTTCTTGTAATAAATGCATAATAAATTGTTTTTAAATTAATAATAGTTCAAAATTAACCCAACTTATTTGTTTTGTAATTTTATTGCGACAAGTTACTTAGAAAAGGTATTATTCTACCAAATTAATACTATTTTTAGAAATTATTAGTTAAATCCCTTCTTAAAAAGGTTATTTGTCTTAAATATTTTTACTTTTCATTAAAATACACCAATTTTACACTTGTGAATTTAATAGAAAAACTAAATAAAATCATTAGTGTCCGATAAAACTTTTTAAAAGTGGGATTTCCATAGTTGGATTTCCCACTTTATAGTTAATATTGTTTTACAGAACTATATTGACTATGAACAAAGGTACACACTTTAGCGGAACTCCCATAATTAAACAGATTTTAAAATTTATTCCACAAGTTGATATTAATCGGACAGCCGAACAATATAATAGTGATAGGTATTATAAGAAGTTTAAAACATACGAGCATTTAGTAACTATGCTATTTGCTATAATGAGTGGTGTATCTTCACTTCGAGAGCTTACCACAGTTTTTCTTGCCTTTGAAGGGCGTATCAATCATCTAAACTTAAAACAGTTCCCAAAGCGAAGCACTCTATCAGATGCAAACAAGAAAAGAAGCAGTGAAGTCTTTGGTACAATCTATTCAAAACTATTACAACGTTATGCTCCATTTTTATCGGACAGCAGCAAACTTAAATCGCCAGTTAAGAACTTAAAAATCGTAGATTCCACTACAATTAGCTTGTTTAGTGATATTTTAAAAGGTGTAGGACGTAATCCCCATACTGGCAAAAAGAAAGGCGGTATTAAGGTGCATACCATGATAAATGCCTTAGAAGATGTTCCTTGCTTAATACGCTTTAGTGATGCAGCTACACATGACCATACTTTTCTAAAGGATTTAGACTTAAAAAAGGATTCTTTTGTGGTATTTGATAAAGCATACAATGATTATTTACAGTATTTACAATGGACATTAAATGGTGTCTACTTCGTAACTAGACAAAAAGATAATGCTGTCTATAAAAGCATCAAAGAGTTTGATTTATCTGACAAGACAAGTGATGCAGTACTCAAAGACGAACTAATTATAGTAGAAAAAAATAATAAGTCTATTGAAATAAGACGTGTTGCATATTGGGATGCAGAAAAAAACAAAGTCTATGAGTTTATTACCAATAACTTAGAAATAAGCCCTGATAAAGTAGCTGATATTTACAAGCATAGGTGGCAAATTGAGACAATGTTTAAAAGGTTAAAACAAAACTTCCCTTTAAAATACTTCTTAGGCGACAATCAAAATGCAATAGAAATACAAATATGGTCAGCATTGATAGTACAATTAATAATGCTTGTAATACAAAGAAAAACACAACGAAATTGGGCATATTCTAACATGATTGGTGTGATGCGTTTTCATTTACTAACTTACATAAACCTGTTTAAATTTCTTGAAAATCCACATAAAGAATGGTGGGAGTTATCATCAAAACCAC